>NZ_RYYM01000018.1:0-10861 GCF_004379075.1 Campylobacter sp. US25a
GCTAAAAACTCTCATGAGTTTGTAGGAGAAAACAAAGATATAGAAATAGGTGCTAATCAAAATACTATTATCCATAAAGATGAGACAAGAAATGTGAAGGGAGAAAATAAATTATTAATAGAAAAGTCTTTAACCCAAACAATAGAAAAAGAATTTTTCCTTAATGTTCATCAAAATTTATCCGCCCACATACAAGATAATACATCCTTAAAGTCCAATTCCATGCAGACAAAGGTAGAGGAACAATATTCTTTAGAATCAGATAATTCAACTTTTGACTTTCAAACAGATTGTGAAGTAAAAGCAGGTAGTCAAATCCTCCACCAAGTAGGTGATACTCAAATTGTTACTAAGGGAGATTGTGTTATCATTAAAGCAGGTGGAGTTGAAGTAACTATAGACTCTAAAGGACTTGTGGTTAGAGGTGGAGAGCTTAGGGCAGAGTAATGGAAGCACTTAATCAAAAAAATAGTTTAAATATTAGGCTTTTAAGTTCTAATAATATTCTTCTGCATAATCAAGAATTTAAGCTTTATGAAATAGCACAGGGCAATAAAAAGACTATTTTTACAACCAATAGAATGAGGGAAGCTCATTTAAATGCTAGTGAAATTTTTAGTAAAGAAGCACAAAGCTTTGAATTAATTTTAAATCAATCTAGTGTTTATAAAAACAAACCCATCTATAATCATAGATTTTTATTAAGAAGTTATGAGTATGGGCATTGGTGTGAAATAAAATTTGAAAGAAAGGCAGATAAAGGCCCTATAAACTCTATTAGGCTAAAATCCAAAGAATTTACCTTAGAAAATAATGAAAAAATAGCGCGTAATTTCTATACTTTTGGTGATATAGTAGAATTTGAAGCTATTTATGAGGATACAAAAATCAAAGAAGAGCAAATTAAATGGGGTTATGTTTTTATTCAGGATAAAAACACCTTAGATAAGTTAAACAAAAACCAATTAACTAATGACAAAAAGGAAAGTTCTTTATTTGATGAAGAAATTTTAAAAGATTGTTTTTATATTGAAAAAGAAGAAGATAAAGCCCTATTATCTTCTTCTATCATTCATAGACATTTAGACAACAAAGCTTATTGTGGAAAATCTCTTAGTTTGCAACTACCAAACCCTAAAGACACACAAGAGCAAAAAGCACTATTAGTCTTTGCTTATAAAGAAATACCCAATTATAATGCCTCTTATCTTATAAGAATAAATGATTATCCACAAATTACCATTGATTGCACTCTAGCAGAAACTCATAGAGCTATAAAAGACTTACAAAAACCATCAGATATTATCGATAATAGTTTATATTTTCAAAGGTTTGATATAAAAAATGATGTGTTTTTACCGCATTTAGGCTTAAGTAAATTTGATGCATTTCCATTGCAAAACTCCATACAACATGAAAAAGAAGTTTTAGATAAATTCCACTCTAACCCAAAATACAAGCAGAATTTTGCTCTATACTCTATTGCAGGGACTTTTAATATCTTATATATACCAAGCCTTATACAAATCACTAGAGTTACAAGATTCTATAATTACCATTCTTTATATGCTGCGTGCAAAAAGGTGCGTGCTTTTATCATTAATACTGTGAATTTTAATAATAATGGTAGCGATCAGCTTATTGGGGCATGGGATTATGAGAAGGTAGGATTTGATTTATATAATTCGATAATGCAATACCGAAATACAAAATTTCATTTTAAATATACCTCACCAAAATCATTCTTATTTCCCTTATATAATTCAGACTTTCTAAAAACAAAGCAGTATTTTAATCTAGGCTTAGATTTCTTTTTATATAGCTCTACATTTTTGGATATGGATTTTAGTCATACGCAAATGCAAGATACTGCTTTTATAGTGAGGAAGTAAGATGTTTTTTGCTGGTGGTGATTATGAGCCTTTTATATATGGGCTTAGTCTTATTGCATACTATTTTCTACCCCTTTATTGTCTGACGCTTTTATTGTATAAATATAAGCCTCAATATGTGAATCTTACTCTGCATATTGGAGCTTCAGCGTTGTTATACTTAGCTATGTGGGTAATATTTGTCGATACAACTATTATCAGCCTTTTTGAAATTTTTCAAATGTTTTTAATCCCCATTATCTTGCAAATTATACATCTTACCTTTATACTCTATGCTATTATCTATACTTATTTTGATATGCAAAAGATTTCATTTACAAAAAGACTAGGCAGATATATCGTTTCATTTTTTATTGGGATTGGACTACTTATCCTTTCTTTTGTAATGATGTATGCTATTGGATATTATATCAGCTCATGGTGTGATAGATATTATCTTAAAATCGATGAGAGAAATGAGGCGATTCGCACTATAACTTTTTATGTTCTTGTTGTGGTTTTTCCCAGTATAATTGCACTACTCCTTAGCTATATCCTCTATAAAAATCATAAGTCATTTTTTACTAAGATTCTATATAGAATCTTATCTATGATAGGCAAGGACAAACCATAATACAAAAACTTATATATCAAAACCACGACTACCAACAAACACAGAAACATTTCAATCTTGGTTGTGATTTTATAATTACAAGCCCAATATTTAAAAATATTAAGATTCCAAATAATTTGGATACAAAGAATCTATTGAGGATTATAGTAAAAAGTGAGGCGAGATAATGACTGATGGATTTGGGTTTTTAGCATATGTCTTTACATTGCCTGTATTGATTCTTGGTGGTATATCTTGTGTATGTATAGTATTTTTGATAAGATTTCAAAGCTTTTGTGGGTTTGTATGTTCAAAAAGTTTTTGGATTGCTTGGCTTTTTTCATATTATTTATTATTTTTGATTATCTGTATTACTTGTGAATGGGAGTTATTAACAATGTATATCTGTGGTATTTCTTTACCTTTGGTATATTTTTAAGAAAATTTTTTATGCAATCACATTTAACTAGCTCCAAACGAATTTTCATTGAGGAGTAGTTATTATGTTTGAAACGACAAAAAATACAGAGTAAATTAAAGGAGTTCTTATGCAAAAGTTTTTAATAGTTTTAGGATTGTGTTTAATGTTAGCCATTAGTGCTAATGCACAATCCCCAAAAGAAGCCAAACCTAGTTTTGATTGTGCTAAAGCAAAAAGTAAGGTTGAAAAGATGATTTGTAATGATGAAAGTGGGGAGTTACAGAATTTAGATCGCTATATGGGTGAAGTCTATACACAATTAAGAAAAGAATTAAAGATTTCTAATTTTGCTGATAAGGAGCAAAGGCTAAAAGATCTTTTAGATTCACAAAGAGCATTTATTAAAAATTTAAATAAAGTTGATTTTATAAAAGATGCTTATGAAGAGCGCATTACACAATTACTTAAACTTCTAGGAGAAGTGCTAGATTCTAACAATAAAGAATTATGTGAATATGCAAGAAGATATGAGAGTGATGACAGTAAATGGCAAGAAGTTCCTCCATCTGTCAATCCTCCCTTTAGTATAGGTTATTGTGCTTTTGGAGCAAATAATCAATATGGCATTTTTTATCATTATTGCACAGAAAAAAGAGAGATTATAAAAAAAGAAATGGCAAAAGCTATCAAAGAAAAAGATCCTTATATCAGTTTTCCTAGAGTCTATAAAAGAAAAATTGATATTAATAATGATGGGGTGTTAGATAATGTAATTCTTTCACGAGGGGAATATTTTAGTGCACTTTGGATATATAAAAATGGTAAGCTAGATGCAAAAGCAAGTGGTAAAATCTATGGAGATGATCTGCATTTTAGTGGAGCAAAAACTGAAGAAGAAGTTTGCATAGTAAATGAGACGCCTTGCAGGGCATTTGAAAAATATGCCCTGCCAAGCAATAAAATTTCAGGAATACCAGAACAAGCAGAATTTAACTCTGAAATTCCTATACTAAGCTATTTAACTTATGGAGTTATGGAATTTCAAGGCAAAAATTATATTACTCTTTGGAATGGTAGATTTAATTTTGATGAGAATTCTACTTATCCAGAAACACGCATTTATCTTTTAGAAGGTAATAAAAGAGAATTAAAATGCACTTATACAAAAGGAAATAATTGATGTTTGAAACGACAAAAAATACAGAGTAAATTAAAGGAGTTCTTATGCAAAAGTTTTTAATAGTTTTAGGATTGTGTTTAATGTTAGCCATTAGTGCTAATGCACAATCCCCAAAAGAAGCTAAACCTAGCTTTGATTGTAGCAAAGCAACTACAAAAGTAGAAAAGATGATTTGCAATGATGAAGGTGGGGAGTTACAAAAACTTGATAGATTATATTCTAAACTCTATTTTTCAATACTAAAGAGTATCCCAAAAAACACAAAAGAGGGGCAAAAAACAAGAGAAAAACTGAAATATTTTAATCACTCTGTTATGAGTAATAGAAATATATTTCAATGCTATTTTGTTGCACCATTTGAGACAAAAAAACAAGAAGACCGTCAGTCTAATTATTGCATAAAACAAATTTATTTAGAAGCGATTGCTACTTTAGCTTTTAAAATGATAGATAGTGAAGCTAATAGAGAAAAATGGGGCTTTAATGAAAGAATGAAAGATTTTGTTGTCCCAATTGAAAACTCTAATGGAGCCTATGATATGAACATAGAGTTTTTACCCGATTATAATCTATTTAACAATTTTTTTGAAAACACTACTCAAAGTATTGTTATAGATTTTATGGCTTACAATATTATGCAGTGGAATTATTTTCTTGTAGATGTTCGGATTAATGAAGCAAATGCAGATTTATTTGATGAAGCGGTAGAAAAATATAAAATATACTATGAGAAGCTCTATCAAGCTTTTACAAAAGATAAAAAACTTAATAAATTATTAGGAAACTAAATGCCAATTAAGACAACTATGAGGAATTTAAAAGCTTACAAATAAATAAAATTAATTTCTATTTAAAGGAGGAGTTCTTATGCAAAAGTTTTTAATAGTTTTAGGATTGTGTTTAATGTTAAGCATTAGTGCTAATGCACAATCCCCAAAAGAAGCCAAACCTAGTTTTGATTGTAGCAAAGCAACTACAAAAGTAGAAAAGATGATTTGCAATGATGAAGGTGGGGAGTTACAAAAACTTGATAGATTATATTCTAAACTTTATTTTTCAATACTAAAGAGTATCCCAAAAAACACAAAAGAGGGGCAAAATGCAAGAGAAAAACTAAAGTATTTTAATATAGCTGTCATGAAGAATAGAGATACATTCCAATGTTATTTTGCAGTCGAAGAACAAGAAGACTTTCAGCTACATTCTAATGATTGCATAAAGCAAATTTATTTAGAAGCGATTGCTACTTTAGCTTTTAGAATGATAGATAGTGAAGCTAATAGAAAAAAATGGAATTTTAATCAAAAAATGGAAGATTTTATTAATATTCCTATTATCAATAAAAATGGAACTTATGATGGGATAAATATGAATTTTTTATCTAATTATAATCTATTTAGTAAATTTTTTGAAAACACTACTCAAAGCGTTGTTGTGGATTTTATGGCTTATAATATTGCACAATGGAACTATTTTATCACATATTCTCTAAGAAATGAAATAGGTATATATCATTTTGATATGATAGTGGATGAATACAAAGAGTACTATAATGATTTGTACCAAGCTTTTACAGAAGATAAAAAACTTAATAAATTATTAGGAAACTAAATGCCAATTAAGACAACAAATTTAAGCTATGAGGAATTTAAAAGCTTACAAATAAATAAAATTAATTTCTATTTAAAGGAGGTGTTCTGATGCAAAAGTTTTTAATAGTTTTAGGATTGTGTTTAATGTTAGCCATTAGTGCTAATGCTCAATCTCCAAAAGAAGCTAAACCTAGCTTTGATTGTAGCAAAGCAACTACAAAAGTAGAAAAGATGATTTGCAATGATGAAGGTGGGGAGTTACAAAAACTTGATAGATTATATTCTAAACTCTATTTTTCAATACTAAAGAGTATCCCAAAAAACACAAAAGAGGGGCAAAATGAAAGAGAAGAGCTGAAATATTTTAATCACTCTGTTATGAGCGATAGAAATGTATTTCAGTGCTATTTTATTGTACCATTTGGGACAGGAAAACAAGAAGACTTTCGATCTAATTATTGCATAAAACAAATTTATTTAGAAGCGATTGCTACTTTAGCTTTTAGAATGATAGATAGCGAAGCTAATAGAAAAAAATGGAATTTTAACCAAAGAGTAGAAAAATTTAATGGTGCTGCTTGCCCGTTAGAAAAATATGATGAAATAAATTTTTTATCTAACTACAATTTATTTAATAATTTTTTTGAAAACACTACTAAAGGCATTGTTATAGATTTTATGGCTTATAATATTGCACAATGGAACTATTTTATTCTACAATCTCGGATTAATGAAGCAAATTCAGGCGAATTTGATGAGGCAGTAAAAGTATATAAAATACTTTATGAGAAGCTCTATCAAGCTTTTACAGAAGATAAAAAACTTAATAAATTATTAGGAAACTAAATGCCAATTAAGATAACTATGAGGAATTTAAAAGCTTACAAATAAATAAAATTAATTTCTATTTAAAGGAGGTGTTCTTATGCAAAAGTTTTTAATAGTTTTAGGATTGTGTTTAATGTTAGCCATTAGTGCTAATGCTCAATCTCCAGAAGAAGCTAAACCTAGCTTTGATTGTGCTAAAGCTAGCACAGAAGTTGAAAAGATAATATGCAATGATGAAGATGGGGAGTTACAGAATTTAGATCGCTATATGGGTGAAGTCTATACACAATTAAGAAAAGAATTAAAGATTTCTAATTTTGCTGATAAGGAGCAAAGGCTAAAAGATCTTTTAGATTCACAAAGAGCATTTATTAAAAATTTAAATGAAGTTGATTTTATAAAAGATTCTTATGAAGAGCGCATTACACAATTACTTAAACTTCTAGGAGAAGTGCTAGATTCTAACAATAAAGAACTATGTGAATATGCAAGAAAAAATAAATTTGGTGACAGTAAATGGCAAGAAGTTCCTCCATCTGTCAATCCTCCCTTTAGTATAGGTTATTGTGCTTTTGGAGCAAATGATAAATATGGCAATTTTGATAATTATTGCACAGAAAATAGAGAGATTATAAAAAAAGAAATGGCAAAAGCTATCAAAGAAAAAAGTCTTTTTATCAGTCCTCCTAGAGTCTATAAAAGAAAAATTGATATTAATAATGATGGGGTGTTAGATAATGTGATACTTTCAGATGGGGAATATTTTAGTGCACTTTGGATATATAAAAATGGTAAGCTAGATGCAAAAGCAAGTGGTAAAATCTATGGAGATGATCTGCATTTTCATGGAGAAAAAACTAGTTATCAAACTGTAATGGTTAATGAAGTGCCTAGCATAGCATTTGATACATATGCCCTGCCAAGCAATAAAATTTCAGGAATACCAGAACAAGCAGAATTTAACTCTGAAATTCCTATACTAAGCTATTTAACTTATGGAGTTATGGAATTTCAAGGCAAAAATTATATTACTCTTTGGAATGGTAGATTTAATTTTGATGAGAATTCTACTTATCCAGAAACACGCATTTATCTTTTAGAAGGTAATAAAAGAGAATTAAAATGCACTTTTTAAAAAGGAAATAATTGATGTTTGAAACGACAAAAAATACAGAGTAAATTAAAGGAGTTCTTATGCAAAAGATTTTAATAGTTTTAGGATTGTGTTTAATGTTAAGCATTGGTGCTAATGCACAATCCCCAAAAGAAGCCAAACCTAGTTTTGATTGTGCTAAAGCAAAAAGTAAGGTTGAAAAGATGATTTGTAATGATGAAAGTGGGGAGTTACAAAAACTTGATAGATATATGGCAAAGACATATAAAGAACTAAGACAGAATCTAAACAAAAATGAGCAAAATAAGCTTTTAACATCGCAACGATTATGGCTTCAAACCCTAAATCAATGCAAATCTAAAGAATGTGTAAAAGAGCTTTTGCAAAATAGAGTTGGAGAATTGCAAAATTACACAGCACACACGGGCAATGTGTGGCTTGGGACTTATACATTACAAGAAAATCTTTATATGGGGAGCTTTACAATAAAAAAGTGTGATAAGTTTAATATTTGTGAAGCTAGATATGAGGCTATCCTAAATAAAAGTGAATTTAATGATATGCACGAATGCGATATAACTTTGAAATTACAGATAAAATCTCAACAAGAAGCTATAGCTTTAAATGATGATAAGGATTTTGCAAATTGTAAAATTTATATTAGGAAAAATCAACAGGGTATTGTATTTATAAGAGATGAGAAAGTATTTAATTCACCCGATTATTTTTGTAGCACAATGTGTGGCAACCAAACGATATTTGAGTGGGGAGATATCTATAAAAAGGAAATGCAATAATGCTTTATGATGTTAAAAAATTAAATGAAAATGATTATAAAAAAGAATGTGCAAAGCTTCTTATTGCTTTTGAAAATTCAAATTATAAACAAGAAAATGCTATACATATTGCAGGCAATGTAACTATTGGATATGGACTTGATTTAAAGACAGGAAATAATCCAAAGTTACTTTTAGAAGGGTATTTACCAGATGATTCTAAAAAACTTAAAATAGGAGATGAAGAATTAACTTTTTATGAAATTATAGAGAAATATAGAGCCAATAAGGCAGGTTTTACAGACCCAAAGATAGTAAAAGGTTATTTACAAAATAAAGTGTTTAATTTTTCGCTTACGCAAGAACAAGCCCAAGAAATTTTGGAAAGAACCTTTGATTCATATAAAAAGTATATATCACAATATATTGGCGATAACTTGTTGGAATATAGTCAAGAAAAAGCTTCCTTGGTTTCTTTACATTATCATGGCAGATTTAATAATATCAAAGATAATATTCGAGATTCTATTATCAAAAATTCGAGATTCCTATTGTGGTTTTTAATACGATACAAAACTAACCCAAAAAACTTTATTCCATTTCTTATTAGGGCTTGCGATGAAGCCGATATTTATCTATCTAATCCAAATATTAATAAAATAAGTCTTATTTTTGATGTGTTTTCTTACTTAAATATCAAAAGGGAAATAATTAAATATAGAATACATAAAATCAATACAAATAGAACAAGCTCCAAACAAGTTCATAAACAAGATACACTATATAATTTAGCACTTTGGTATGAAAACGATTTAGATTTTATACCTTATCAAGATTATATTATCGATTTAAAAAAAATTCAAAAACTTAAACCAATTTCACAACTTACCAAAAAGCCCATAAATGATATTGTTGCAACCCTTAAGCCTCATTTAGATTACCTAAACACCCTCACTCAAAAAAATTTTAGCTTAGATAATATTTATTGTATTGCTAATTATTGTGAGAATTTAGGTGCTAATAAATTGGATAATGTTACCTTGCTTAATAAAACTTTAAGACAAAAGTTTGAAAAACTAGAAGCAAATACACCTCATAATATTCTTATACTCTATCCAAATCCCACTCCATCTATTATACAAATAAAACAACCTAAAAATACTTTTATTACTTTACTTATAGGAGCAAAAGCAAAAATAGATTGTTCTAAATTGATAGAAGATCAATGTGAGCTAATGTATTTAAAATATGATCCAACACAAGAAGAACAACAAGCAATTAATCCACAAGCTTTTTCTTGTAGCACCCAAGAAGAACTTATTTTAAAAAAAGAAGATGAAATATACTTTAAAGCAGTAAAAAACAATATATCATATTTTATTAATAAAAACGATGGAATTTTAAAAGTTGCTCTTGCTGGTAATGAAGAAAATGCTATAGAATTATACAGTTTTGCTAAAGAAAATCAATTTAAAATTTTACAAGATAAAGCTTCAAAGATGCTAAAAATCTATTTAAAACTAGAAAGGTATAGTAGCGAAGAGATTTTATCACATAGAGGGGGAAATTTTGAATTAACACTTAATAATCTTAAGATTTTAGATAAAAATGGAAATAATCATGAAACCATCACTAAAATATTTCTTCATAATTGTGAGAACAGAAGGATTTATGAAAGTTTAAAGTTAGAGTATCAAGAAGGCATTTATAAGAGCAGTTTTAAAATTGATTTAATTTTAGATGAAAACTCTTCTTTTTTTAAAAGGGCTACAAAATGTATTATAGCTACAAAAACCTTAGAAGGCTTTAGCACAAGTCAAATGCACAAAATTGGAAATGTGGCAATAGTCTCTTTAAGCTCTGCAGATAAGAAAGGTGGAAGCTATACTTTTACAAATAAAGTAAGTATGCAAGATTTTGGAGAAAATCTTTATTTAGATACTGAGGCAAATGGGTATGAAAAACAAATAAAAAATTCAAGAAAGAATTTATATATCACAAGTTTGCAAGCTTATAAAGAAAAAGAACAGCAAAATACTACTGATAAAATCCCTTACAATGAAACTATTTTTGTTAGAGCTTACTTAAATAATGAGGAGAAATTTTTCTTCGATGAGACAATTAAATGGGCATATTGTATAAAAAAAGAAGAGGAATTAGAATGCAATCAATCTAAAATTAAGATTTTAGAAAATCTTCAAGGAAATGATATAGCCTTTAATACTTCTATGCTTTCACAAGATGATAGGAATATACTTTATAATATGAATGAAAAATATCAATTAATTTTATTTGCCTATTTTAACACACCTGCTTTTAAAACAACACAAGGAATAACGCATTTAGTGTTAAAATGACTAAAGATTTAAACTATACAAAACAAAGCCATTGAACTTACCCTCTCAAATATAAAAGATAAAGAACAAATTTATTTAAAAGCCCAAAAGGATTATGATGAATTAGTCC
>NZ_RYYM01000019.1:0-9250 GCF_004379075.1 Campylobacter sp. US25a
AGATATTCTTGTCTTAATGTTTCATCTGCTTTATCAAGCTCATCAGGACTTTTGCCTTTGGTAAGTCCTAAGAAAGCGTGGGTGGAAGTCGATTTGCTTTATGCTTTCACCCAGAGTTTGAAAAAGATCATTCATTTATATTTTTATATTTTCTCTAGCTTGTTCCATAAGTTCTTTTGTGCTTACTTGTGGTTTGTAATTAAATGATTTAAAATAACTTGAAGCATTTGCACATTCTTTGATTTTAGATTCTAACTCTGTAGGATTTTTTGGATCTTCATAGTATTACATACTTTTTTGGCTCTAAAGAGCAAGCAGAAAAAACACAAGCAGCAACTACACTTAATAAAGCTAGTTTGATTGTATTTTTCATTTTTAATCCTTTTTTTGTATATTTATAATAATTATAATATACTATTATTAACTAATAATATATAAAAAATATTTTTTATATATTATTATTATATATTATGATTACAAAGAGTAACTATTATTGTCTAGTTATCTCTTTTTCAGGTTGTGTTTTTTCCATAGATTTAAAAGCTTTAAGTTTATTATGAAAATCAATGAAATTTAATTGTTTTTTGACTTCATCAAGCCCTTTATTTAAAAAAATGTCATTGAAATCACTTATTCCTTGTTCTGCTTCTTGATTGCTGATTTTTGGAATAATAACTTTAATATCTGAAAATTTTTGTTGAATTTCTTTTGCAGTTTCCACCCCGACATTAGAAAGTCCTTTTAATTCTCTTTTTTTATCATTATCGGCTATTAAGGTAATAGGAGTGTTTTGAAATTTGTTTTTTAGGGTTTCAACGATTTTTGATAAGTTTCCAGCATCTATACCCATTATTACAGGCTTATTGAGTGCTTTGTATATAGTTGCAGCAGTAGCAAAGCCTTCTGCTATGATAAATTCTTTGCAATATTCTAGGTTTTTTGCACCTATTAGGTGAAAACATCCAGATTTTTTTGCAGAATATTCAATGCCTTGCTCTTTTTCTTCTTTAGTTTTAATTACACCAATAATTTTATCACCATTTGGGAATATTCTTTGCACAGACCATAATTTGCCATTTTCATCTTTTAAGGGAATAAGTAAAGAACCTTTGTTATCCTGCTTAAGATAAAAGTTTTCACTAAAACCTTTTTTCTTTAAATAAGGATGATTTGAATGAGCCCAATTAGCTTGATTATATTCTTCTTCAATTTTTAATGCTGTTTTTTGCTGAAGCTCTAAAATGTCTTGTTTCGTATTATTGCTTGTAGAATTATGTAATCTTTTTTGACTAGGAGTTTGATAACTTACAATGTTTTGTTTTGCATTTTCTAAAGGCATTTTCCAATTTTCTTTAATACCTGTTTTAAAATTTTGAATAAAACCAGCGGGGTATTTATCTAAAAATCCACTATAAGCTCCACTCATTTCTCTACCTTTATCTGTTGTTGTTTTTACTCTGTGGATTTTGCCATCCATGATAGGTGAACCATCAATAATTAAACCTTGATTTTCTAAAGCAGATTTAAAAGTAGTTAAAACTTCATTTTCATCAAATGAAAATTCTTTATTTTGGTGCGGATAAAACCATTGTGAGAAAATATTTTTATCTAAGCTTTTTGGAGCAAACCATTTTTTTTCTTTATCATCCCACATTGCCCCTAATGATTTTACTTTTTCTTTGTCTTTAAATGGAACATAAAGATAAATTCTTTTTTGTGGCATCGTATATCCTTTTAGTTTCCTTTAATATTATTATTGCTATAATTGCAATTAAATTCAAAGGGCTTCCTAGTAGCCCACTTTTTTTATATTAACAATATTCCAAAATTTCTTCGTTAAATGTTTTAATTAAATCACTTAAGAATAAATCTATTTTTTGTGGATTTAATCCTATATGAGTGTTTTCTATTTTTGTCGTTAATCTTGGATAATGTTTGCCATTTTTTTCTGTAGTTTTTAAAATATTTTCCCAATGATAACTTCTATTTCTTAGATTTTGTAATAAGCTAAGAACAATATCAACCTTATGCGTATTTCTAAAGCGTAATTTTATACCATTTTCAAAAAAGAAATTTCTATTGTGTTGATTGTAGTTTCTAAAATTGATATTTTTTAAATCCATTATAGAGTTTTGTAATTTATTTTCTTTGATAAGATGAATAATAGCTCCTAAGCTCATACGAGAAAGATATTGATGATGAGATAAATTTCTATTTTTTTCTCTATATTCAATTTCATCTTTAGCTTTTTTAATATTTTCATCATTAGAATTTTTTATCCAATTACTATCTTTCTCTGATAATTTATTATCTAGTTTATTTCTAAGAATAATTTCTAATGTAGCAATTTTTGGAGTGATTTTTCCTACAAATTTAAGGTTATCATAATGCTTTACAATATCATCATTATAAGAAGATAATCTCATTTGAGAAAACAGATCATTAAAATTTGTTAGATTATTCATTCTTTACCTTGATCGAGAATATGTTTTTTCGTTGCTAATTTCTTTATCTGGTAAAACTTTATTTAGTTTTTTTGAAAAATTCATTCATTTTTTCTTTTAACAATATTCATTTTTTAGTTATCTATTTAGCAAAATAAAAAACAATAATTAATTACCATTTTTATTTTTATTAATAAAAACGGATGAGAGAATATCAATATGTTCTAATAAACCTTTTTTGATTCGAGTTTCTGGAAATCTCATAGTATCTAATTGCACAATAAGCCCTTCTTTTCTAGCGTGTTTTACAGCAGGAACAAAATCGCTATCCGAAGTAATTAAAATGATTTTTTCCACTTGGTGTTTATTTGCTAAAGTTGCAATATCAAGTCCTATTTTCATATCTACACCTTTTTGTTTAATATCTATAACAAAATCTTCATTGCTTAGTTCGCTAACATCAATTTCACCTAATCTTACAGCAAAATACGGTTGCTTTCTTAGATGTTTTAATAATTCACTTCTAAATTTATAAGTTGTAGTTTTGCTTAAATTTTTAGATTTATCAGTTTTTTCTATAGGAGGCATAGGAACATTTTTATCTAACGGTTCGCAATCATAAATATAAACTTTATATAAATAGTCTTCACTTCTTCTAAGAGTTTCCCACACATAGTCTTTTAATCTTTTGGCTAATTCTGCGGCTTCCATTGTTTTAATGCTTTTGCGTGTATTGTATCCTTCAATAAAAAAGAAAGATCTACAAGAACAGCAGTCTTTTTTGGTTGAATTATAGAAAATTCTGTATCTTTATTGGACAAATCCATAATATGTAGTCCTATTTGCTAAATCTTGAAGGCAAAATGAGTCGTCATTTTAAAAATATTATGTAAAAAGACCCCTCTATGTGCTAATGATGCTGTAATTCTAACATAAAAACATTAATAAGAACTTACTTAGAGATAAGCAACTCATTTTCTTCTCCTTGTGAAAATTCTAATTCGATTAAGTCAAATAAACTTCGACAGTCATAATCTTTTTCATCTTCAATTTGTCTTTTTGTTTTTTGCAAGGATATTGTAACATTTTTAATTATTAATATTTAAAGTTCTTGCCTCTTTTAAAATCAATTTTCTTATATAAGTGCCATATTCACTTGCTAAATCTAAAACCATTAATTTTTTCAAAATTTCCATTTCTTGTTCATTAAGTCTGCAAACTACTAAATTATCTCTTCTTAGTTTTTGATCTACGGTTTTTCTTCCAGCTGATTTTTTATCAGCTTTACTATATGTTTTTTGAGAGCTTGTTTCAGAGTTTAAAGCTTCTGCTATTGTAAATGGTTTTTTTTCCATTATTATTTATCCTTTCTAATAAAATCTAAAAGTCTTTGATATTCATTGAAAAAGTTTGTATAGCTTAATCTTGAAAGATTGTTTTCATTATAAAGTTCAGTAAAAGAAGCTCCACTACTCATAGAATTTTCAATTATCTTTGAAAATTTAAAGAAAAAAAGATTTAAATCTGTAAAATTGCTTTCAAGAGTTTCACAAATTTGCTTTTTTTCTTTCTCATCTCTATAGTCTGTAACTAAAATACAAACTTTACCATCATTACCTATTTCGTTTAAAGTTTCTAATGTTCTAAGTAAAGAATTATAATTACTCGTGCAAGGAACAATAATCTTATTGCTTTCTTTAATAATATCCAATACTCCTTTTTCTACAAACCCACCAAAATCATAAACGCAATTATCTATTTTTTTTGGAGTTGGTAAAATTTTTGCTTTTTCAGGATAAATTTTTTCTATAATAGAATTATCATTGCTTTGTAAAAAATATTCTAAATCTTTAGCAATTGAAAAAGCAAAAGGAGTCTTTCCAACACCACCTTTTTTATTTATAACAGATATTATCATTAAAAAACCTTTTTTATATTTTTGTATAATATTATATATTATTATTTATTAATAAATAATAAAAATAAATAATATTTATTTTTGTTTCTTTGATTTTTTAGTGATAGTTTTGTTTTATATTCTAAATAATCTTCTAAATGTGTAGGTAGCATGAAGTCAAAAAACAATTAAATTTCATTGATTTTCATAATAAACTTAATACCTTTGAAAATCCTACAAAAACAATATCTCAAAAAGATATAACAAGATAATTCATCATATTAAAATAAAAAATAATTATTTCTTATAATTATTTTGTGAAATATTATATAATAATATTATTATTTAAAATTAATTTTATTATATATTAATAAATATTAGTATATTATAGTTACTATAAATATATATAAAATTATAGAAAAAAGAACTTTTATGCAAAATTTAATTAAACTAAGTTTATTAAGTATAGTTACTGCTTGTGTTTTTTCTGCTTGCTCTTCAGAGCCAAAAAAGTATGTAATACTATGAAGATCCAAAAAATGCTACAGAGTTAGAATCTAAAATCAAAGAATGTGCAAATGCTTCAAGTTATTCTAAATCATTTAATTACAAACCACAAGTAAGTACAAAAGAACTTATGGAACAAGCTAGATAAAATATAAATGAATGATCTTTTTCAAACTCTAGGCGAAAGCATACAACAAATTGTTGATGCTATAAGACAAATAGTCACAAATAATAAGGTTGTTTGAAAGTAAATACTATTATATATTACTAATTTTTAATATATAATAGTTATTTTTAGTAATTAATATTATATGTTAAATTAGTTTTATGTTCCGCATTAAACCAAATCAAGGCATTAATATCTGAACAATTAGTTGAAAATATTTCTGTAAATTCTCCCTCAAACCCAATATCGAATAACAAAGGTATTTCATAAATTTTAAGCCTTTTAGCTTCATTTACACTATTTGGGCTAAAAATAGAATCTATTTCGTTAAATAAAAAAAATTCTCCTTGTTTTGCTTGACAATTTTGACATATATTCATAAGGTAGTAACTTTTTGTTGTATTGGAATATGAAATTTTCATATTATTTTTTTTTAAAATACTTTCTAGCTCTTGAGAATAAGACAAAATATTCCAAATCATTTTAAATTTTGAATTAAATTTCCAATATTTTTTTTCACAATCTAAAAAAGAAGATTTTAAAGCCCCAAAAGCATAAACTGAAATCATCTTAGAACATTTCCAACAAGTAATAAAACCTTCAACAATATACAACTTCTCAGTAACATAAATGGTAAAATTTCTATTTTCTAAATAATCGATAAGGTAAGTTAAATTCCTATAATCTTCTAAATACCAAATTTTATAATCATTATTCCACTTAATCTTATATTTTTTTAATTTATCCTTATTAGAATAAGGAATATTAAGCTTAATATTCATAGTTTTTCTTTTTTAAAATCTCTTTATATTTTCTTACACTCTTAAGAGTATTAAATAAACCTATCAATATTATAATAAAAAATTATAAGCAATAAAAAATAGTCTCGAAAGAAAACTAAAATATCCTCATAAAAAAATTTAAAAGAAGAATTAAAAAGATTGCAAAACTTAAAACCATCATAAACATTGAACCAAAATACAATTTTTCTAAAGTATTAAGTTTATTAGGCTTTAAACACTTTAAAAGAATATTTTTAATTTTCACTTTCTTTTTCCATTTTTTAATTCTTATGATATTATAATAAAATAATAAAAAATTTTTTTATTAAAACCCCTTTTTTGGAGTTACCAAAATCATTTTTTATGATTTTATACAAAAGTTCAAAAATTTTAATTTTTGATTTACCTTTTTTAATATTATAGAATTTAACAAATTTAAGAATTTAGTAACTATTCTATTTATGTAAATGTGTCTTTTAAAGCTCCTATTTTCCATATGGGTGTTCCGAAAAAATATCAAAAACTATTCTATTTATGTTAAAAACTATTCTATTTATGTCAATTTTTTAATAACTTATGGGTGATTGTATGCTGATTTTGCTGACATAAATATAATAAACTATTCTATTTATGTCAATTTTATATTTTAGATGAAATTAGTATTTTTCAAAAAAATAATTTTTTACATAGATATAATAAGTATTGACATAAATATAATAATTTTACTATAATTACTTTATAAAAAGTTGTTAATTTGCACTAAACTATTCTATTTATATCAATTTTTAGGGTGTAAATTAATTGTTTGTTCTATTTATGTCAATAGTAAGGAATTAAATGTTACTAAATATTATTATTGAAAAAGATCAGGATGGATATTTTGCACGCATTCTAGAGCTTGAAGGTTGTGTTTCGCAAGGAAATACCTATGAAGAAACTTTAGCTAATATAAAAGAAGCTGGGGAGCTTTATTTAGAAAGCCTTGCAAATGAAGAAAAAAGAATTATTGAAAATAAAACAACTTCAATTATTCCAATGGTTTTAGCAAATGCCTGAATTGCCTAGAATGACTGCAAAAGAAGCAGAAAAGCTTTTATTGCAAAATGATTTTTCGATTGATAGGCAAAAAGGCAGCCATAGAATCTATAAAAAAGGACTTTATAGAATGGTTATTCCTCACCATAGTGGAGAAATATTGCACCCTAAAATCATAAAACAACTATTTGAGATCATAGAAGTAGCAAAGGATTAAAAAATGCCAAAAAGAAATACTATTGATACTATTACACTCGGACTTTTTAGTGATGAAGATGTTTCTATAATCTGCGAAGATACAATTAAACTGGAAAGGGGCTCTGTAGCTGTATTAAGTGGCAATAGTGAAGTAGGCAAGTCTTTTTTAGCTTTAAAGGTATGTGCTAATGCTGTTAATGATGGCTTAAAACCTTTTTTTTGGAGTGTAGAAGATAAAAATAAAGCAATTTTAGAACGCATAAAAAATATTGAAAGTTTTTATTCTTTTAATGCTGCGGAACTTGAATTTTCGAATGAACTTCCAAAAATCAATAAAGAACCTATAAATTGCTTAAAAGAAGAACTTAATGAGTTAGCAGATTGCGATTTAATTGTTCTTGATACCTTTAGTGCATTTTTCTCAACATTAGGCTTTAAAGATCAAAACAATCAAAACGATGTGCAAAATTTCTTTAATATTTTAACAGATGTAGCAAAATCAAATAATCAAGCCATTTTATTACTTCACCACTTAGATAAAAAAGGTGAAAGTCTTATGGGTAGCTCTGTAATTATAAATGCCCCTAGACTTGTTTATAAACTCTCATTTCAAAAAGGAGAAGATAAAAACTCTACAACTTATCGCTTACTTGAAGTGCTAAAAGATAATAATAATATCAATGCTGGCGAGTTTCAAAAAACAATCAAAGTATTACAGAACTCTAGCATTGATGAACCTTTAGTTAAAGATATAAAAGTGGAAAATATTGACAATCATACCTTAGAAATTATCAACAAAAAAGATATTTCTGCTGTAAGTGTTAATGATTTAGCGGAAGGCTATGTAACAATGAATGAAAATAGAGGAGTTTTTTATTTAAGCTCACGAAAGCTTACTGATTCTAATTTTTATAAAGCATTTAAAGAAAATGACAATAAAATAGAATTTGGAATGCTTGGTGCAAATGGTTCATCATATGCTATTACTCTTAAAAATTCTTTACTAACGCAAACACATAGAAGTATTTTAGATGCTTTATTTTTATATATCAAGAAAAATGTAGATACAAGTGTTATTAAAAAATATCAAGAAAATTTTTGGGATATGGAAGTAAGATTAGAGCCTTATAAATTTTTAAAACAATATCTTAATAAAGCTCCTAGTAATTATTCTTGGTTAAAACAAAAATTTACAGAAATTTCTCGTTTTGCATATGATTTAGCCTTTACGCAAAACATTGAAGATAAAGATAAAGATAAAAAAACAATTACACAAAGAGATAAAGGGATTTTAATGTTTGATTCTGTAGAGCGTATCACAAAAGAAAATGGCGTGATTGTATCTGTATTTGTATTGACAGTTCGTAGGGAATATATCAAAAGACTTGAAACAGAATCTACTCTTTCATATGATGATGACTTATCAAAAATACTCATTGATTTAAATTCTTTAGTTGCACAGGATTTAATTAGATTTTTGACAAGTTTTCCTGATAAGAAAATCCTTAGTTATAGTGAGTTTTGTGAAATTAAAGCTTATAGACTTTATAAAGAAAGTTCTATCATTTCAAAACAAAAAAAGGAGATTGCTAAATTAAAAGATAAGCTTATAGAATTTGGAATTAATGTTTATGGCAAAGGTATAGAATTTGCAAATTATGATGATGAATTTTTTTATAACAAGTATAAAAATGAAAATGATTTGTTTTTTATCTACCAAAGTAATAATAGAGTAAAAAGATATATTAAGCGTGGTGATCCAATGAATCGATTAAACACCAAAAGTAATAAATTTATCTTACAGAAGTCTTTATTTGAGTGAATCACCCATCTGCTAAAGTAAAGTGGGTTTCTTGCTTCAACGAATAGATAACTAGTATATAACCATTTTTAATACCCTACTAGAGCTATCCTCTACCCCAACTAGCATTAGCAATAGATTTAGATAAGTGTTTGTTTTTAATTAGTCCTTTAATATTTAGATTTTCAACAGCTATAAAATCATATAAATTTGTGATTTCATCGCTTATCTTATGTAAATAATCATCTCTTGCTCTTGTAATTTTTTGATGAGCTTTAGCTACTTTAAGTTTAGCTTTTGCGCGATTATTTGAACCTTTTTGTTTTTTTACTCATTTGTATCCTTGTCTTTTTGTTTTTTGCAAGGATATTGTAACATTTTTAATTATTAATATTTAAAGTTCTTGCCTCTTTTAAAATC
>NZ_RYYM01000019.1:9350-10842 GCF_004379075.1 Campylobacter sp. US25a
GGTTGTTTGAAAGTAAATACTATTATATATTACTAATTTTTAATATATAATAGTTATTTTTAGTAATTAATATTATACATTAATTACTATTTTATAATTCTCTTATTATATATATAAAATCTTTTTCAATATTCATTAAATTATCAATGCCACTAGTTAAGATAATTTGAATTTTCTTATCTACAATTATATATCTATCGTGCAAATAATCATATTTTTCGTTAATTTCAGCATCTTTATTCTCTACAACCAACCATTCTTTATATATATTTTTCAAGTTGGAACATAAATTTTTGGGATATTTCATTATATTTTCAATAGGATAAAAAATGTTTAATTTTTTTCTCGGAAAGCATTCTTCAGCAAATTTTATAAATTGCTTCTGATTTTTATTTATAAATTTATCATAAACAAACAAATGATTTGCATTTAAAAATATGGCTTTTAAATGTTCTTTAGCTTTTTTCTATCTTCATTTTTTATAAAACTAGCTGTAAAATTATTTTCTATTTTATCTTCAAAAATATTTACATAAGGAAAATTATATTGTTTCTCAGATAAAATAATTTTATATATAGTATTCTTAGAAAGACATTCTAAATCATCGCTATATTCTAAACTAGTCTTTTGTCCGAGAATAGATTTTAAAGTTTCACTATCATAATATCTTCTCATATATTCTTTTCGTTTTATCTTTAAAATTTTTTATAAATTAAAAAATAAAACAAAAACTATAAATTTTAAAACAATATTTAAAAAATTTACTTTGTTTCTTTTACCTGTATATCTTTTATTATTCTTAGTAGGAGGATGTTCTTATAAATATATGGATCCGCAGTATTATGAGTTTAAGAGCTTGTGTAAAGATAATAGTAATAAAATGATAGTGTTTAATAAAGATTATTTGGATTTAAAAAAACAATTTATTCAAGCTATGATGAATAATTCTAATATTAGAATTAAAAATAATGGTATAAAATATTTTTATAATGAAAAATTGAATTTGGAAATTCAACCTTCAAATTGGAAAGAAATAGAAACTAAATCACGCGAAATTAAACTTGGAATAGGAAAAGTAAAAGAAAAAGAAATAGAAGCTTGGTATATTGATGATAAAAATAACATTAAGTATCAAGAATTTAAACGATATTTGTATTATAATTATAATATATTTTTAAGAGGTGATGAGGGTGCTGGATTCTATTTTAGATATCATAAAAGACTGTATTGTGAAGATATTAGATAAAAAATTAGAAAGATAATTTGAGATTTAGATTTTTGGAATAACAAATGAGTAAAAACATTAAAACACAAGAAGCTAAATTAGACTTAATCACTAAATTCTTAGACTATGCTAATTGTGCAGATGCTAGTTATGCTATGCTTGATTTAATCGATGAGAATGATGAAAAAGGTTTTTTATGATATATAAAAACTAAATTTGATTTATATAAGATATTTGAAATAATACAATTTAAAAAGGAGTATCAAA
>NZ_RYYM01000001.1:0-408206 GCF_004379075.1 Campylobacter sp. US25a
TTCCACTTAATGCCACTCCAAAAAATGAAATCAAACAATCAATCCCTTTAGGTAAGATGATTAAAACAGGAGCTTGAGTAGGATTATCACTTCCTAAAGTTTTTAAAATTTCACTGGCTAGTTTTTTAGAAAAAAGATCAAAGTCTTTATAAGTGATTTCTTTTCTTTCTTTGGCAAAGGGTTCTACAAAAGCGATCTTTTTGCTAAATTTAATCAAATTTTTTTCTAGAAAATCGTAAATATGGGTTATCATGTTTGCCTTTTTAGTTTTTTGTATTATAATATCAATAAATTAATAAAAAAGGTCTTTATATGCTCATAAACCAAACCTTTGAAATCGATTCTTGTGATGATGTAGAACTAAGTATTAAAAGAACTAGTAAGCTTGAATACCGCATTAGCTATGATGATGAAAAAGATCTCAAAGCTATAGTTTTTGTCATAGGAGGTTATGGAGCTAATGCAAATATTTCTTTTTTAGATTTTGATAGGGAATATATTGCTAAAAATTTTAACGTTGTAGCGGTGCATGTTTTTTATCATTGTTTTTGCCATAGAAGATCAAATGTTGAGAAATATAGTGCATACAAATATTTTCAAGAGGAAGATATTGAAAATATTAAAAATTTATTAAATCAGTTTCATTTTTTTTATAGTGAAATAAATAATGATAATGCGCTTTTTTTAGCGAATTCTTTAGTGAAACATGTAGAAAATTTAAAAATGCAAAATAAACTCGATCATAACTTTAAGTTAAATTTTACTTCAACTTTTATCCCACCCAATGGAGATTATCAAAACTATGGCATTATGGCAGCTATTGATCATATCAATGCTTTAAAAGATTTAGTTAAACGTTTTCCAGAATTTGCAGATTTACCAAAAATTTATGGGGGGGGTCTTATGGAGGATACCTATCTTTACTCATAGCAAAAATAGCTCCTTGGTATGTGGAT
This sequence comes from Campylobacter sp. US25a, assembly GCF_004379075.1. Classification (NCBI taxonomy): domain Bacteria; kingdom Pseudomonadati; phylum Campylobacterota; class Epsilonproteobacteria; order Campylobacterales; family Campylobacteraceae; genus Campylobacter; species Campylobacter sp. US25a. The sequence continues at coordinate 957 of NZ_RYYM01000001.1, forward strand.
GGTGTGATTGATAATTCGGGTTCGGCTTTGCCTTCTCCTATGTTTATTTTAGAAAGAGAAAGTGGACAATATGATTATTTTGAGGAATATCCACATAATAAAATAGGATTTTTTATTAAAACTCATTGGAATGCTGATGTTAATTCAAAATATTTTTTTCATGCCGAGAATTATTTAATTAGAATAATTCCTAATTTAGCTCATTTAACCATACAAGCTAGTGTCAATAAAAATATTATTTTAGTATCTTATCATAGTTTAAAAGATCCATTTAATACAGCAAAAGATAAACAAACTCTTTTTTTAGCATATAAAGAGCTAGGATATGACGCCACTTTACATTTAATAAAAGATGAAAGCGAGATTGATGGAAGATTTATAAAGGACTTAAATCATGGTATGAGGATTGCTGATAAAGCCTTATTTAGAAAAGAACTTCCTTTAATGCTTGAAAAACTACAAAAAAGAAAATCTTTTATGCAAGAAAATTCCATCTCTTATCCTTGTGGAAATAAAGTGTTTACTTTTAAAGATGTGGGAGATAAATTTGAATTAACGATAAAAGATTAAAACCTTAAAGGTTTTAATCAAGCTTTGCTAAATCGATTAAATCACTCACTTTTTGACAATTTTTCAAGTCCTCGGCTGTGATTTTTAAAGCAAAAAGATTTTTATAAAGCACCATCACAGATACAAAAGCCAAACTATCCCACTCGTCTATATCATCAAGTAGCATATCTTCATTTAAGTCTTCATCTCTATGCATAGCTTCTTTAAGCTCTTCTAAAAATTCAGTTTTTGTCATTATTTCTCCTTTGTGTAAATTAAAATATCTTTTGTGTATAAATCCTTGAAATTTAGCACCGCACTTCCCCAGCTAAGCCCTGCACCAAAAGCACTTAAACTCGCTTTAAATTCTTTTGGAGTATCTAGTTCGCAAAGTAGAGCAGGTAGTGAACAAGCGCTTAAATTAGCGTATTTTTCCATGATGAAATTAGGAACTTTATCATCATTAAGTTTTAACTCTTCTTTAATACAATCAACCAAATACGCATTAGATTGATGAAAAAGATGAAAAGCAATGTCTTTTTCTTCTACCTTGGAAAATTCTAAAATTTCTTTAAAGCTTTTAGGTTCGCATTCTAAAGCCATATTAAAAATATTTGCTCCGTCCATGTAAAGATTTTCTAATTGTCTAAACTCCTCAGTTTGCATGAGCGAATCATCGTTAAAAATATCTGCTTTAGGTATTCTCATCGCACCTTTTGGAATGATGAGTTTATCAAAATGTCTTCCATCGCTTCCAAGTTCAAAAAAGGCTTCATTAAAATCCGTTTTTTCAATCAAAGTTGCACTTACTCCATCGCCAAAAATTGGGGCTAAATTCATATTTTTAGGATGGATGAATTTGCTTAAAGTATCCCCACAAACGAGCAAAATTTTACCTAAGCCACTTTGTATTAAAGAATGAGCGACAAATAAGCCGTATAAATACCCTGCACAAGCTTGCCCCAAATCAAAAGCTATGGTTTTAGAGCTTAAATTTAAAAGCTGATGTAAATAACAAGCCGTAGAAGGCATGAAAAAATCAAGACTTTGAGTTACTACGATGAGTGCATCAAGACTATTTTTATCTATATTTAAACCTTGTAAAAGTGTATTGGCTGCGTGTTTGCCAAGATCGCTTACACAAGTGTTTTTATCACAAATATAACGTGTTTTTAAGCCTATGACTTTTTTCATTCTTTTAAGGGTTTTAATATCATTTGAAAAAACGCTTTCTAACTCATCATCAATGCAAATTTTATGTTCAGGTACGCTTACGCAAATGCCTGAAATTTTGGCTTTATCAAATCTAGTTTTCATGGATTATAAGTCCTTTAAAGTTTAAATTTTGAAATGAAACAAGGGCTGAGTTTTTTTCAATTTCTTTAGAAATTTGTTCTAAAAAGCTCAAAAATGGCATATTTCTTTCGCCTTTTTGATAGTAAAGCCTTGCATTATTGTTTTTAAGATCAAAGAAATGTAAAGCTAGTTCAAAGGCTTTAAAAAACATTCTAGTTTCAAGTTTTCTACCTAAAGCCCTACAAGAAATGCAAAGATCATCGATAAATAAATTTCCTTCTTTACAAGAAAAAACAAAAATAGCGATAATCCCACTATCGCTTAATTTATCACTCATACTCACACTTACAATGAGTTCTTTTTGCATGTGTTGTGCGACTTTTTCTTGATTTAAGCGTGTGTAATTAGCGATAAATTGATTGGTTTTGCCTAAAAGTTCGCTAATGCGAGGGATATTTTGCAGATCATTTTTGCTAAAATTTAAGCTGATTTCAAGATTTTGAAAATATTCTTCATCGCTTAAGCTTTTAAGCTCTTCTCTTAAAGCATTGGCTGCTATATCTTTGGCACGAATTTGATCTTCTTTGGTATTTGAAAGTTTTAAAAGATTAGGAAAAAGTTTGATTTTATAAAGTATATTTTCATCGCATAAAAGTGTTTTAACGCCTGTAAATTTGGTATTTTCAAGCTCGGCGATATTATCATCTATAAAAAGCATGGCATTAGTATTTATATTAAATTTTTTAGCAATTTTTAAGATATTTTCACCCTTTGGCTCCCAATTGATCATTCTAACATCAAAATCATCCCATTGTAAGATGAAATCTTTCCTTATTTCAAAAAGTTTTTTTGCGTCTTTTTCTTCATTTTTTGAAGCTAGGGCAAGTAAAAACCCTTGTTTTTTAAAAGTTTTAATTTTTTCTTGTAAGGTTTTGTGCAAAGGACTTAAATTAAGATTATCTATACCCTCTTCACCTAAAATTCCTTGATACAAGGTATTATCAAGATCAAGTACAAGAGCTTTAAGAGCGGGTTTTACGAGTGCAGGGATGAGACTGAGTCCTAAAATTTGTGCTAAAAAAATCAAGGCTTTATTATTAAGCTTAGAGCCTGTAAGTTCTTCTTTAGCTAGGTCTAAAATATCTTCTTCATCAAAATACTCTTTTATGAGTTTTTCTATGTTAAAAATTTCACAATTTAAAATTTTTTTATCTGTTTTAAATTCTCCTAAACTAAGAACTAAAATAGGGTTTTGTGAAATTTTTCTTAGTTCTAAAAGTCTTTCTTCTATAAAATTTTGCACATTATTTTTATAGCGGGTTAAATCCAGCCATAAAAGTTCTAAATTAGCTTCTTTAAAATTATCAAAACTCAAGCTATCATCATAAGAGCTGAAATTAAACTCAGCTTTTAAATTAGCAAAATGTAAAAAAGGAGCAATGATACTTTGCACTCCTTCAAAAGCATGATTTCTATGGACATTAATAAGAAGATCTTGACTTTTGCTAAAGTCTAATTCTTTGGCGAATTTTATAAGCTCATTGCGTTTTAAATGGGGTGAAAAAAGATTCATTTTAGCTCCACAAGTTCGATTAAAAGCCTATTTGGCATCATGATAAAACAAAGTTTAGCAAAATAGCTTGCTTGCATAATAGGAACAATGCAAATGCCTCCTTGTTGTTCCAAAAGAATTAAATCTTGGGTGATGTTTTTACTTTCATAGGCTAAATGATACATTTTGGTATTATTTTTCAAATAGCTATCTAGTGGGCCTTTATCGTTTAAATTTTGCAAAAGTTCAAATCTATACTGTGGAAATGCTTCATTACAAGGAATGATAAATTCACCTCTTACCCCTTGTTTTTCATCTACAAATTCTGATTCTTTATAAAAACCTAGTTTAAAAAAACATTCCCTTTCTTTTTCTAAATTTTTACAAGCCACACCTATATGATGAATGGGTAAATTGAGTGTTGTATTAAGCATTTAAAACTACTGCCATAGTGATAGCATTTTTAAATTTCAATGCTTTTTCTAAACTATAATCATTTGCCATAAAACATTCATAAGTCTTAAGCTTTAAGCCTGATTTTTCTATCAAATCTTTAACTTCATCAGGATGGGAAAATAAATAAATATGATCAATAGCAGGAGCATTGATAGGAATAGTTGCAAAAATTTCCCCTCCATCGCTAAGAAGCTCTTTAGATCTTTTAAGGAATTCAAGAGGTTTTTCTACGTGTTCTAGCACTTCTCCAATCACTATCAAATCAGCTTTTTTATCAAAATCATAAGTAAAAAAATCTTGACATAAAAAATCACATTTTGTAATCAATCCCCCTACTTGTTGTTTTACCATTTTTTGAGTAAGTTCGCAACTTGTTGGAGAGATATCAAGTCCATAAAATGCGGAAAATTTACCACTTTTAACTGCTCTTGCAAAATATTCTCCATGGCCAGGGCCTATTTCAAAATAAGTTGTTTTTGGAGTAAAATTTTTTAAATATTGTGAAAAATACTTTCTCACTTTAATATGAGCTATCCAAACAAAAGAAGAAAGAGCTAAGCCTATCATGTATTGTTTCATATAGCTTTCATTAAAATAAACTTTATCCTTAACTTCATCAAAGCTAGAATAACGATAAGCCCCATTTTCTATGAAAAATTTTGTTTCTTCTAAAGTATCGTTAAGGATCAATAAATAACAATCGCATTGTTCTTTTATACTGATGCCATCTTGAATATAATAAGAAATTAATTTATCAAATTCTTCTTCGTCTTCTTGTGAAAATTCAATTTTTTTAAGATATTTAGAATGGATAGGATTTTTTTGAGCGATGGCTTGAAATAATTTTTCAATATTTTCTTTCATTTTTCTGCCTTTAGGGTTTGAATTTTTTCTAGTAAAGCGCTTTGAGATTTTAAGAGACCTAAATCTTCTTTGTTAAATTTGATTTCAAATTCTTCTTCTAAACTCATGATGATATCAATATGAGCTAAAGAAGTCCAGTTCTTGCAGTTTTCCATGCTTAAATTTGTATTTTCATCTACTTTGGTTTCAAGTATATTTTCTAAAATTTCATAAAATTGTTTTTCCATTGTATACCACTTTCTTGAGAATGTTGAAAATTAATATATTGTATCATAATTTTCTATTAGAATTGTTTGGTTTATATCTAATTTTTTCCATAAAATTTCTATATATTCTTTAGCGTTGTAAATATTTATATGATCTCCTGCAAAATTGTTTTTTTTAAAATTTTTAGTATTATTAACAATATTGATAATGTTAATTAAATTGGGCTCAGAAGATATGTCAAGTTTTCTAACATAATAACTAATGGTTTTATTGTATGATATATTGTTTTCATCAATTAAAATTCCAGAGAAAATTTTATGATATCTGTAAAATACATTAAATTGTTCTTCTGCATAATGTGTTAGTGTATGTCCTTGGCCTCCAAATGTCATATATTTTCCATTCTCTTTGGCTAAAACTTCATAAACACAATTTTCCCCAAAACAACTTGTTGTATCTTTTAAAAATAATTCTTCTTTTGCTCCTTTTATAGCAAAAGAAAATATAGGATCGTTTGTGCGTTTTACTCCTGTTTGTTTGCGAAAATATTCATTTAATGCTCCCATTTTTGTTTTGGAATTTATTTTGTCATAAACTTCATTTTTGCAAAAACTATAAGTAAAGGTTGGCATGATCAAAGTGCCTTCTTTGCCTATAACTTCAAAAAAGCAATTGAGTATAGTCTGTAAAAATTCATTTCTAGAAAGCAAAGGCACGCCAAAGTTAAAAAGTTCTGTATGTACGCATAAAATATCACCCCTTTTTATACCTAGTTGATAAAAAGCATCTATTAAATCTTTATCGGAGTATTTTTTGTCATTGTGTTCTAAAAAATATTTCATTTTACTAGTCCATAAAATTTTATTTTTTCCAAAAGTTCTTTAAATTCATAAGCTTGCATATTTAAGATATTGGCTATATCGATGATATCATTCTCTCCATCGCAGTAAGCTAGAAAATTACAAGCCAAAGGAATGTCATTAGCAGTGCTAAGGGTATGATATAGCCCTCTTTTGCCAAGATTGGGTTCGCATACTATGGTGTTTTCATATACGGCGTTGATTTCTAGATTTAAAATTATTTCTTGCATGCTTTGAAGTCCACCCATTAAGCCTTTTTCAGAGATAAAATTTAGATCATCTTTACTAGTGTGGTATTGTTCGTATTCTAAGTATCTTGTGCGACATACTCCTACTATGCCAAGATTTACAAGCGGAGCATTGTATTGTCTTTCATCGCTTCCACGATCTAAAAAACTAAAAGTTTTGAAATTTTCTTTATTTTTAAGCGTATGCAAGGCAACTTTATCGCTTAGAGTGTTTTCTTTGGGTGTGTGTATGAGTGAGTAAGCATGATCATCACCTAAGCAAGAAAGCACAAAGCCTGCTTTAACATGTTTTTTTAAATGCTCTAAATGTTTGCTAAGATAGACTATAGAGCCTATGGTTTCAGGAATGATGACAAAGCGGTAATTATACTTTCTTTCTTTTAAACTCAAAAGCCATTTTGCTAGGAAAATAGCCACCACAGGACCACTAAGCTCATTATTTGCCATGGAAGGATGACAAAGATAGGTTGAAATTAAAATTTCATCTTTTGAATTTTGCGTACTAGGTAGGATAAAATCAGCATAATCCAAAACCCCATTTTCATCATGTTTCGCATTGATATAGACTTTGTATTTGCCTTTTTTGAGTTTTTTTCTTTCATTATGCGTGAGACAAAATCCCCAACGCCTTTTGTAATAACTTGTTACATAAGGAATAGCATCGAGCATTTCTTCTATGGAGTAAAGATGATTTTGAAGTTCTTCAAGTTCGATTTCTTTATCGATAGCTTCGCTATAATTTAGAAGGTGTAAATTATGCTTTTTAAAATCACAAATTTTTTCTCCTTCTGGAGTGATGATATAGGCTTCTTTAGCGTTCCATTCATCAGGGACTATCCAGTCAAAAACCTTTGTGCCACTTTTTATAGAGTGAAATTTGAGTATACCCCCCCCCAGAGTTTTATTTAAAATTTCTAAGCTAGCTCTAAAACCTTGCCCTGTGATACTCCTAGGGATAGGAAAAAGTTCACAAGCTAGTTCATACATAGCCTTTCCAGTTTGGTTAAAATCTTGACTTCTAAAGTCTAGCTTATCCACAATATCCCTTTTTAACTTTTTCAAGAATGCTAAATAAAGTATCTTTTACAAATTTTGCATCTTTTAGATTCATTTCTTGATGACAAGGTATGCTAAGCTCGGCTTTGTAAAAATTATCCGCATTTTGGAGTCTGATTTCTCCTAAGAGTTTTTTATAAAAACTAAACTCATAAGTTGGTTTATAATGTACCTGTACGCCAATTCCTGCATGAAGTAAGCTTTCAAAAAGTTCTTCTTTTTGACAATAAAATTCAGGAAAAAGCAAGATAGGGTATAAATGTCTTGAGCTTTTTTTATAATTTTTGATTTTTATCGTGGAAAAATAAGGATTTTTTTCAAATTCTTTATCATAAAAACTTGCAATTTCTTCTCTTTTTTCAAGATTGTGATCGAGTTTTTTAAGCTGGTTTATCCCTAAAGCACAAGCAACATCGCTTAAGCGGTAATTATAGCCAAGTTCTACCATATCGCTATCCCAAAGCCTTTTTTTAATTATACCATGGCTTTTTAAAAGCTTGATTTTGGTGATAAGCTCTTCATTATCACTCACCACAGCGCCGCCTTCAAAAGTAGTGATGGGTTTAACAGGATGAAAAGAAAAGATAGAAAGATCGGCTTTTTTTCCTACTTTTTCACTTTTATATAAGGCACCTAAAGCATGGCTTGCATCATCGATTAAAGGGATATTGTATTTTTTAGCAAGGCTTGAAATTTCATCTATTTCAACGCTATTTCCCCCAAAATCCACCACGCTAATAGCTCCTATATTTTTACTATCTTTTAAAAGTCTTGCTTCTAGTTTTTTTTCATCAATATTGCCATCGTTTTTAATGTCGATAAACTCTACCTTAGCTCCAGCTATTAAGGCTGCATTAGCCGTAGCAGCGAAGGTTAAAGGAGTGGTTAAAACGATTTTTTCTTTGATGCCTAGTGCTGTATAGGCAAGATGAAGGGCTGAAGTGGCTGAGTTTAATACACAAGCGTGTTTTACGCCCACATATTCACAAAGGGCTTCTTCAAATTCATCTACCTTTTTACCCCCTGTTAAAATTTCATCTTTTAAAGCTTTTGTAAGCGCATCTATATCGCTTTGATCGATGTTTTGATGAGAATAAGTAAGCATTTTAAAAACCTTCGGTGTGATTGATGATTTCTAAAAGTTCTTTTTCGCTTGCCCATAAAGGATTATTATCCGAACTATAAGAAAAACCATCTTTTACCTTTTGTCCTTTTTCGCCTAGGGCATTGATACTAAAGTCATTATCTTTATCTACAAGTTTAATGCTAGGGCTTATGGCATAGTAGTTTTCAAATTCATAGGTTAAATGACTATCATCGCTTGAAATCATGATTTCATGTAGTTTTTCTCCTGCTCTGATACCTATGATTTTATGACTTAAATGAGGAGCTAAAGCATGAGCTAGATCGGTGATTTTCATCGAAGGAATTTTAGGGATGAAAATTTCTCCTCCGTGCATTCTTTCAAAATTGCTCAGTACAAATTTCACTCCATCTTCAAGGCTGATCCAAAAACGAGTCATTCTTGTATCGGTGATAGGAAGTTCTTTAGCTCCTTCGCTGATGAGTTTTTTAAAGAAAGGTACTACCGATCCTCTTGAACCTACAACATTGCCATATCTTGTAACACCAAAGCGTGTTTGTTTGTTACCTGCTATATTGTTTGCAGCGACAAAAAGCTTGTCGCTTGCAAGTTTGGTTGCGCCGTATAAATTTACAGGATTGCAAGCCTTGTCTGTGCTAAGAGCGATACATTTTTTAACTCCATTTTCAAAACAAGCGTCGATGACATTTTGCGCACCGTGAATGTTTGTTTTTATACATTCCATAGGGTTATATTCAGCAATAGGTACATGCTTCATTGCAGCAGCATGTATAACAAAATCCACATCACGCATAGCAGCACTTAAACGCTCTTTATCTCTTACATCTCCTATGAAATAACGCATACAAGGAGCATTAAAAACGCTTGCCATTTCAAATTGTTTGAGCTCATCACGAGAATAAATGATAATCTTATTAGGTTTATAGTTTTCTAGCAAAACCTTAGTATAAGTTTTTCCAAAAGAGCCTGTTCCGCCCGTGATTAAGATATTTTTTTTGTTAAACATTTTGCCTTCCTTTGCTTAAGTTTTTTTAAATTAAAGCAATAAGTGTTCCTATTTTAAAATTCTTGGTAAGGTAATGCCAGTTTGGGCTTGATACTTGCCTTTTTTATCTTTATAAGTGGTGTCACATTTTTCATCGCCTTGCAAAAACAACACTTGCGCTATACCTTCATTGGCATAAATTTTTGCAGGCAAAGGTGTAGTATTTGAAATTTCTATAGTGATATGTCCTTCAAAACCTGGTTCAAAAGGAGTAACATTGACGATGATACCACATCTTGCATAAGTGCTTTTGCCAAGACAAATAGCTAAGACATCATCAGGCATTTTAAAATACTCTATAGTTCTAGCTAGGGCAAAAGAATTTGCAGGAACTATACATACATCGCCTTCAAAATCTACCACATTTTCTTCTACGAAATTTTTTGGATCTATTACGGTTGAATTGACATTGGTAAAAATTTTAAACTCACGCCCTACGCGTATATCATAGCCATAACTTGAAAGCCCATAGCTTATTACACCTTTTCCTATATTTGCTTCGCAAAATGGCTCGATCATCTTGTGTTCTAATGCCATTTTTCTTATCCAGTTATCTGCTTTTAAGCCCATTTTTAACCTTTTAATATTTGTAATTTTTTATAAGATTATAACCTAAAAAATCTATATTTTTTATGATTTTTTTCTTTTTTAAAGTTAAATTTTAAGTTTTTTTATATAATACAAGATTAAGTTCTTAAATTTTAGGAGAATTTTATGACAAAAGAAGAAATTAAAGAGTTAGTAAACCTTTTTGCTGAAGCAAATATTAGTAAAATTAAGATCAAAGAACAAGATGGTTTTGAAATAGAACTTGAAAGAGATATGTGTTGCGATGTTCCAGCTCCTGTTTGTCCTCCAGTTCCAGCTCCACAACCTATCAATGTAAGTGTTGTAAATGAAGCTCAACCTAGCCAAAATGCAAAATCAAACAAGCCAAGTATAAACAGCCCTATGGTAGGAACTTTCTATCAAGCTCCAAGCCCAGGTGCAGCACCTTTTGTAAAAGTAGGTAGCACGGCTAAAAAAGGCGATACTATAGCTATTATCGAAGCAATGAAAATCATGAATGAAATTGAAGCGGAATTTGATTGCAGGATCGCTGAAATTTTAGTTGCTGATGGTCAGCCTGTAGAATTTGGAATGCCTTTATTTGCGGTGGAGAAATTATAAAATGGAAATTAAAAGCATATTAATTGCTAATCGTGGAGAAATAGCACTACGCGCTTTAAGAACGATTAAAGAAATGGGTAAAAAAGCAATTTGTGTGTATTCTGAAGCAGATAAAGATGCTTTATATTTAAAATACGCTGATGCAAGCATTTGTATAGGAAAAGCAAGAAGTTCTGAAAGTTATTTAAATATCCCAGCTATTATCACAGCAGCTGAAATTGCTGAAGCAGATGCGATTTTTCCAGGATATGGATTTTTAAGTGAAAATCAAAATTTTGTTGAAATTTGTGCTAAACATAACATCAAATTTATAGGTCCTTCTGTAGAAGCTATGAATTTAATGAGTGATAAATCAAAAGCTAAACAAGTAATGCAAAGAGCAGGCGTGCCTGTAATCCCAGGAAGCGATGGGGCTTTAGCAGGAGCTGAAGCAGCTAAAAAACTTGCTAAAGAAATAGGCTATCCTGTGATTTTAAAAGCAGCTGCTGGCGGTGGCGGCCGTGGCATGCGTGTGGTGGAAAATGAAAAAGATCTTGAAAAAGCGTATTGGTCAGCTGAAAGCGAGGCTATGACAGCTTTTGGTGATGGAACTATGTATATGGAAAAATACATTCAAAATCCACGCCATATAGAAGTGCAGGTTATAGGAGATAGTTTTGGTAATGTGATTCATGTGGGCGAAAGAGATTGTTCTATGCAAAGACGCCATCAAAAACTTATAGAAGAATCCCCTGCGATTTTACTTGATGAAAAAACACGCACTAGGCTTCATGAAACTGCTATTAAGGCAGCCAAAGCTATAGGATATGAAGGTGCAGGAACTTTTGAGTTTTTAGTTGATAAAAATTTAGACTTTTATTTTATAGAAATGAATACGCGTTTGCAAGTTGAACACTGTGTAAGTGAAATGGTAAGTGGAATTGATATCATAGAACAAATGATTAAGGTAGCAGAAGGTTATGCCTTACCATCTCAAGAAAGTATTAAGCTAAATGGGCATTCTATAGAATGTAGAATCACGGCAGAAGATTCTAAAACTTTCTTGCCAAGTCCAGGTAAGATCACTAAATACATTCCACCCGCAGGACGCAATGTCAGAATGGAAAGTCATTGTTATCAAGACTATAGCGTGCCTCCTTATTATGATTCTATGATAGGTAAGCTTGTAGTTTGGGCAGAAGATCGCAATAAAGCTATTGCAAAAATGAAAGTAGCTTTAGATGAGTTACTTATAAGTGGGATAAAAACAACCAAAGATTTTCATATTTCTATGATGGAAAATCCTGATTTTATTAATAATAACTACGATACAAATTATCTTGCAAGACATTAAAATTTCCCTATTAAAGGGAAATTTCCTTATCTTAAATATTCTATATTGATTTTAGAGCGGAGTTTATCAAAATAATCCTGTATGAAATTTTGTCTTTGTTCGCTTACATAAGCGTTTAAAACTTCATTTTTAACTTGCTCATATTCAGGAGTTTGTGCTCCATCTTTGCTTTTAACTTCATAAAGTTCATAGCCATTTTTTCCATTTAAAACAGGGGAAAAGCCTCCAACAGGAATTTGCGATAAAAGCCCTAAAAGTCTTGGATCGGCATTGCTTGTGTTTAAAGATGTATTTTGTGATTTAAGAATTGTTTTTTTTGTATTTTTGATATTTTCTAAAGTTTGAGGATTGTTTGATAAATAAATATTTGCATTAATTTGTGTATAAAGAGTGAATTTATCTTTATTTTGTTCGAAAAATTTTTTTGCTCCATCATCACTAAAATCAGTTTTTGCCATACTTGCGATTTTTTCATAAAGCTTTCTTTTTTCTAAATCTTTTTTAAAATTTGCACGAAATTGTTCATAGCTTTGATTTTTGGATCTTAAATTTGCTTTGAAAGCATTTAAAGTAGTTTTGTTTTGAGCAAGCATTTTATTTATAGCATCATCAAGCTCTAGATCATTGACTACAATACCCAGTTGTTTCATTTGTGAAATTTCCATTTTTTCATTGATGAGTACGCCTAAAGCTTTATTTCTATCAATTTTAAGTGCTTTCATAGTTTGATCTATATCATAAGTCGTGATAGGCTCTTTGTCTACAACTACAGCTATAGCATTAATGGTATTTGCACTAGCTAAACTTGCAAAAAATGCAAAACTTAATAAAATTTTTTTCATTTCAAACCTTTATTTAAGTATAAATATCGCATTATATCAATAAAAATTTAAGAAAAGGCAAAAAATGCACGAAAAACTTACAACGCGTTTTGCTCCAAGCCCAACAGGGTATTTGCACATAGGTGGACTTAGAACAGCTCTTTATAATTATTTATACGCTAGAAAAAATGGTGGAAATTTTTTACTTCGTATTGAAGATACGGATTTAAAAAGAAATTCCAAAGAAGCTACTAAAGCAATTATCGAAGCTTTTAAATGGTGCGGTTTAGAACATGATGGAGAAGTAACTTACCAATCAGAGCGTTTTGATCTTTATAAAGAATATGTTAAAAAGCTTTTAGATGAAGGCAAAGCATATTATTGTTATATGAGTAAAGAAGAATTAGAAGAATTGCGCGCCAAGCAAGAATCTGCGAAAGAGCGCCCAAGATATGATGGAAGATATAGAGAATTTACAGGCACGCCACCTCAGGGTATAGAACCTGTTGTGCGTATTAAAGCACCTCAAAGCGGCGAGATTGTTTTTGAAGATGGGATTAAAGGCGAGGTAAAATTTAAAGCAGAGGATATAATGGATGATTTTATCATTGCAAGAAGTGATGGAACTCCAACTTATAATTTTACTGTTGTTATTGATGATGCTTTAATGGGGGTAAGTGATGTGATTCGTGGGGATGATCATCTTTCAAATACTCCTAAACAAATTGTGCTTTATGAAGCATTGGGTTTTAAAATTCCTAAATTTTTTCATGTGGCTATGATACATGGAGAAGATGGTAAAAAGCTTTCAAAAAGACATGGGGCAACTGATGTTATGGAATACAAAGAAATGGGAATTTTACCTCAAGCTTTGCTTAATTTTCTTGTGCGTTTAGGTTGGAGTCACGGTGATGATGAGGTTTTTTCACTAGAAGATTTGAAAAAACTTTTTGATCCTTATCATATCAATAAAAGCGCATCTTGTTATAATGCTAAAAAGCTTGAATGGCTTAATACTCATTATATTAAAACTTTACCTTTTGAAGAGATTAACCGTCAGCTTAAAGATCTTGGCTTTGATTTATCTGTTTATGAAAAGGCAGGATTTTTACTTGATTTATTAAGAGAGCGTGCAAAAACCTTGCATGATATTATCAATGGTGCAAAAAGCATAGTTAATACGCCGCAAAATTATGATGAAAATGCAGTGCAAAAATTTGTTAACAAAAATAATTTAGAATTGCTCCAAGTATTTGCTAATACGCTTAAAGATCAAAAAACAGGTAAAGATTTTGAAGATTTTACAAATGATTTTTTAGAAAAAAAAGAAGCAAAGTTAAAAGATTTGGCTCAGCCTATACGCATAGCTTTAACAGGGAGTGCGGTAAGTCCTAGTATTTTTGAAGTATTAGAATTTTTAGGGGTTGATGAGTGTAAAAAAAGAATAGAAAATTTTTTAAAAGTTAGAGGAAAATAAAATGAATTTAAAAGAAGAAGCTTTAAAATACCATTTAGGTGGGAAAATTGATATTGTGCCAAGTAAGCCAATGGCTACAAGTTATGATCTATCTTTGGCGTATAGCCCAGGAGTTGCAGAACCTTGCCTTGAAATCGCTAAAGATAATGAGCTTGCTTATACTTATACAAACAAGGCTAATTTGGTAGCTATAGTTAGCGATGGTTCTGCTGTTTTAGGACTTGGAAACATAGGAGCACAGGCTTCAAAACCTGTTATGGAAGGTAAGGCTTGTTTGTTTAAAAAATTTGCAAATGTAAATGCTTATGATATAGAAATTAATGTTCATAGTGTGGAAGAGATTGTAAATTTTTGCAAGGCTTTGGCTCCGACTGTGGGTGGGATAAATTTAGAAGATATAGCTGCTCCAAAATGTTTTGAAATTGAAGCGGCTTTGCAAGATTTAGGAATTCCTGTAATGCATGATGATCAGCATGGAACGGCTATTATTTCAACTGCGGGACTTATGAATGCTATGGAGATAAGCGGTAAAAAATTTAAAGACATTAAGGTGGTTGTAAGTGGCGCAGGTGCCGCAGGTATAGCAAGTGCTAAGATGTATAGAAATTTAGGGGTTGAAAATATTATTTTAGTAGATAGCAAAGGTGTTGTTTCTAAGGATAGAAATGATTTAACTCCTCAAAAGCTTGAATTTGCTGTTGATTCTAAGGAAAAGACTTTAAAAGAAGTTTTAAAAGGAGCTGATGTTTTCCTAGGACTTAGTGCGCCAAAAATTCTTGATGATGAAATGGTTTTAAGTATGGCAAAAGATCCTGTAATTTTTGCTTTGGCAAATCCTATCCCTGAAGTGATGCCTGAAGATGTGGCTAGACTTAGAAAAGATGCGATTGTAGGAACAGGAAGAAGTGATTATCCAAATCAAATCAATAATGTTTTAGGTTTTCCTTTTATTTTTCGCGGGGCTTTAGATGTGCGTGCAAGTAAAATCACTGAAAATATGAAAGTAGCTGCTGCTAAAGCATTAGCAGATCTTGCAAAACTTCCTGTAAGTGATGCGGTTAAAAAGGCTTACAATCTAGGTACTTTAGAATTTGGAAGAGATTATGTCATACCAAAACCTTTTGATGAAAGAGTAAAAGCTGCAGTAAGTACAGCTGTAGCAGCAGCTGCGGTAAAAGATGGTGTGGCTAAGGTAAAAAATTTTAACGAGAAAGCTTATTTTGAAAGCTTAAAATGAAAAATATTCATTGTATCAATCATCCATTGATCGAACATAAATTAGGAATTTTAAGGGCTAAAGAGACAAAGCCCTTTCAATTTCGCATGTTAATCGATGAAATTTCATCTTTTTTACTTTTTGAAGCGAGTAAAGATTTTTCTTTAAAAGAAATTGAAATTTCAACACCTATACAAAAAACTACAGTAAAAAAACTTGATGAAAAAATTATGATTTGCCCTATTTTAAGAGCTGCATTAGGAATGCTTGAAAGTGTTTTTAAGATGATTCCTGATGCAAGTGTTGGATTTTTGGGATTTGTAAGAAATGAAGAAACTTTAAAGGCGGATTTTTATTTTCAAAAACTTCCCAAAGATGCAAAAAAACGCACCGCTATTGTCATAGATCCTATGTTTGCTACAGGTGGAACTGCTATAGAGGCTTGTAATTTTTTAAAAAGCCAAGGAGTTAAAAAAATAAAATTTATATCCATACTTGCTGCTTTGCAAGGTTTGCAAAAATTTAGCCAAGTGCATGGTGATGTGGAAGTTTTTGTGGCTTGTATTGATGAAGGTTTAAATGAAAAAGGTTATATTATCCCAGGGCTTGGAGATGCAGGAGATAGAGTGTTTAACACTCTTTAAAAGAGATGATTTTTGGAAAAATTGATTATATTAATCTTTTACCTTTACATATATATCTTAAGAAATATCCCCTACCTAATGGTTATAAAGCAAGTATGGAGTATAAAAAAGGAGTTCCAAGTAAGCTAAATAAAGATTTATTTTATAGAAGAATTGATGCAGCTATCATTTCAAGCATAGAAAGTGCTAGAAAAAAATATAAAAATTTAGATTTGGGTATTTGTGCTAATAAAAGAGTTTTAAGTGTATTAGTAGAAAAAAATACATCAAATGCCAAAGATCCAAGTTCAGCAACTTCAAATGCTTTAGCTAAAGTATTAAAACAAGATGGAAAAGTAATTATAGGTGATAAGGCTTTAAAGCTTTATCTAAAAGATCCTTCTAAATATATCGATTTATGTGCAAAATGGCACGAAAAAACAGGATTGCCTTTTGTTTTTGCTAGATTTTCTTGTGTGCAAAAAAAAGCTTTATATAAACAAATTTTGAAAAAATTTCCAAAAACAAAGATTAAAATTCCTTATTATATACTGCAAAATTATGCCAAAACAAGGGATTTAGATATAAAAGATGTTAGATATTATTTAGATGAAGTTATATATCATAAAATTTCTACCAAAGAAAAAACAGCCTTAAAGCGTTTTGTAAAGGCTTGCAAGGCTTTAAATCTTGTTTAGTGTTCAAATTCTCTAAGTTCTTTAACTGTTCCAAGGAGTATTACAACATCTCCACTATAAACTGTCGTGGTTTCTAAATCAGGCAATATTTCCCAGTCGCTATTTAATTTTTTATAAGAAATCACTTTCATATTTTGTGCTATATGTTTTAAAGAATTTCCTGCTAATTTTTCATCTATATTGATCTTAATAGCTCGTATAGTATTTGCTGAAAGATCAAAAACTTCATAATCGGCATCTTTGGTTAAAAATTCTTTTACCAGTCTTTTAGCGCTTTCTTTTTCAGGATAAATAACCTTTGTTGCGCCTAACTTAGAAAGAATTTGACCATGGATATTAGAGGTTGCTTTAGCAATGATGTTTTTAACGCCTATATCTTTAAGTGCCATAAGAGTAAGGATTGATTTTTCAACATTTTCTCCTATGCTAACAATAACAACTTCAACATCATGAAAGCCTGCTTCTTTTAGAGCTGAAATATTTGTAGAATCTAAAATATAAGCATAGCTTGGAGGATTTTGTATACTTTTTAAAGTTTCCTCATCTTTATCCGCAACGATAACAGTATGACCTCCAGCAATGAGTTCATCTGCTACAACTGAGCCAAATTTTCCAAGTCCTATAATTCCATAATTAAGATTTTTCACGATTTTACCTTTATAAATTAACCTTTCCTTCAGGGAATTTTAAATGAATAGCTTTGTCTTGTTTGAATACCGAGAGTAAAAAAGCAAAAACACCTATCCTGCCACTTAGCATCATAATGATGATAATCACCTTGCTAGGATCGCTAAACAAAGCGCATAAAGATAAAGTTCCACCATTTCCTACCGAAATTCCTACCGTTGCAAAAGCTGAAGAAGTTTCAAAAAGTAAGGCTATAAAATCAAAATTTGACTCTAGCAAGGAAAGCAAAATAACAGCTATTACTATATAAACAGCTGAACCTACAGCTATAATAAAAGCTTTAGATATAGTTTCTCTTGGAATTTCATGTCCAAAAATTCTAACTCTTCCATCTCGGATACTCCAATAAGCATAGAGCAATAAAACCATTACAGTTGTTACTTTCATACCCCCAGCTGTTCCTCCTGGTGCACCACCAATAACCATAAACAATGATCCAAAAAATAAGCTCGCATCATGCAAATGTCCCATATCTAAGGTGTTAAATCCTGCTGTGCGGTAATTAATAGCGATAAAATATGAGCTTAAAATTTTATCAAAAAATGAAAAATGTCCTATAGTTTGAGGATTTGAGTATTCAAAAGCAAAAATAATAAGCGTTGAAGAGAAAATAAGAAAAATACTTGCAACAACAACCATTTTTGTATGTAGGCTTAAATTTTGCAATTTTTTTCTTTGAAAAAAGTATAATTCAACCAAAACAAAATATCCAAGCCCTCCAATAATAATCAAAGAAGTGATAATAAGATTAATTGCTATATCATGTTTGTAAGCTATAAGTCCATGTTCAAATATGGTAAACCCAGAATTATTAAAAGCGCTAATAGAATGAAAAATTCCAAACCATAAAGCTTTCTTAAAATTCATTTCAAGGGCAAAACGCATGGTAAGAAGTATAGCACCTATCAATTCTATAGTAAAAATGAACAGTAAAACCTTTTTAAAAAATTTAAATAAACCATCCATTGATGGATAAAATAAAGACTCTTTTAGTAAATTTCTTGCACTAAATCCCACTTTTTTGCGTATGAGTATATAAACAAACAAACCTATACCCATATATCCCAAGCCTCCAATTTGCACCAAAGCCAAGATAATAATTTGTCCTGCTAAGGTAAAATCAACCGCAGTGTTCTTAACTGCTAATCCTGTCATACTAACAGCAGATGTGCTTGTAAAAAAGGCATCTAAAAAATCAATAGGAGTTGTATGTGCCCAGCTTGAATGTAGCAATAAAGCCCCAAACAATGCAATAATAATATAACCAGCTAGTAAAATTTTAAAAGTTCGTCTATCTAGTCCAAATTGTTTCAAAAAATTTCCATTTGATAATGATCTAAAGCGGGTATTCTATCTTATTAAAACTTTAAGGGAAATAAAATTTTATTTTTGTATTTAAACTTAAATTAAAGAAAAAAAGATACAATTACATTTTTACTTTATCAAACTAAGTGGTTGGATAGCTCAGTCGGTAGAGCAGCAGACTGAAAATCTGCGTGTCGGCAGTTCGATTCTGCCTCTAACCACCACTTTATCTTTCAAAAAATCACATCACATATTTTTTTACACAAGACCGAAATATTTAAAGGACTAAAAATTATTATTTTAAAGAGAGAGTCTATAACTTATAATAGAATGGTGGATTTAGCAGGACTCGAACCTGCGACCAACCGGTTATGAGCCGGTTGCTCTAACCAACTGAGCTATAAATCCGCCTAAGTTGAATTAAAAGATAAAATTATATCTTATTAATGCTTAAAAATATTTTATTTAGCCTTTATATCCATCCAAAAATATCTAAAAGTGATTAAATGCTGTAAAATTCCAAAAAAAATCATAAAAATAGTAAAAGAACTTCCACCATAACTAAAAAAAGGCAAAGGGATCCCAACTACTGGTGCAAAACCTATAGTCATTGAGATATTTACTGCCGCATAAATAAAAATAAATAATGCAACACAATTAATAGCAACTCTAGTAAAATAATCATCTTTAAGTTTATAATTTAAACTAAGTAGATGAAAAATAAGTAAAATATAAAATATAATTAATGTCAATCCCCCAATAAATCCAAATCTTTCTATCATATAAGCGAAAATAAAATCACTAGTTGAAATAGGTAAAAATTTAAAATGAGTTTGCGTAGCTTCATCTTGAGATTTTCCAGTTAAACCACCATTTCCAATAGCTATCATTGATTGGGCTACTTGATAGCTTGGTTTTTCTGAAATAAAATCATGAATTCTTTGCTTTTGGTAGGGCTTTAAAAGATGTGTATAAATAATAGGAGAACTAACACTTATAGCTATAACAATACTTAACCAAATTTTATAATGAACTCCCATGATAAAAAGCACTCCAAAACCAACAAGTAGTAAAACCATAGCACTTCCTAAATCAGGTTCTTTTGCAATTAGCAAAAAAGGTAAGATGATGTAAAAGCTAAGTTTGATGAATTGTTTAAGTTTGTATCCATTTTTTGGAGGAGGATTTTGATAAATAAGATAAGCAAGCATTAAAATAAAACTAGGTTTAAAAATTTCAGAAGGTTGTATAGTAAAGTGAGTAAAAGGAATTTCAAGCCATCTTTTAGCACCTAATTTTTCAACCCCAAAAATATCTACGCTTAGCAATAAAAAAATATTAATCCAATAAGCAACTGGAATAATCCAAATAAATTTCCTTATGGGAAAGAAGAAAAAAACCATAAAAGCAAACAATCCCACACAGGCATAAACAAACTGTTTTTCTGCTAAAAAAGGATTAGCTTCAAAGATCAAGAAAAATGAAATAAGAATTATGGGTAAAAATAAAATGGGTTGCATATAGTCAAAATGAGTTAAAATTCTTCTATCTAATCTAAACAAAATTTGCCTTCAGTTAGTAATATAAAGCTATAATTATAAACTAAAATTTTAAATTTATCAAAACCTCCAAGGAAAAAATGCAAACTTTTTTAGTAGATGAAAATTCAAGGCTTGATGTGTTTTTGGCTAAAAAATTAAACCAAAGTCGCAATCAAGTTGCTTTACTTATAGAAAAAGATTGCGTACAGGTTAATTATAAAATTCAAGATAAAAATTCATTTAAGCTTAAAAATGGTGATATTATTTCTATTGTAAGTTTAAAGCTTTACGATGAGATAAAACCTCAGTTTGAAGTGGATTTTGATATTGATGTGTTATACGAAGATGAAGATTTGCTTGTTTTAAATAAACCTTCAAATTTAGTCGTTCATGGAGCAAGTAGTGTTAAAAATGCCACTTTGGTGGATTGGTTGATAGAAAAAAAATATACTTTATCAAATTTAGGAGGAGAGATAAGAGCTGGTCTTGTTCATAGATTAGATAAAGATACAAGTGGGGCTATACTAATAGCGAAAAATAATTTCACCCACCAAAGATTAAGCGAACAGCTTGCAGATAAAAGCATGGGAAGAATTTATCTTGCGTTAATTGATTTGCCACTAAAAGAAGATAAAATTATAGTAGAAAAATTTTTAATGCGTTCGCCTTCTAATGCTATTAAAAAAATAGCCATAGATAAGGAAAATAAATTCAGTAAAAATGCAAAATCAGCTTTCATAAATGTAGTAAAAACTGAAAATTTAACTCTGATGGCTGCTAAGCTTTTTACAGGAAGAACTCATCAAATTAGAGCGCATTTGGCTAGTTTAAATCGCCATATTTTGGGCGATAGTTTGTATGGTTATAAGGGTAAGTATGATTGTAGGATAATGTTGCATGCCTATTTTTTGTATTTTATCCATCCAAAAACTAAAGAGCAAATTTTTGTTAAAGCACCTTTGATGGAAGATTTTAAAAACATTATGTTTGAACAAATTAATTTAGGAGAGAATGATGAAAAGATTTCGCTTGAGTTTTTACTTGAGTTTTTTAACTCTTTTGCTTAGCGCTTGTAGTGTTTCGCAAATGAATTCGCTAGCTTCAAGTAAAGAGCCTGCCGTAAATGAAAGCTTACCAAAGGTTGAAAGTTTAAAAAGTCTTGGTGATATGAGTAATATTGCTTTTGAATGGGAGCCTTTATATAATGAAAATATCAAAGGATTTTATTTGTATCGTTCTAGTGATGAAAATCCTGATTTTAAACTTGTAGGCACTATTAAAGATAAGTTTCAAACTCATTATGTAGATACTAAATTAGAGCCTGGTACTAAGTATCGTTATATGATGAAAAGCTTTAATGAGCAAGGACAAATTTCAGAAGATGGCAAGGTTATAGAAGTGAGCACAGCTCCAAGACTTGAAGCTGTTCCTTTTATTCAAGCTGTGACCAATTTGCCTAATCGTATTAAACTTATTTGGCGTCCGCATCCTGATTTTAGGGTTGATTCTTATATTATTGAAAGAACTAAAGGTGATGATAAAGAATTTAAAAAAATTGCAGAAGTAAAAAATCGCTTAAACGCTGAATACATCGATAGTGATTTAAAACCTAATGAAAATTCAAGTTATAGAATTATTGCTGTGAGTTTTAATGGGATAAAGAGTGAGCCAAGTCAAGTTGTAAGTTCTACAAGCAAGGCTTTACCCCCTCAAGTTGAGCATTTAAGTGCTAGCACAGATGGTTCTAATAAAATCATTTTAACTTGGGATGCTCCTACGTATGAAGATTTTTCTTATTATAAAGTTTATTCTACGAGCTCAAGCTTCCTTCCTTTTAGTGTTTTGGCAAAGACTGATAAAAATTCTTATGAGGATATAGTAGAAGGAGCAGGTAAAAGCAAGTATTATAAAGTAACAATAGTGGATAAAGATGGTCTTGAAAGTCCTATGCCAAAAGATGGTGTAGAGGGTAGAACTTTAGATAATCCTTTGGCTCCTAGTATTATTTTGGCTCAAAGCACAAGCGAAGGGATAAATTTAGAATGGAGTGATAATGATACTAGAGCTGTTGAATATGAAGTAAGACGCTATGGTGGAGAGCAAAATGCAGTTTTTAAAGGCATTAAAGAAAAGCGATTAAAAGATGTAAAAGCTTTACCAGGGGTGGAATATAGTTATGAAGTTATTGCTATTGATTCGGCTGGGCTTCGTTCAGAACCTTCAAGCAAAGTTAAGGCGGCTCAGTAGTGCCAAATTTTAGAAGCAAAAAGATCAAAGAAATGAATCTGCCTTATAGCAAGGATGATGTTGAATTTCTTTGGCTTGCTAAGAATGATAATGTTAGTCTTATTTATACAAAGGTTCAAGAAGAGAGTTTTTTTCTGCAGATTAAAAAAGCACAAAATGGTTTTGTGATTAAAGGCGATAAACATACAAAACCTTCTAAAATAGGTTATCTACAAAAGGCTTTAAAAATCTTTAAAGAAGGTTTTTGTGAGGATATTATCAATGAAGCTTTTGGACTTAAAAACAATGCTTTAATTGAAAAAACACCATTTATCGTTGATAACTTTGATGAACTTTTATCTAGACTTCAAGGTAAAATTTATATAGAAATAGGCTTTGGATCAGGAAGACATTTGCTTTATCAAGCAAAAGAAAATCCAAATGTTTTAATTTTAGGGGTGGAAATTTACAATCCAGCTTTAACTCAAGTAGCTAAACTTGCTAAGGCACAAAATGTAAATAATATTTTGCTAATCCAAAGTGATGCGAGATTGTTATTGAGTGTATTAAAATCAAAATCAGTTGAAAAGATTTTTTTACATTTTCCTGTTCCTTGGGACAAAAAGCCTCATAGGCGAGTTATTGGGAAGGATTTTTGCAAAGAATGTGCTAGGGTTTTAGTTCAAAATGGTCGTTTTGAGCTTAGAACAGATAGTTTTGAGTATTTTAATTTTACTTTAGAGCAATTTTTGACTTTTCCTGCGCCAAAATTTAGTCTTAGAAAAAATGAAAATTTAGAAATTTCAAGCAAATATGAAGATAGATGGAAAAAGCAAGAAAAAAATATATATGATCTTTGGGTGTGGAATTTTAACCAAGACTGTAAAAATTATGAGTTAAATGAATTTAATCTCTCATCGGTTGAATTTTCTAGAGAGGATTTAAAAAAAATAGAGCAGAACTTTAAAAATATTACTATAAAAAAAGATGATTTTTTCTTGCATTTTGAAAGCATCTATAAACAAGATGAGAATTTGCTTTTAAAGGTTGCTTTTGGAGCTTTTAATAAGCCTGAACATTGTTATTTGCATCTTGATAAAACGATTGATTTTGCTTTTAAAGAACCATTTAAAATTCAAGAAAACATTAAAGCGGTAAATGAATTAAAAGAAATTTTAAAAGTTCAGTTTAAAATATAATTTTTCTTGAAAATTAAGCAAAAATAAAGCATAATTTAAAAATTTAAAAAGGGAAATTAAGGAAAAAGGATGCCTAATTTAATCCAAGCAAATAAACTTACTTTAGGTTATGATGAACTAGTTATTAAAGAAGCGAGTTTTGCTTTTAAGGATGATGATTTTGTTTTTATTACTGGTAAAAGTGGGAGTGGCAAGAGTACGCTTTTAAAGTCTTTTTATGGGGATTTAGAACCTATTTCTGGCAAGCTTGAAGTATGTGGATCTTTGATGAATAAAATTGGAAATTTAGAACTTTTAAAATTGCGTCAAAGAATAGGGATTATTTTTCAAGATTATAAACTTGTACAAGAATATAGTGTTGAAAAAAATGTTATGTTGCCTTTAATGATTAAAGGTTATAGTAAAAAAGTATGCCATGATCAAGCTGCTAAGCTTTTAAAGCATGTAAATTTAACTTTTAAAGCAGATAAATTGCCTAATCAACTTAGTGGTGGTGAGCAACAACGCGTCGCTATGGCTAGGGCTTTAGCTCATAATCCAAAGCTTTTGCTTTGCGATGAGCCAACGGGAAATTTGGACGAGTATTCTTCTGATATTATATGGACTCTTTTAAAGTCTGCTAGAGAACTTTTAGGAACTTGTGTTATAGTGGTAACACATAGAATTCCTAGCAATTTAAGAGTGGATTATCGTCGTTTTAATATAGAAAATGGAAAAATGAATGAAATTTTTTAAAACACATTTATCTTTAATTTTATCTTTATTGTTTATGATGTTTGCTTTTGAGTTTATTTTGATTACAAATGCAACTTTAAAACATTATGAAGAACTTGTTAATAAAGATTATAATATTATAGTTGTCAGTAAAACTGAACTTGATCAGAATGTGGTAAAAACAAAAGTACCATTTTTTGCTGGACTTGAATCTTTAGATCCTAAGGATTTAATCGATCGTTTGAAAAATGATGTTTCTGAAAAGAATTTGAAAGTTTTAAAAGATTCTCTGCCAAAATTTTATACTTTAAAATTAAATTCTTTGCCTGATCAAAATGAACTAAATTCAATTAAAAATCAACTTTTAAATATTGTAGGTGTTAGCAAGGTTGAAACTTTTTCCAAAACCCATGATAAGATATATTCCTTACTTATTTTGATGAAATTTGTTTTTTGGTTATTTTTATTTATCATTATTTTACTTGCCTTTGTTTTGTTTTTAAAACAGATGAGAATTTGGCTTTATGAACATACCGATCGTATTGAAATTATGTGTTTATTTGGAGCTCCGTTTTGGTTTAGATCTTTTATGCTTTATAAGGTAGTTGTGGTTGATTGTTTTATTGCTTTTATTATTTTGCTTGCCTTTTTTACCCAAATTTTTGATCTTTCTATTATCCAAGAAAGCTTAAAGGCTGTAGATATTATTTTTCCACCTATTAATTTTATTTTACATTTGACTTTAATTTTTTTAGCTACTTTGTTTATTTGCTTGTTGTGTGTAAATACGGTTATGTTTAAGGTTAAAAGATGAGAAAAAATATTCTTATCTTTTTTTGTTTTTTTTTGTTTGTTGATATAAGTTTAGCAAACGCTATAAATGAAAAAACAAAAAGTTTAGAAGAAAATAAACGCATACAAGAACAGTTAAATAAAAAACTTGAAGATTTGGCTAGCGATATTTTAAATGGTGAAAAAAGTTTGAAAGATCTAAGTTTTCAAATTGAAAGCTTAAATTCACAAACTTCTAAGCTTGAAGCAAGTGCTAAGGCTCAAAATCAAGAGTTAAACACCCTTGCAAGCCAAAATGAAGATTTGCTTAAAAGTAAATCAAATATGGAAAGTAAGCTTATATCTTTAATGGCTAAAGATTTTGCTTATGATTTACCTATCCCTCAAGGCTATATTGAAAGTGAAGAAAGTTTTATGGCTTTTGAAATTTTAGGAAGTTTAAACAAAGTTTTAAATGAAGAAATTTTAAAAATTTCTAAAGATTATGAGGGAGTAAATAGGCTTATTGATGATAAACAAGCTCAGATTAAGAAAATCAATGATAGTCTTAAGGATTACAACGCTCAATTAACCAAACTTCAAAGTTTAAAACAGAAACAAATTAGCGAAATCAACAAACAAAAAACAGATCGAACCATATATGCAAAAAAACTTGATGACTTACAAGCTCAGCAAGAAGAGCTTAGAAAAACATTAAATCAATTAAAAATTATTAATGATAAAGAAAATGTAAATTCAAGCAAAAATGATACTAAAATAGTAAAAAATAATCAACAAATAAGGCAATTAGGTTCAAGCTATCAAGGAGGTTCAGTCAAGCGTTACACAGGAAAAAAAACCATAGCTCCATTAGATTCTTTTACTGTGAAGCAAAAATTTGGAAATTATGTTGATCCTGTTTATAATCTTAAAATTTTTAACGAGAATGTAGTTTTAAGAAGCAATAAAAGCGATGCAGTTGTTAAAAATGTGCTAGATGGAAAAATAGTTTTTGCCAAAGATACTAGTATGCTAGCTCGAGTTGTTATTGTTGAACATGATAATGGCATACATACAATATATGCACATTTAGATAAGATTGCTCCTAATATTAAAGTTGGTAAGAATATTAAAAAAGGTGCCGTAGTGGGTAGAATAAAAAATGATCTTACTTTTGAAGTAACTCAAAAAAATTTTCATATCAATCCTTTGGAGCTCATTAGCTTAAATTAGCTAAATTTAATGGAATTTAAAATATAATTTCAAGTTAAATAAGGAGAAATAATGCAAGAGAGAAAAAGAGTTTTAGTAAAATTTTCAGGAGAGGCTTTAGCAGGTGAAAATGGCTTTGGCATAGAAAATTCTATTTTAAAATTCATAGCTTCAGAGATTAAAGAACTTGTAAAAAATCAAATAGAAGTAGGCATAGTTATAGGTGGTGGCAATATTATTCGTGGAGTAAGTGCTGCTAAGGGCGGATTGATTAAAAGGACAAGTGGCGATCATATGGGAATGCTTGCTACGGTTATCAATGCTATTGCCATTCAAGAAGCCTTGGAAAGCTCTGGGCTTGAAGTTAGGGTTCAAAGTGCTATTCAGATGGAAGCATTTTGTGAAACTTATATTATGAGAAGAGCACAAAGACACTTAGAAAAGGGTCGTGTTGTGGTTTTTGCTGCAGGCACTGGAAATCCTTATTTTACTACAGATACAACAGCTATTTTAAGAGCTGTAGAAATTGATGCAGATATGGTAATAAAAGCTACAAAAGTTAATGGAGTTTATGATAAAGATCCAAAAAAATTTGATGATGCAGTATTTTTAAATACTTTAAGTTATGATGAGGCTATGCAAGATAATATTAAAGTGATGGATGATACAGCGATAGCTTTAGCTAAAGACAACAAACTTCCTATAGTGGTTTGTAATATGTTTGAAGAGGGTAATTTACTTAAAATCATACAAGGTAATACTAGCCTTTGTTCAATCGTTAAAAATAATTAAGGAGAAAATTATGGATAAAAGAATAGAAGAAGTAGCGGCAAAAGCTTTGGAAAAAATGGGTAATGATAGATATCGCCTTTCTTTAGTGGTAGCAAAAAGAGCGGAACAATTGGCGAATGGAGCAACCCCTTTGGTAGACTTTGATAAAAATAAAAATAAACTTGCAGATATAGCTTTATATGAAATTGCAGAAAATAAAATCACTTTAGAGGGTTTAGTTGAAACCAATCGATGAAGAATTATTGCTTGAACAATTAATCGATAATGTAAAAAATTGTAAAGATTTAGAAGCTGCTAAGGCTTTACTTTTCGAAATTTGTGGCCATGATGCCATTCTTGAAAAAGCAGTAGATTACTGTATATTTTGCCATGAAGGGCAGTTTAGAAAAAGTGGAGAGCCTTATGCGGTACATCCTATTTTAGTAGCAACACTGGTTGGATTTTTAAGTGAAAATAAAAGTAATATTTTAGCTGCTTTATTGCATGATGTGATCGAAGATACAAACTGCACCGAAGAAGAACTTAGAGAGCAGTTTGGTTCTGAGGTTTTAAAACTTGTTTTAGGGCTTACTAAAATTATAGAAATTAGAGAAGATAATCTCATTTCATCAAAATCTAAAAAAAGTTTAACTAAATCAGCCTTGACTTTCAGAAATATGCTTTTAGCAAGCATTGAAGATGTTGGGGTTTTGATTGTGAAGTTATGCGATAGGTTGCATAATATGCTTACTCTTGATATTCTAAGAGAAGATAAGCAAAAAAGAATCAGCGAAGAAACTTTAGTTGTATATGCCCCAATAGCTCATAGACTTGGTATTTCAAGCATAAAAAATTATTTGGAAGATCTTAGTTTTAAATATCTTATGCCAGATGAGTATAAGCTTATTGACAATTATATCAATTCCAATAATCAAGAAATGCAATTAGGTTTAAATGAATTTATTTCCAAAATCGAACTTTTATTTTTGAGTAATGGCTTTAGACAAGGTAGTTTTGAAATTCAAAAACGCATTAAGCATAGTTATTCTATTTATCTTAAAATGCAAAGAAAAGGCATTGGTATTGAAGAAGTTCTTGATTTACTTGGGGTAAGAATTTTGGTTGAAAAAGTAAGTGATTGTTACTTAGCTTTGGGAATTTTA
Organism: Campylobacter sp. US25a; assembly: GCF_004379075.1. Lineage (NCBI taxonomy): Bacteria > Pseudomonadati > Campylobacterota > Epsilonproteobacteria > Campylobacterales > Campylobacteraceae > Campylobacter > Campylobacter sp. US25a. The sequence continues at coordinate 29,122 of NZ_RYYM01000001.1, forward strand.
CATACACATTTTAATCCCTTGGTTTCGCGTTTTAAGGATTATATAGCCTTGCCTAAACAAAATGGTTATCAAACCATACATACCACACTTTTTGATGCTAAAAGTATTATAGAAGCACAAATTCGAACTTTTGATATGCATAAAATTGCGGAATTTGGTATAGCAGCGCATTGGAAATATAAAGAAGATGGCAGCGTGGTTGCACCTCGTCTTGATTGGCTTACAGATATTTCAATGCAAAGTATAAACAATCTTGAAAATGCAGAAGATTATAATGCTATTGAACTTTATGAATATGCTAAAGATAGTCTTTATGTTGAAGATGTTGCAGTTTATTCTCCTAAGGGAGAAATTTTCACTTTGCCTCGTGGTGCAACGGTTCTTGATTTTGCTTATGAAGTGCATACCAAAGTAGGGCTTCATGCAAAAAGCGCTTATGTAAATCGTATTAAAGTACCTTTGTTAACTGAGCTTAAAAATGGCGATATTGTGCGAGTGGTTACTAGCAATGATAAATTTTATCGCTGTTCTTGGATAGATAGTGTTAAAACAGGAAAAGCAAAAGCAAGTATAAGGGAATTTTGTAAGCAAAAAATCAGAGAGATTAATCTAGCAAGTTCTATTAATATATTAAGTTTTATTTTTGGAGTTGATAAAAATAGAATTGAAACTTGGATAGAAAAAGAAAATTTAGTCAGACGTATTAGACAAGTAGCAACAGATAGTGCTTATTTGAAAGATATAGTCAATGGTCTTAAAAAATACGCCAAGAAGTCATATTGGTTTGATAAATATGAAATTAAAGAACAAAAAATAGGAAATTTTACTCTATATTGTAACCATAAAATTGCTAATGTGGATTTTGATTTTTGTTGCCATCCAAAAAGAGGTGATGCTGTTTTAGCTTTTGTTAAAGGTGGCAACGCAATTGTCCATCATAAGCTTTGCGATAGAGCCGATAAAATGATAGATAATAATCAAGATATGGTATTTATAAAATGGGATTCTAATATCCCTAAATCTTATAAATTGATTTTTTCTTTGGAAAATAAAAAAGGTGTTTTAGCGGAATTTTTGGCATTTTTAGCTAAAATGCAGATAAATTTATTAACAATTAATTTATCAAGTGATTTAAATTCGGCGGTAGATTATTTTGAGATTACAATGGAAATTCCTGATAATATCAACCCAGATAGTGTCAAGGATAGGTTAAAATCTCGTTGTAAGATTTTAGATTTTACATCTTTAAATGATGCTTATAAAGAAGGTTAAAAAGGTTTATTATGGATATAAAAAAAATATTAGCAGAAGTTAAGCGTGGCTGTGCAGAGCTTATTGATGAAGAAAGAATAGAAAAATTAATTAAAAATTATTATGAAAAGGGTGAAAATTTCTTTATAAAGGCAGGATTTGATCCTACAGCACCTGATTTACATTTAGGTCATAGCGTGGTTTTAACAAAAATGGCTTTTTTGCAAAAACATGGAGCTATTGTGCAGTTTTTGATTGGAGATTTTACGGGACAAATTGGTGATCCAAGTGGAAAAAGTGCAACGCGTAAAAAGCTGGATAAAGAGCAAGTTTTAATCAATGCTAAAACTTATGAAACACAGGTTTTTAAGGTTTTGGATAAAGAAAAAACACAGATTAAGTTTAATTCTACTTGGCTTAATGAACTTGGAGCTGCGGGTATAGTAGAGCTTACTTCAACTTTTAGTGTAGCTAGAATGCTTGAGCGTGACGATTTTACCAAGAGATTTAAAGAGCAAAGTCCTATTTCGATTTGCGAGTTTTTATATCCTTTACTTCAAGGATATGATAGCGTGGCTTTAAAAAGTGATATTGAAATGGGCGGAACGGATCAAAAATTTAATCTTTTAATGGGAAGACAGCTTCAAAGAGTTTATAATATAGGAAAAGAACAAGCTGTGATTATGATGCCTTTACTCGAAGGTTTAGATGGTGTAAACAAAATGAGTAAGAGTTTAAATAATTACATTGGTGTTACAGAAAAAGCTAATAATATGTATGCTAAAATTTTAAGTATTAGCGATGAATTGATGTTTAGATATTATGAACTTTTAAGTCAAAAAAGCCTAGAAGAAATCGCGCAAATAAAAAAAGATATAGAACAAGGTAATTTACATCCTAAAAAAGCTAAAGAAAATTTAGCTTTAGAGATTACGGAGCGTTTTCACTCCAAAGAAGAGGCTAATAATGCTAAGTCTGAATTTGATAGAATTCATTCTCAAAATGCTTTACCAAGTGATATGGCTGAGTTTGAAATACAAGGAAAAATTTGGCTTGCTAAGGCTTTGGTTGAATGTGGTTTGGAAAGTTCTACTTCTGCGGCAAGAAGAAGCATTATCGCTAATGCAGTAAGTGTAAATTCTCAAAAAGTTAGCGACGAGCAAATGCATTTAGAACAAGGAGAATACATCTTACAAATAGGTAAAAGAAAATTTGCAAAATTAAAGGTAAAAGAATGAATTTACGACCCTTACAAATAGGAAAACATACTATAAAATATCCCATTTTTCAAGGGGGAATGGGACTAGGCATAAGCTGGGATAGATTAGCTTCTGCAGTTTCTTTAAATGGTGGACTTGGGATCATTTCTTCTGTGGGAACAGGATATTATGAAGAAAGAAAGTATGCGAGTAAAGAATTAAACGCTAAGCCTTATGGAAGTGAAAATTTTTACTCACGCAAGGGTTTGCAAGCTTTAATTAATAATGCAAGAAAAGTTTGTGGCGATGCGCCTTTGGGGTGTAATATCTTATGTGCAAGTAATGATTATGCAAGAATAGCACGCGATGCTTGTGAGGTTGGTTTTAATGTGATTGTTTCAGGCGCTGGACTTCCTACAAATTTACCTGAATTTACTGTAGATTTTCCTGATGTGGCTTTAGTGCCTATTATTTCATCTGCAAAGGCTTTAAAAATTATTTGCAAAAGATGGCAAAGCCGTTACAACCGCCTACCTGATGCAGTGGTTTTAGAAGGGCCAAAAAGTGGAGGTCATCAAGGTTTTACTTATGAGCAGTGCTTAGATCCAAATTATCAGCTAGAAAAATTAATCGCTCCTGTGGTAGAAGAGGCTAAAAATTGGGGATCTTTTCCTGTGATTGCCGCAGGTGGAATTTGGGATAAAAAAGATATAGAAAACGCTATTTCTTTAGGAGCTAGTGGTGTTCAAATGGGGACGCGTTTCATAGGAACTTTTGAATGTGATGCAAGTGAAGAGTTTAAAAGCGTTTTACTAGCTTCTAAAGAAGAAGATATAGAGCTTATTAAATCTCCTGTGGGCTATCCTGCTCGTGGAGTTAGAACCAATCTTTTAAATTTGGTAGATAAAAGAATGGGTCCAAAGATCAATTGTATAAGCAATTGTGTAGCACCTTGTGGACGCGGAAAAGAGGCGACTAAAGTAGGGTATTGTATAGCAGATAGGCTTTTTGATGCATGGTCAGGTAAAAAAGAAACAGGACTTTTCTTTACAGGTGCAAATGGATATCGTTTAGATAAACTTATCAGCGTTAAAGAACTTATGGAAAAATTGGTTAATGGTGAATAATGGCTAAAATTTTTGTATTTTTAGTATTTGTTTTCACAACTCTTTTTGGAGCTTATGAAAATGAACTTGCAAATTTCGATAAAAATTTTATCGGTTCTAAAAGCGAAGTGCAAGTAAAATTTCATCATCAGCTAAAAAGCCTTTATATACAAAGTGTTATCAATGAAGATGAAAAAACTAAAATTGAAATCTTAAAAAGATTGATCATCAGTTCAAATACTTTAAATTTAGACGACAAGTCATATGCTAATGAGTTAAAAGAAAGTGGTATAAGCGAAGCAAGTATCAATGCTTTAAGAAAGGCTGTTATTAAAGATATTAAGGTTCAAAATATTTCTCAAGATACTGAAAAGTCAACTTTTAAACCTGTAAAAACAGTTCAAAAAAGTGAAAAAAAATCACCTAATGAACAAATAAAAAATATAGAAAAAATAGATTTTAAAACTTCACAAGAGCCAAAGAGTAGTATCGTTTCTAAAACAAAAAGTGATGATAAAATTTACGTTTTAAAGTCAAGTAAAACAAGCCAAGGTGTAGAGCTTGAATTAAATGCAAATTTAGATAAGAATCAATTAAAAAGTTTTGCTTTAGATGAAAAAGGAAACTATCGTTTTATTAGTGATTTTGATGGGGTTTTAGAAGGAGGTAAAAAAGAGTTTAAATTTGATGACTATCGTTTAGTGATTTCACAATTTAATCCCAAAACCATACGCATAGTGGTTTATGCTAAAGAAAAAATTCCTATTGATATATCTTTTAAAGAAGAAAAAATAATTTTTTCAAAAGAAATTACTAGCCAAAAAAAGACTGAGCAAGTTAGTAAAATTTCAGAGAAAAAGCAAGATCAAAAAACAGAAATTAAAACCAAAGTTTTAGAAATAAAAAAACAAGATAAAAAAACCAATAACGAAAAAGAAGATCAAGGACCTTTATATGTTTTAGATGTGGATAAAATTTCTAACGCTGTGGTGTTAAATTTGAGCGATGATTTGGATGAAAAAGAAATAGCAATATTTGAAACCAAAGATCAAAAATTCCGGTATGTTGTAAGTTTTAAAGGTGTGTTAGAAGGTAATAGAAAAAGCTTTACCTTTGGACAAAATACAATTGTCGTTACGCAATATAATCCAAAAATTGTTCGTGTGGTTTTGAGTGCTCCTAAAGAATTTAAACTTTTAAAAAAATTGGATAATAAAAATCTCACTTTAGGTTTTCATGCGCAAACTTCAAGTCAAAATGTAGATAAAAAAGCAACTCAAAGTTTTAATAAAACCTTAAGTACGAGATACAAATCAGGAAAACTTATAGTTATCGATGCGGGGCATGGTGGAAAAGATAGCGGTGCTCTAAGTGATAAAAAAGGAAGTTTAAAAGAAAAAGATATAGTTTTAAGCGCGGCTTTAAAACTTGGAAATGAACTTAAAAAACGCGGTTATAAAGTGCTTTACACTAGAAGTTCGGATAAATTTATCAATCTTCGCGATAGAACTAAATATGCTAATGATAAAAGAGCGGATTTGTTTATCTCTATACATGCTAATGCAGCACCCAATGCTGCCAAGGCTAAAAGTAGCGAAGGCGTGGAAACTTTCTTTTTAAGTCCTGCAAGAAGCGAAAGAAGTAAAAAAGCAGCAGAAAAAGAAAATCAAGGGGATTTTGAAGAGATTAATTATTTCTCAAAACAAAGTATTTTAAATTTCTTAAATCGTGAAAAAATCGTTGCTTCAAATAAACTAGCCATTGATGTACAAAAAAATATACTCACTCAAACACGCAAAAAGTATAAAATTGTAGACGGCGGTGTAAGAGAAGCACCTTTTTGGGTTTTAGTGGGTGCGCAAATGCCTGCAATTTTGATTGAAATTGGCTATATCACACATCCAAATGAAGGTAAAAGAATCGCCAATAAAGCTTTTCAAGATTTATTGGTTAAGGGTATTGCTGATGGAGTTGAGAGTTATTTTTATAACAACCGATGAAAAAAGCTAAGCTAATTTTTAAGGATAATACTCCTTTTTCTTTGGATTTTGATGATTTTTATTTTAATTCCAAAGATGGCTTAAATGAAAGCAAATTTGTTTACACTCATTCTTTTGAATGGAAAAATCAAGAAAATTTCATTATCGCAGAGAGTGGTTTTGGTATAGGTTTAAATTTTTTTCTTACTTTGAAACGCTTTTTAGAAACCACTCCTTCTAAGCGTCCCAAAAAACTTTTTTATATCAGTATAGAAGCTTTTTATATCGAAAAAGAACAATTAAGAGAAATTTATCAAAAACTAGGATTTTATGAAGAGTTTAAAGAGCTTTTAGAGCAATTTTTAAAATTTTATCCTAAAGCTAAAGAAGGAATTTATCGTTTTTATTTTGAAGATTGTTTTTTAGATCTTGTTTTTGAAGATATTGCTATTTTAAAAGAATTAGATTTTAAAGCTGATGTTTGGTATTTAGATGGATTTTCTCCAAATAAAAACTCGCAAATGTTTGATGAAAAATTAATTTTTGAAGTGGCAAGACTTTCTAAAAAAAATGCACAAATTTGCACCTTTTCTTCGGCAAGTTTTTTACAAAAAAATTTAAAAAAATATGGCTTTAGAGTAGAAAAAACCAAAGGTTTTAGAAAAAGAGAAATGATTAAAGCTTATTTGGAAAATGAACTTGAGTTTAAAGATAAAGAAGCGTATTTTTCAAGAACATTTTCATCTTTAAAAAATAAAAAAGTAGCTATTATTGGTGCAGGTATATCAAGTGCTGTTTTAGCTTATGAGCTTAGTTTAAGGGGTTTTGAAATAGATGTTTTTGAAAAACATTTAGAATTAGGCAAGGGTGCAAGCGGAAATGAAAGTGGAATTTTAAGCTCTTTAATCTTAAAGCCTAAGGTAAATTTAGGGGAGTTTTCAGAGCTTTCTTTTATAGAGGCAAGTCGTTTTTATAGACAAATTTTAGATTTAGAATTTAAGGGTGTAGTCGAGTTTGCACATAATGATTTGATGCAAGAAAGATTTGACACACAAAGAGAAAATGTTTTGCTTAAAATTTCAAAAAATCAAGCTTTTTTAGAAGATGGTGGAGTGATTTTTCCAAAAAATTTGGTTAAAAATCTTTTTGAAAAAAGTAAAGCTTGTATATATTTTAATCATGAATTTCAAGCTTATAAATTTGAAAATGAGTGTTTTGCTTTAAAATTTAAAAATAATATTGTTAAAAGTGATTATGCGGTTTTGATTTATGCTATGGGCGCAGATACAAAAGATTTTGTTTTTTATGATGAGATGAAATTAAGTAAAGTAAGAGGTCAAGTTACACATCTAAAACCTTTTTTAGACTCTCCATTTCCTTTATCTTCTAAGGCTTATATTTGTCCTATAAAAGGTGATTTGCAAGTGATTGGAGCAAGTTATGATAGACTTGATACAAGTTTAGAATCAAAAGAAGAAGATGATAAACAAAATATAGAAAATATAGCCGAATTTATAGATAAAAATACAAAATTAGAAATTATAGGTTCTAAGGTAGGTTTTAGATCTTATTCGAGTGATCGCTTTATGATAGTCGGAAATGCTTATGATGAAGTGTTTTATAAAGAAGAATATAAAGCTTTATTATGGACAAAAAACAAGGAGCAAAAACCAGCTAAAATGTCTTGTAATTTGTATTTTAATTTTGCTCATGGATCAAGGGGTTTTAGCACAAGTGTTTTAGCGGCAAGGTATTTGTGTGCATTGATAAATAATGAACCCTTGTGTTTAGAAAAAAAATATATCCACGCTATTCACCCTGCGAGATTTTTGATTCGCAAACTCAAAAAAGGCTTATGATTAAACTTTAATTAAGATTGATACTAATATTTGCTTATGAGAGTAAGTTTTTAATTTTATTTTAACTTCCTTTATTTTATTATTATAGAGAATAAATTTCATGTTATAAAGGAAATATAATGATTGATTATCATCAAATAGAGTCGCGTTTATCGGCTCTTGAAAAGCTTCCTTCTTTAAAAGACAATGATAGCATTGCAAAAGCATTAGAAAAGTCAGGTTTTTCTAGAAGGGATTTTATGAAATGGGCAGGTGCTATGACGGCATTTTTGGCTTTACCAGCGAGTTTTACTCCTATGGTAGCAAAAGCTGCTGAGCTTGCTGATAGACTTCCTGTTGTGTGGCTTCATATGGCTGAGTGTACAGGCTGTAGTGAGAGTTTGTTAAGAAGTGATACTCCAACGATTGATAGTTTGATTTTTGATTATATTTCTTTAGAATATCACGAAACAGTGATGGCTGCAGCAGGTTGGCAAGCTGAAGAAAATTTAGAAAGTGCCATTCAAAAACATAAAAATAAATACATTTTAATGGTTGAAGGTGGCATCCCTATGGGTGATACAGAGCATTTTTTAACCATAGGTGCACATGGAAAAACAGGCTATGAGCTTTCAAAAATGGCAAGTGAAAATGCTTTGGCTATTTTTGCTATAGGAACCTGTTCTAGCTTTGGAGGAATCCAAGCAGCAAGACCAAATCCTAGTAATGCGCAGCCTTTAAGCAAAGTAACAAGCAAAACTGTGATCAATGTTCCAGGCTGTCCTCCAAGTGAAAAAAATATAGTGGGTAATGTGCTTCATTATTTATTATTTGGCGAGTTACCAGCACTTGATGTATATAATAGGCCAAAATGGGCTTATGGCTTAAGAATTCATGATCTTTGTGAAAGACGCGGACATTTTGATGCGGGTGAATTTGTGCATGCCTTTGGAGATGAAGGAGCAAAGCAAGGTTTTTGTCTTTATAAAGTAGGCTGTAAAGGGCCTTATACTTTCAATAACTGTTCAAGAGAGAGATTTAACCAGCACACTTCTTGGCCTATTCAAGCAGGGCATGGTTGTATAGGTTGTTCTGAGCCCGATTTTTGGGATACTATGGGACCTTTTGAAGAGCCTATGGCTAGTCGTAAATTTGATACTGTTTTTGGTTTGGGCGCGGATAGTGTTTCAGATAAAATCGGCATAGGCGTGCTTACGCTCACAGGTGTTGCTATAGCAGCGCACGCAGTTATATCTTCCATGCAAAAAGATAAGGAATAAAAATGAGTCAAAAAATAATCGTAGATCCTATTACAAGAATTGAAGGGCATTTAAGAGTTGAAGTTGTTGTTGATGATAACAATGTGGTAAAAGAAGCTTATGCTGGCTCTACTTTGTGGCGTGGTATTGAAACCATAGTAAAAGGGCGTGATCCAAGAGATGCGGGTTTTATGACACAAAGAATTTGTGGAGTTTGTACTTTTTCACATTATAAAGCAGGTATAGTTGCTGTTGAAAATGCTTTAGGTATTACTCCACCTTTAAATGCGCTTTTAACAAGAACTTTAATGAATGCAGCTTTATTTTTACACGATCATATCGTGCATTTTTATCAACTTCATGGGCTTGATTGGGCTGATGTGGTAAGTGCTTTAAGTGCTGATGTTAAAAAAGCAAGCGATGAAGCTTTTAAATACACTCCAAATCCTTATGCAACAGGTGCGGATAAACTTCTTGAAGTGCAACAAAGACTTAAAACTTTTGTAGATAAAGGAAATTTAGGACCTTTTGCTAATGCGTACTATGGTCACCCAACTTATCGTTTAAGTCCTGAGCAAAATTTAATCGTTCTTTCTCACTATTTAGAATGCTTAAGAATCCAAAGAATCATTGCTCAATGTATGGCGATTTTTGGAGCTAAAAATCCACATCCACAAAGCTTAACTGTTGGTGGTGTAACTTGCGTTATGGATTTACTTGATCCTGCAAGAATGGGTGAATATATGGTTAAATTCCAAGAAGTACAAGACTTTGTTAATCGTGCGTATTATCCTGATCTTGTGATGGCAGGAAAAGCTTATGCACATGAAGCAAGCGTTTTAAATGATATAGGGGTAAATAATCTTTACACCTTTAAAGAATTCCAAATCGGAAGAGATGAGTGGCTTTTTGAAAGTGGTATTATCAAAAATGGAGATTTAAGCAAGGTTTATGAAGTAGAAGAAGATAAGATTACTGAAGAGGCAACTCATTCTTGGTATGCAGACAATGAACCTTTACATCCTTATGATGGCAAAACAAATCCAAATTATACAGGACTTGTAGATGGAGAAAGCGTAGATCATCATGGAAATAATGTTCATTCTAAAGTGTTTGATACTAAGGGTAAATATAGTTGGATTAAAGCTCCACGCTATGAAGGAAACCCTATGCAAGTAGGACCTTTAGCAAATATCGTTGTAAATTATGCCAAAGGTAATCAAAATGTTGTTCCTGTAGTAGATGAGTTCTTAAAAGAAACAGGACTTCCTTTAAATGCTGTATTTAGTACACTTGGAAGAACAGCTGCGCGTTGTATTGAAGCAAAAATCGTTGCAAATAATGCTTTAAAAGCGTTTAATAATTTAGTTGAAAATTTAAAAGTAGATCAGAGTACTTGCGCGCCTTATGTGATCGATAATTCTAAAGAATACAAAGGACGCTATATGGGGCATGTGCCACGCGGAACATTAAGTCATTGGTGTAGAATTAAAAATGGCGTCATTGAAAACTGGCAAGCTGTGGTGCCTTCTACTTGGAATGCAAGTCCAAAAGACGCAAATGGCGTAGGTGGAAGTTATGAGCAATGTTTGATAGGACTTAAAATCGCTGATGTAAAACAACCGCTTGAAATCATTAGAAAAATTCACTCTTATGATCCTTGTATTGCTTGTGCGGTGCATGTAATGGATACTAAGGGCAATAATCTAAGCGAATATAAAGTGAATGTCAATTTATAAGGAGGCTTTCATGCAAAACAAAGAAGAAAAATTGCAAAGAAAAGCTGAATATGAATTTAGCATAGGTTTGCGTTTAACGCACTGGGTAAGAGCTATTGCTATAGTGATTCTTATTGGCACAGGATATTATCTTTCTTATGTGTTTCAAAGTCCTATTAGTAACGGCGAACCCGTAAATTTTATGCAAGCAAAATACCGTTTAGTACATCAAGCGGTGGGTTTTGTTTTAATCGCTTGTATTATTTTTAAAGTATATTTGTTTTTTTGTGACAAGGTAAGTGCAAAAGAACGCAGAAGTGTATGGGATATTTTTAATATCAAATTATGGATAGAACAAGTAAAATTTTACATTTTCTTAGGAAAACATCCGCATTTAAAAGGGGTTTATAATCCTTTGCAATTTGTAACTTATTTTTTCTTTTATCTTGTGATGTTAGGTATCATTCTTACAGGGCTTATTCTTTATACTCATACTTACCATGAGGGCTTAGGTGGGCTTTTATATCATATTTTAAGACCACTTGAAGCTGCAATGGGCGGTTTGGCTGATGTAAGAACTTATCATAGAATTTTGATGTGGGTGATTATGATTTTTGTACCAGTACATATTTACATGGCGATTTTTAACGCAGTAAAAGGTAAAGATGGTGCTATGGATGCTATTATTAGCGGATATAAATTTGTAAAAGAAGAAAAACATTGAAATTCTTAGTCCTTGGAATAGGCAATATCATGTTTGCAGATGAAGGCTTAGGCGTTCATCTTTGCAAACAACTTGAAAAAAACTACAAATTCACTCATCCTGAATTTACTTTAGATTTTATTGATGGTGGAACTTTAGCTTTGCAACTTAGCTATATCATCGCTAGGTACGATAGACTTATCGTTTTAGACTGCATAGAAGCGCAAGATGCGAGTATAGGAGATGTATTTTTCTTTCCTTATGATGCTATGCCTAATAAAATTAGCTGGAGTGGAAGTGCTCATGAAATAGAAATGCTTCAAACCTTGCAATACATGGAACTTGCAGGAGATTTGCCTAAAACACACATCTTAGCTTGTGTGCCAAAGCGTATTGAAGCGATGAGTTTTAAGCTCTCAGATGAGCTTATACAAGGGGCTAAAATCATGGAAAAAACTTTACTTGATTTTTTAAGCAAGGAAGGTTTTGTTTATGAAAAGATTGCGGATTTTTCTTTGCAAGAATTAGCTGATATTTCTTATAAAAATTTCTAAATTTTTGTTCTAAAATTCATAGCTTTATTTAAAGAGATTAAATCCACATTTTCTAAATTTACACCACTTGGAATTCCTTGAGCGATTTTACTAAAAGTTAGGTTTAAATCTTTAAATTTATCTTCTATAAAAAAGATAGTTGCATCAGAATTAATGCTATGTGTCAATGCAAAAATGAGCTCAGAGATATTTAGCTTAAGTATGATTTGCTTTAGTTTTTCAAGTTTTTCTTCATTTAACTCATCTAAAACAAAATATAGCCCATTGTAGCTTTGACTCTCTTCGAGTGTTAGTATATCTTTTGGGCTTTCAACTATACATAAAATGTTTTTATTTCTTTCTTCATCGCTGCAAATTTCGCAAAGCTCATTTTCACTTAAAGCACCGCATTGCTCACAAGGTTTTATAAAGCGGATAGCATTTTCTATATTGTGTGCGAGTTTCATACCATTGATTTGATTATTTATGCAAAGGTGATAAGCAAGCCTTATGGCGGTTTTTTTCCCTATGGTAGGTAAATTTGCAAAACTTTCAACAAGTTCGTTGAATTTTTCTAGGCCTTTTGCCATTATTTTTCTTTATCTCCAAAGAAAATTTTAAAGCAATGCTTTCCATCATCATAAAAATAAATCAAATCAAAATTATGCAGTTTACATACCTCTGAAACTATATAAAGTCCTAGTCCCATACCTTTGACCTGATTGTGTTTTTCTCTTGCGAAAGCTTCAAGATAATGTTCTATAGGCTCTGCTAAAGGCTTGCCTGGATTTTTAATGGTAAAACATTCTTTACAACAAAAAAGCTCACAAGTGCCATTGTTTGAGTATTTTAAGGCATTATCGATAAGATTTTTTAAAATTACAGAGAAAATTTCCATATCAACATTGATTAAAGCATCATATCTAATATCAACTTTTACAACTTTATTAAAATCATCTCTCATAAGGTGTTCTTTAGCTTCCTCAAGTATAGTGCTAAAACGACTAGGTTTAAAGTGTAAGTTGTAGTTTTTTGAAAATAAATTTTCGATTTTGGCAAATTCATTGATCAAAGAATCCATACGTAAAAATATAGCGATAAGTCTTTCTTTTTGTCTGTCTTCTTTGATCATTTCAGAAATAATTCTCCCTTTTCCTATAGGGGTTTTTAACTCATGCATGATTGTTCTTAGGAAAAGTTGTCTTGATTGGATTAATTCTTGATTTTTTTTAAAAGCTTTTTGAAATTCAAAGGCGATTTTTCCTACTTCATCTTCTTGATAATCTAAAAAATCAGGTTGCTCCCCATTTGCAACTTTAGCAACTTGCCTTCTTAATTTTTTTAAAGGTTCTAAAGATTTTAATACCGAAAAATACATAAAAACAACCAACAAAGAAAAAGAAAAAAATCCTATTAATAAAAGATTATAAACTCTATCGCTAGTATTTTCTTCATATAAGCCATCAAAATCTTTACATTGAACATCAAAATAAAGATTGCTATGATATTTTAAAGAAGAAAGGGTGCAAAATTCTCCATTTGCTTTAAAAAGTGATTGTCCATTATTTCTTATGCTTTTTACAAGATAGGGATTTTGTATAGTATTAAAACCGCTATTTTCAAGATAGGATCCTATTTTAGCACCTGAAGTGTTTTCATAGGAGATGAGTAAATTTTTTATAAGATTTTCTTGTTTTAAACTTTCTTCTTCGTTGTAAGCACTTCCTTCTATTTTCAAAAGAACGATAAAAAGCACACAAACTAAGAAAAAAGTAACAACAAATAAAATAATTAGCTTGGTATAAATAGAATAATTTTTTGTCATCCTATTAGTTTATATCCTATACCTCTAACAGAAAAAATATGTTTTGGGGATTTTGAACTATCTCCTATTTTTACTCTTAATCGACCAATGATAACATCAAGACTTTTAGAATCTTTATCTTTTAGATTTTTACAGCGACTTACAAGCTGTTCTCTTGAAACGCTATATCCGTGCTGTTGGATAAGGTATTCTAAAATTTCAAACTCAGCAGGAGTAAGTGTTAAAACCTTATCTTCATAGGTGATCTCATGCCTTCTCTCATCGATTTTGAAAGCAGAATTAATATTTTCATTATTTGCGTGTTCAACTCTTTTTGTGCGACGAATAAGACTCATAATCCTTGCATACATTTCTTTTGGATCGTAAGGCTTTGGTAGGTAATCATCAGCACCAATTTGAAGCCCTACAACCTTATCGCTTAAGTCGCCTCTAGCTGATGAGATAATAATGGGAATATTGCTTTTTTGTCTGATTTCTCTACAAACTTCAAGACCGTCAATTCCTGGTAAAGTTAAATCCAAGATTAGGCAATCATAGCCTTGAACGCCTACATTTAAGGCGCTTTTAGGATTTTCAAAATTTGTGATTTTAATATTAAACTGCGCTAAATACTCAGATAATAATTGCGCAAAATCAGGATCATCTTCTATCATCAACACATTAATCATTTTAGCATCCTTTAAATTTTATCTAAGATTTATAATATTTGCATAATTTTATTTAAAATTTGATAAATTATTGATTTTATTTTTGCTAAAATTAGATTTTTGAATTTTTAAGATTAAAATTCTAGCAAAATTTTAAATTTTTTAAAGGAATAATGTGGAAATAAGTTATTATGAAATTCTTGAAATCACGCAAAATGCTGATAAAGAAACCATAAAAAAAGCCTATAGAAAAATGGCTTTAAAATACCATCCCGATAGAAACCAAGGCGATAAAGAAGCAGAAGAGAAATTTAAGCTTGTTAATGAAGCCTATGAAGTTTTAAGTAATGATGAAAAGCGAGCTATTTATGATAGATATGGAAAAGATGCTTTAAAAGGCGGTGGATTTGGTTCTAATAGCTCAGGTTTTGGTGGTTTTGAGGATTTAGGAGATATATTTTCTAGTTTTTTTGGAGAAGGCTTTGGCTCATCATCGCGTCGTAGAAAGAGTTCAAATGATGAGAAAATCCCTTCCGATTTTATCGTTAATTTAAAATTAAGTTTTAAAGAAGCGATTTTTGGTTGCAAGAAAAATATAGACTTTACTTATAAATGTTCTTGCAAAACTTGCAATGGAACAGGGGCTAAAGATGGAAAACTTCAAACTTGTCCAAAGTGTCAAGGTAGAGGACAAGTTGGAATTTCTCAAGGTTTTATCACTTTTGCACAAACTTGTCCTGATTGTCAAGGAAGTGGAGAAAAAGCTAGTGAAAAATGTAGCGATTGTAAAGGTTTAGGTTATAATGAAAGCAAAGATAGTGTAGAACTTAATATCCCAGAAGGTGTAGATACAGGTATGAAACTTCGTGTCAATGCTAAAGGCAATATCTTAAAAAATGGCACTAGAGGGGATATGTATGTTAAGATTATCGCTGCCGAAGATGATACTTTTATCAGAGATGATGATGATATATATATAGAATTTCCAGTGTTTTTTACTCAAGCTATCTTAGGAGAGAGTATAAAAGTACCTACCATACGCGGTGAAGCGACCTTAAATTTACCAAAGGGTGCTAAAGATGGGCAAAGATTTGTTCTTGAAAAAGAAGGAGTAAAAGATGTTCATAGTTCTCGCATAGGAAATCAAATCGTTCAAATTTCTATCAAATTCCCAACTTCTTTAAACGATGAACAAAAAGAACTTTTAGAAAAACTAAGTGAAAGTTTTGGTATCAAAGATGGTATGCATCAAGAGCAAAAAGGGCTTTTTGAAAAAATCGCTAATTGGTTTAAGTCCTAATTTTCCTAAAGCTTTTTAGCTTGGGAAAATCTTTTTTTATATAAATTTAAGTTTTAAAAATCAGGCATAAAAAAAGGCGGGGTTTTACCCCGCCTTAAAGTTAAACTTGAAAACCCCTTAGAATTTGTAAAGAGCTTGAAGTCTTACAGCATCGTGATGAGTGCTTTCAGGATCTGTATTAACATTTACATAAGAGTAGAATGCTGAGAAGTTAAGTTTTGGAGAGTATTTGTAATCTACTCTTGCAACAGCTTCAAGTTTCTTACCACCATTGCCAATTTCCCCTGTTTTTGTTCCACCGTATACAAAGTCAGCACCAACGCGAACTGTTTCATTAAAAGTATATCCAGCAGTTACATAACCAAAGATATTTCTACCAATATCGCCATTTAAATTAGAACCATTAGTATAGAAAATTTCTTCACCTGCAAGCAAAGAGCTAAGATTACCTTGATCTTCAATTGTGGTTAAAGTAACTTTATCTTTTTTACCATAGTATAAACCACCAAGGCTAGCATCCCAACCATTTAATTCAACACTACCTCTTAAAGCGAAGAAATTACCGTTAGCTGCTTGATTTGAAAGTGCATTTTTAAGTTTGCTATCCAAGGAATTTCCTAGGTAAGCTCCTTCAAGAGTCCAGTTGATTCCATCAAAGATAGTTGTGCTATAAGCTGCATCTACAGCATATAAGAATGCATTATCACTCATATAAGCTAACCATAATTGAGGATTAAATTGTCCACCTAAGAATTCATAAGAACCTATGGCAGCAGCACCATAAAGATTTTTATCCCAGTTTAAAGCACCGCTTGTATCGCTATCACCTTGAGGATTTCCACGATTAAATTGAACTCCTGTAATTTTGTTACTACCAGGTTCTTGAGTGATTATTACAGTAGAGTCTGAAGCTTCGTTGAAACTATCTACTGCAAAAGCAGCTAGAGTTAAACCATCGATGCTGTTGTTTACTACTTTAATACCTGTTCCAACTAAACCATCAACTCCATTATCAGTCCAGATAGTGTTTAGTTGTTGTTTACCAGCGATTACGCTTGTTGCAACATCTTCATTTGTATAAGTTAAATATAATTGGCGAACACTTAAGGTATCACTTGTGTTGCTGATGCTATTTTCACCATAACCACCATCTTTCGAATTATAGTCAAATTGAACAAAAGCTTTGAAGTTATCAGCTATAGCGGCATTAAAGTTAACTTGTGCTCTGTATTTATGATCTTGTTTACCAGAAATACCAGAACCATAATTATCATTGCTCCATGGATTGCTACTTTCATATCTGTATCTTAATACTCCAGATACATCGATATCTTTGATCGCTTCTTCAAGTGGAGTAGCGTTAGCTGCTGAAAAAGCACCTGCAGCAAGAGCTGCAACTAAACTAAGTTTAACTAGTTTCATGAGAATTCTCCTTGTCAAAAATTAATAAAACATCGTAATTGTAGCACATAAATTTGGAGTTTTTTCTTAAGAAGCACTTAAAATAGTAAAAATTTTAAATCTGAAGGATAAAAACATCTAAAGAAAAGCCTAGCTAAAGGGATTTAAGCTAGGCGTGTAATTTTAAGGAGTTTTTCTTATGAATGTTTTTCGGTTCGTTTAGAAGTATAAGTCTAAAAAGTAAACGAGAAGTAATATATAGTTGTTTTAAATTATTTTGATAAAAAAACAAGTAAATTTTTACAAGCTAGGGATAAAATTTTATAAGTTTCATCAAAATTTCCACTATACCAAGGATCAGGGACTTCATCGTAGTTTAGACTAGGACTAAAATCAGTGATTTTTAAAACTTTGTTTTGGGTGTTGGTGAAGTTTTTTAAAACATTTTTGAAGTTAGAATTGTCCATGGTGATTAAAAAATCGCTTTCATCGCAAAGTTTTTGAGTGAGTTTTTTGCTTGTGAAGTTTTTGTGTTCTATGTTAAGTTGGGCAAGCTTGTTTTTGGTGCCATAGTGCATACCTTCTCCATCGTGTTCTCCTGAAGTTCCAGCGCTGCTTATAAAAAATTCTTTTTCTAAATTTGCTTTTTTGACAAGATCTTTCATGATAAATTCTGCCATAGGCGAACGGCATATATTGCCTAAGCATATAAAGAGTATTTTTTTCATTTTTATCCTTGAGTTTTAATTAAAAATTATAAAAAATATCATACAATAAAATCCATGGAAAATTTCAATAGAACTTTGCTTGTGTGTTGGTTTGGTGTTTTTACCACAAGTATGGGGCTTAGTCAAATCGCTCCGATTTTGCCTTTTTATATCAAAGAACTAGGACATGTTAATACGAGTGAAATAGCGTTTTATTCAGGACTTGCTTTTGGGATCACTCCGCTTTTTATGGCTGTTTTTTCGCCTTTATGGGCTTTTTTGGGTGCAAAGTATGGTTATAAAAATATGCTTCTTCGTGCAAGTTTTGGGATGTCGGTTTTAACCTTATGGCTCAGTTTTGCTCATAGTGCTTTAGAAGTGGTTTTTGTGCGGGGTTTAACAGGGATAATTTCAGGTTTTACTTCTGCTGCTGTTGTGTTTATCGCTGTGATAGCACCTAAAGAAAAAGTGGCTTATGCTTTAGGAACTCTTTCTACGGCTTCTATAAGTGGAAGTTTGCTTGGGCCTTTGTTTGGTGGCTTTGTGGCTGAATTTTTTAGCATTAGTGCGGTTTTTGATGTGGTGGCTTTTTTGATCGCTTGTTCTTTTGTGACGATTTATTTTTTCATCCATGAAAGAAAAATTCAAAAAGAGGCGAAGAAAAATACCCAAAAAGTAAAAGAAAACAAAACCCTTATCATCGTTCTTTTTATCACTACTTTTGTGATACAATTTGGTACTTTTGGAGTGATGCCGATTTTAAGTATTTATGTTGAGCAAATTCATCAAGGTGGAACTTTAGCTCTTTGGGCGGGTATAGTGGTGGCTGCAAGTGGGATTAGCAATCTTTTTTTCGCACCAAAACTTGGAAAAATCGCTGATAAGATAGGGCCTAGTAAGATTATTTTTGGAGCTTTGATATTTTGTGGAATTTGCTTTTATTTGCAGGCTGTAGCAAGTAATGTTTATATGCTTATTTTCGTACGTTTGCTTATAGGTATAGGGCTTGGAGGGCTTTTGCCTTGTGTGAATGCCTTGCTTAAAAAAAGCGTGAGTGCTAAAAATTTAAGTGTGATTTTTGGTTTTAATCAAACTTGTCAATTTTTGGGAAATTTTTGTGGTGCTTTTGGTGGAGGGCTTATGGCTTCGCATTTTAGCGTGGAATTTGTTTTTACTTTTGTGTGTTTGATTTTTATCATTAATGCTTTTATTTTCTTAGCGTTTGAGAAAAAATATATCTTTTCAAATCAAGGTTTATAAATTTAGAAAGGTTTAAAATGGAAATGATTTTATTTGTTTTAGTGATGATTTTGCTTGTGCTTTTATTTATAGTGCTTTTTAGGCAGTACAAAAGCCCTAAAATAGAAGAAAAAAGCACGCAAAGTTTTAGCGATATCATGCAGCTTAAATCCATAGGAGAATTAAGTGTTTTTCAGGTTTTTAGCAAAGAGATTGTCACTAAAAAAGATAGTGCTTTTAATGGAATTTGGAAAAATCTTTTAGGATGGTCTTTGAGTGAAAGACAGATTGCTTTGATTTTTGAATTTGAGATCACTTTCTTGTATGATTTAAGGGATAAAAACTTTGATATTTTGCCTTTAGGGGACGATGCTTATAAGATCATCATGCCAGAGTGTAGATACAAACACAGCATCATAGATATGAAATTTTATGATGAAAAAAATGCTAAATTTTTACCTTTTTTACTGCCTGATTCTATCAATAGTACGGGAATTAATTTTAGCGAAAGTGATAAAAACAAACTCATAAAAGAAGCCAAAGATGAGGTTAAAGACTTGTCTTTAAATCTTATCCAAAATTTAGAAAGCAAAATTCATAAAAGTGCTAAGGATACTTTAGAAGCTATTGCTAAAGGTTTTGGGGCTAAGAGAGTAGAATTTGAATTTAAAGATAACACACAAAAGCTAGATGTAAACTAGCTTTTTCTTTTCTTGCTTGAGTGATGCTTAGTTTGTTATTTTGTAAATTTTTTGATTATTTCATAGTTTTGTAAAAGCTGTTCAAAAGAAAAATTTAAATTTGCAGGAGAAGTTGAGGGTAGGGCTATGGCTTTTAAATGAGAGTGAAATTTAGTAAAAAATTTATAAGCACTTTGTCCGGTGGTAAAAATGGCTTGGATTTTGGCTTGAGAAAGGATCAGGTTTAAATCATTGGCTTTTGCATAGCTTATGGTTTTATCATCTGAATTTTTTATCTTGCAACTTTGAAGTACATCCCAAAGAGCGATATGTTTTTTTCTTAAAAAGGCTTGTTGTTCTGTGATATTTTCTAATTTTACATCAAAAAGTGTTTCTAGTATAGGCCAAAAACGATTTCTTGGGTGTTGATAATAAAAGCCGTCTTGTCTTGATTTGATAGAAGGAAAAGAGCCCAAAATTAAGATTTTAGAATCCTTGTCAAAAAAAGGCTCAAAAGGGTGAGTTAGAAATTCACTCACTCGCACAAATCCACAGAAATTTTTCCGTTTTTAATTTCGCTGATTTTAACTTTTAAGCTTTGGTTTTCGCTTAAATTAAGATGCTTGCTTTTTGAACTATGCAATAAACCATCAACACCATTTTTAAGTTCCACAAAGGCTCCAAAAGGAGCGATTTTTTTAACAATACCTTGAAATTCTTGCCCAAGTTCAAAGTCTGATATATCTTTGTCTTTAGAGCCTTTTTTAGTTCCTTTTTGAGAGCTTGTGATGTTTATGATATAGTCTTTTGCGGCTTTGATTTGCTCGTTTTGATTACCTGCTATTTTTACTTCACCTTTTTCGCGATCTAAGTCTATAGAAACGCCAAATTTTTCTATGATTTCTTTGATGGTTTTTCCAGCTTGCCCTATGATATCAACGATTTTTGAAGGATCAACGCTAAAAAGCTCAAGTTTAGGTAAAACTTCTTCATTGACTACGATTTCTTTGGCGGCTTCTTCCATGATATTTAGGATGTGAATTCTTCCTTCTTTGGCTTGGTATAAAGCTTGTTTTAGTGTTTCTTGATCGATTCCGCCCAGTTTTATATCCATTTGAAGAGCAGTAACGCCGTCTTTGCTTCCTGCTACTTTAAAGTCCATATCCCCATCATGATCTTCAAGTCCCATGATATCTGTTAAAACAGCAAATTTGTTATCTTCAAAGATAAGCCCCATGGCTACTCCTGCAACAAGTTTTAAGCTTGGCACTCCTGCTGCTTTTAGGGCTAAAGATCCGCCACAAACCGTTGCCATAGAACTTGAGCCATTGCTTTCTAAAATTTCACTGACTAAGCGGATTACATAAGGATAGTTTTCATCTATGCTTGGATAAAGTGCTCTTTTGGCTAAATTTCCATGTCCTAGCTCTCTTCTTCCTGGAGCTTTGATAGGACTTGCTTCGCCTACTGAAAAACCTGGAAAATTATAATTTACCATAAAGCGTTCGCTTATAGGATTTTTTTCTGTAAGCAAGTCTATCATTTGAGCATCGTTTTCTCCGCCTAAGGTTGCAACCACTAGAGCTTGAGTTTGTCCACGAGTGAAAAGACAAGAGCCATGAGCGTTTGGCAAGAGATTGGTTTCTATACTGATAGGACGCACCTCGTTTAAACTTCTACCATCAGCTCTTTTGCCTTCATTTAAAATTTGCTCACGAATAAGTTTGCGTTTGACTTTAGCTAAGGTATTTAAGATACTTTCTTCGCTCCAGTCTTTAGCGATTTCAAGATTTAAAATTTCTTTAGCAATTTTATTTAGTTCGCTTGCTCTTTCGCTTTTTGCCATTTGGTTGATGGCTTCTTTGATTTGTTTTTGGAAATTATTTTCTATAAAAGCTAAAATTTCAGGATGTTCAATCTCATTTTTTAGTTCGATTTGAGAATTTTTTTTGTGTTTGCTAAAGGCTTCTTCATAGGCATTTGAGCCATTTAATATAGCTTTTTGAGCTAAATTTAGAGCTTCTAAAATTTCATCTTCGCTAAGTTCATTCATATTTTGTGAAGTGGTTTGAGTTAAAACATCAGCATAAGGAGCTTCGATAAAAATTTCATTTTCTTTTTGATCAGGTAAGGCTCTCATTTCTATCATCAAAAGCTCATCTTTTACACCTGCTACATAGAGATCTAGAGTGCTATTTTGAAGCTCTTCATTGTTTGGATTGAGTATGAAATTTCCATCTATCTTTCCTATGCGAACACCACATACTGGAGCTTTCATAGGTATATCACTAAGATAAAGTGCCACGCTTGCGGCATTTAAACTCATTACTTGCAAATCTACTTTAGGATCGGCTGAGAGAACCATCACAACGATTTGAGTTGGATAAGCATAGCCTTTTGGAAAAAGAGGGCGTAAGCTTCTATCGATAATACGTGCTGTTAAGGTTTCTGCATCACTTGGCTTGGTTTCTCTTTTGACATAACCACCAGGGATTTTGCCCGAGGCATAAGCTTTTTCGATGTATTGGACGGTTAGAGGTAAAAAATCTTCTTCAACTTGTTTTTCTTCTCTTGCAACTGTAGCTAGAACAACGCTTTTGCCTTGTCTCACTAAAACAGCACCAGCAGCTTGTTTGGCGACTTTATCTATATCAAATATTTCTGTATTTTTGTTAATTTCTATGCTGTATTGCATTATTTTTCCTTTTTTACCAGATAATAAATTCGTAAAATTTTTTAAAATATTTAGCAAATTTCATCCTTTTTAAATTTTGTTTTCACTTTCTGCTAAAGAGAAATCGTATTTTACTCCTCCTAAAGGATAGAAGTTGAAAATAAAATAAACTCCGCTTTGATTTTTAGCTGTGATACCACCACTTGTGAGTTGTGGATCGATTCTTTCTCTATACATTAAAGAATAGTTCCAACATTTTCTTTGATAGGTATAGCCAAGTTCCCACATGTTTGCATGAGCTCTTTGAGTATCAAACCAAATTCCACCAAATAAATTGTAATTAGGTGTGGCAATATAATTTGCTCTTGTGCCAATAAAGCTATATTTTCCATACTCATCGTTTTGATAAGCATGAGAAAACATCCAATTAAATTTTGAATTTGTATTGACTTCTATTTGGCTGATGACATTGGTAAAGCGACTTTGCTCATAAGAGTAAAGCACTTCGCTGTTGAGATTGATGTTTTCATTAAAATAATAAGTTAAAAGATTTTCAAGTTTATAGAATTTATTTTGTTTATTGAGATAGTCAAGTGAAAATCTGTGTTTGAGTTTTTTTTGTCCTTCGTTGTTATAGAAATATTGTACAGCATAAAGACTTGTATGTTCGTTTTCTTTGTCGTATTCTTCAAGATAATCTTGCGTGATTTTACCTGATTTTGCTCCTGGTAAAATGTAATTCACTCCTAAATTTAAAGTATGAAAGAAATTTTCATAAGCTTTTGAAAGATCGGTGTAGAGATTAAAATCATGAGTGTTTCTAAAATAATGCTCATGGTTTCTTTCGGGATCGTTGCTATAATTTACAAAAGAAGCATAAAATCTTTCTGTAAAAGTAAAGTGTAAAAAGTTTCCAAAAAAAGCATTGTGATACGAGATAGGCAAGTCTAAATTTAACTTATTTGCATAAGAACCAGCAGGTCGGTAAAAATTATGAAATGAAGCATCAAATGAATAACGTAAGCGTTCATCAAAAAGGTTATTTAAAAATCTATGATATTGAAAGCTTGGATATTCTTGCAAGGTTGTATTGTTGCTAAGTTTAGATGTGTCGATATAATATCTTGCATAAGCTCCATAAAAATTGTTTTCATCAGCTAAAAAATAATTGATTTTGGAGGTTACAAGCGAGTTAAGATCTCGATAATCTCTACTTCCTAAATTTAAATAATCCACATCGTTGAGATAGGTTGCATCTATCCATAGACCTTCTTGAAAATTATCACTGAGCAAAGATTTGATTAAATCATCTCTTGAGTATTTTAGTTCTATTCCATAGTGGGTTTGGTTTTTCAAATTTTCATCGTGAAAATAGGAGCTATTTTCTCTAAAAGCACCAAAATTTAATTCTCCTGTTGAATATGGAGAATCAAGAAATCTTAAAGTAGAATAAAGTCCAAAACCACGGTTTGTTCGAATTTGTGGATCAAGTTCTAAATCCCAATTTTCTTGAGTGGCAATATAAATAGGTTGTTCATAGTATAAGCCTTCGCTACTTTTTAAAACGATTTTTGGGATTAAAAGTCCGCTTTGTCTATGAGTATCAGCACTAAATCCAAAATAAGGTAGATAAAAAACCGGGGTATTTTTAACATATAATCTTGCATTGTAAAGATGAACAAAATTGGTTTCCCGGTTAAGCCAGCCTTTTGAAAAACGAATTTCCCAATCAGGATCTTCAACATTGCAGCTTGAAACTGCTGAAATTTTACTTTCAAAGACTTTATCATTTAGATGGCTTGTTTTGCTTTGAAACCATACTTCAAGATTATTATTGGAAAAGAAAAAATTACTAAAATCGGCTTGATTGGAATTTAGGTTGATTTTAGCATAATCAGAATGTGATCTTTCGTTTTGTCCCCTTAGGATGTTAACATCGCCAAAAAGCTCAACATCTCCGGTTTTTTCATTGTAAATTGCTTTATTGGCAGTGATGAAATAAAAATCAGAAAAAATAATAACATCATTGTTTGCAGTAAGAATATCACCTTCTTTTTTTGCATCAAGAGCGTAAATATCAACTTGTGCTGCACTTAAAGCTATGCTAGTTCCTAGCAATAGGGAAAATTTACGCCACATCGACTACTATTGTCCTTGCTAGATAATCCTCCCAAGCTTTGCGTAAATCATTACTTAAAGCCCAAGCAAATCCAAGCATAAATGCCATAGCACTAACCTGTCTTATGGCAGATCTGATGCAACTTTGGATGAGATTGGGTTTGTCAAGAAGATTTTCATCCAAGATGATAATTTTGCATAATATTTTTCCCAAACTTGCCCCATAAAGATAAGTAAAAATTGCTTGATAACTAAAATGAAGCAAGATGAAGCCAAGATAAAAATTTCCTATAATTTGAGTTGTTTCAAATAAATCTTTTGCTTGGATTAGACGATCATAAAAAATGATAAACACAATCAAAGAAATAATCATATCATCGATTAAAAAAGCTAAAACTCTTTTTCCAAAACTTGCTATTTTTAGATTTTCACGCTCTAAGCGGTCTTGTAAGTTTTCTTTCATTTAAGAACCTGATGAGCGATGTCTTTTCTGTATTGCTTTCCTTTGAAATTTACATTATCACAAAGTTTATAAGCATTTTTTTGCGCTTCTTCTATACTTTTTCCTGTGCCAACGCAAACCAAAATTCTTCCACCATCAGCCATTAATTTGCCATCTTCTAGGCTTACTCCAGCATAAGAGATATGAGAGTTTTCAGGAATGTTATTTACAGTAATTTCACTTTTTGGTGAACTTTTGTAAGGATAGTTTTCACTCGCGCATACAACCCCTACTGCAAATTCTTTTTTGATTTTGATTTTTGCGTGTCTTAAGCGTCTTTGAGTAGCAGCTAAAATAAGTTCCAAAGGATTTTCGATTAAAGGCATTAAAACTTCACATTCAGGATCTCCAAAGCGAACATTAAATTCTAATACATAAGGTTTATTTCCAACGATCATAGCGCCTATAAATAAAACACCACAAAATTCCGCTCCTTCTTTTTTCATGCCTGCTAAAGTCGGTAAAATAATATCTTTTTGAACTTTTCTAAGCAAGCTTTCGTTCGCCAAAGAGCTAGGAGCGTAAGCACCCATTCCGCCAGTATTTGGCCCTTGATCATTATCGAGTAATTTTTTATGATCTTGTGCTACAGGAAGTAAAACAAAATCATTGCCATCACATACTGCAAAAATGCTTAATTCATAACCATCTAAAAATTCTTCAATTACAACGAGTTTTCCAGCATCTCCAAAGCTTTCTCCGCTCAGCATTTTAGCTGTTTCTTCTATGGCTTCTTCATGAGTCTTAGCTATGATAACACCTTTTCCTGCGCAAAGTCCATCGGCTTTTACTACTATAGGAGGGGTTAAACTATGTATAAAATTTTTTGCTTTTTCAATATCATTTGTGTTTAAAAATTTAGCTGTTTTGATACGGTATTTTTTAAGAAAGCTTTTCATAAAAGATTTTGAGGTTTCAAGCATTGCAGCAGCTTTACTTGGCCCAAAAATAGCAAGTCCTTGTTGTTTAAAAATATCTACAACACCTTCAGCTAAAAAACTTTCACTTCCTACTATACAAAGATCAAAACCTTTTTCTTTTGCATAGGTTGCTAAAACTACTGGATCTTTTAGGTTTAAATTTGTTCCAAGACTTTCGGTAGCGCCATTTCCAGGAGCAAAATAAAACTCTAAATTTTTGTCTACTCTTCTTAAGGCTAAAGCAATAGAATATTCTCTTGCACCACTACCCAAAATCATTATTTTCATTTATATCTCCTTTTAAACCCAAACAGCCGTTTAACAAAGATTGACCCCAAAAAGTCAAAGAAAACCGCTAGGTAATTTTTAAAGGCTGCAACTTCTCGCTTTTTTCAAAGCTCAAACGATGCCACAGAACACGGTAAATCACACAATCGCAGTTAATAAAAATGTGTTGGATCACTTTAAATACCACAAACTGTTTAGGCAAGGAAATTATAACTTAATTTAGCTTAAATTTCTATGTCTTAAATCAGTTTAAATTTGGTTTTTCCTGATTTGTCAAAATGCTTTCCTTGTAAAATAATATCGGCAACATTTTCCCAAACATGTTTTTCATCAATATAGACTATATCAAAGGTGTTATCACGCATTAAAGACTGATAATTCACTTTTTTAGGTGCGTATTTTACTAAATAATATGGATTTTGTGAAAAGTTTTCAATTTTTAATTTGCATAATAAATCTAAATCCGATGTGACAACTAAAAATTTTTTTCTTTGTTCTTTTGTAATTTTTTGAATATACACTAAAAGTTTTTGGTCAAAAGGATTTAGAGCGGATTTATTTAAGCGACTTAAGTAATGTTCTGCAAAAGAAAGAGAACAGAAAGAATTTTCTATATTGCTCATAGTAAAATAAGAATTTTTAACCCCTGATGATTTTAAAGATAAGTGCCAAATTTTAACATCCATTATGGTTGCGCATAGATTTAAACCTGTGACAATTTTTTTAAAGAGCTTTTCTCGTGAAAGCTTAAAAGCATTTTCGAAAATATTGTAATTTTTCTTATAAAAATCCTCCCTTATAGCATCAAGTCTTTTTAGTGTTGTTCTGTAGTATTCTGCTTCTTTTTGTAGCTTAGCCAATCTTTCTTGTCGTGCTTTAAGTTTTTCAGGGTCTACATTGGCCGCATTACTTTTAAGATTTATTTCAGATTGTAAAGTTTTCATTTGTGCTTCAAGTGAGGCTAGACGATTTTTTCTTGTATCTATGGTGGCTACTAAAGCTTGGTAATGACACTGCAAAGATAAAAAAGTTTCGTTAAAAATTTTAGTGATATTTGGTTTTTGATCAGCTATCATTTGCTTATATGAATTCTCTAAATGCATCATGATACTTTTTAACGCGCTAAATTGGGTTTGGTCTATGCTATTATCCATAAAAATTAAAGTATCATAAGCTTTAAATAAAAATCTTTTAAGTATAAGATAATCAAGTATGCAAGGAATTTCCTTTTCATCTTGTAGATTGGCTTGAAGCGTTTCTACGGATAAAATTTCATGGGCAAAATATTTTTGTATAGCTTGAGGTATAGTAAAAGAAAGAGGAATTTTTTCTATACTGTCAAAGTCTGTTGTTCTATAGAGTTCTGTTATATAAGCACTTCTTCTTGAGTTTTGCAAGTCTTCTAATTCATCATCATTATCAGTTTTCCAAAAATCATGCTCAGTGATAAAATCCCCTTCTTTAAATTCTTGAAATTTTGAAGGTTTTATACCCGTTATGGTTTTGCTTGTTTGAACGGGTTTGCCGTCTTCTGCTTTTTTTTCGCTAGAAAGAGTTCTAAATTCCACAAGCATACCAACACTTGGCATACTTTTTTTATCATTCCAAATTTGGCGATTGAAGTCAAAAAAGGTATTTGCTGAGTTTGTAACGGTTCCACGTCCTGTAGAATCCATATAAATAGCTATTTTTCCATGCATATTTCTTCCTTGAAATTTCTTAAATAAATTCTAGCCTTATTTTTATAAAAATTTTATAATAAAAATAAGAGCTAGAAAAAATGGATCATTCCCATTCTATGGTTGCAGGTGGTTTGCTTGAGATATCATAAACAACGCGGTTTATACCTTCTACTTCATTGATGATACGGCGACTTATGTTTTCTAAAACTTCGTAAGGTAAATGCGAGAAAGTAGCTGTCATACCATCACTTGCATCTACAACGCGTATACAAACTGCATTATCATAAGTGCGGTTATCCCCCATAACCCCAACGCTTTTAACATTTAAAAGTACGCAAAATGCTTGCCAAGTTTTATCATACCAGCCGGTGCTTTTAAGTTCTTCAAGTAAAATTACATCAGTCTTGCGCAATAGTTCTAAGCTAGGGCGATTTACTTCTCCCATAATGCGTATAGCAAGCCCTGGTCCAGGGAAAGGATGGCGATAAACTACTTCTTTGCTAAGTCCAAGCTCAAGTCCTAGGGCACGCACTTCATCTTTAAAAATTTCTTTTAAAGGCTCTATGAGTTTAAGATTCATTTTTTCAGGCAAGCCCCCTACATTATGATGGCTTTTAATGGTTTTGCTTGCACCTACAACAGAACTTTCTATGATATCAGTATAAAGTGTTCCTTGAGCGAGATATTTTACATCTTTATGTTTTTTTGCTTCTTCTTCAAAAACTTCTATAAAGGTATTTCCTATGATTTTTCTTTTTTGCTCAGGATCTCTAACATTAGCCAAGCGACTTAAGAAAATTTCACTTGCATCAATGCTGATAAGATCGATACCTAAGGTATTTTTAAACATAAATTCAACTTGTTCTTTTTCTCCGCTCCTTAAAAGTCCATTGTCTACAAAAACTACTATAACTTGCTCTTTTATAGCACTGGCTAAAAGTGCAGCAACTACACTACTATCTACTCCGCCACTTACAGCACAAAGCACTTTATCACTGCCTACTTCTTCACGGATTTTTTCTGCTTGAGTTTTTGCAAAAGAACCCATATTCCAAACACTTTCACAATTACAAGCGTATTTAGCAAAATTTTTTAAGATATTTTTGCCAAATTCACTGTGTTGCACTTCTGGGTGAAATTGTAAGGCAAAAAATTTCTTATCTTCATTGCCAAAAACACAAAAAGGGCTATTTTCACTTGTGGCTAAAACTTCAAAACCTTGAGGTAAATTTTCTACTTTATCAGAATGACTCATCCAAACAGTTTGTTTTTTTGGAAGATTTTTAAATAAAGCACTATCTTTTTTAACTTCTATGTTTGCTTTACCATATTCTTTATGTCCTGCAGGTGCAACTGTAGCTTTGTAATGATGCGCCATAAGCTGCATACCATAACAAATTCCAAGAACAGGTAAACCTAAATCAAATATGCCTTTATCGCAAAAATACGCATCAGTTGCATATACGCTTGCTGGACCTCCGCTTAAAATAATACCTTTTGGTTCTTTTGCTTTAATATCGGCTAAGCTTACATTAAAAGGTAAAATTTCTGCATAAACTCCTTGCTCCCTTAAGCGTCTTGCTATAAGCTGAGTGTATTGAGAGCCAAAGTCTAAAACTAAAATATCTGCTTTTTTCATTATTTACCACCTATGTAATTGTTCGTATTTTTTAATGGTTTTTACCGAGCCATTTTGTTCATAGCTTGTGTATTGAGGGTTGCCTTTATATCCGCAAGCACAGAAGAAAATTAAGAAAAGAAATGCTAAAATCATCTTATGAGAAAAAGAAATAATATTAAGATGACTAAAAACGCTAGTGCTGTTATTAATGAATTGATGGATAAACCTCATTATAAGCCTTTAAAAACCTTATTTTTTTGCAAAGATTTTTTAAGTTCTTTTCCGCTTGCTAAGCAACGTTTGATTGCTAAAATTTATGTAAAAAATCATATTTTAAATATAATAACCTTACATCCAGCAGCTTATCAAGAATTAAATCATGATGATAGCAAAATTTATATTAAATTTCTCATAAAAGCATATGGACAAAAATATCCTTTAAGTGGATTTGTTGATATAAAAGATATAAAAATCTTTTCCCAAAAATACACTTATGCAGTAAATAAAAACAAAAATGATGAAAAACTCTCTAAAAATTCTTATTTGGAGCTTTCTAAGGGTGAATTTAAAAATTGCTTTAAAGATGAAAAATTATTTAAGAAATTTGAAGATTTAAGAGAACTTATCAAAAAGGGTTCTAATCTTGACTAAAGAGAATTTAGAAAATGAGTTAAAAACTCTTCCCAATAGCGCTGGAGTTTATCAATACTTCAATCAAGAAGGAAAGCTTTTATATGTAGGTAAGGCTAAAAATCTTAAAAATCGTGTCAAATCTTATTTTGCTTTTACTCCAAATTTACATGCAAATCCAAGAAATTCTTTAAGAATTCAAAAAATGATTGAAGAAACAGTGCATTTGGAATTTATCACTACTAATTCAGAAGCTGATGCTTTGATTTTAGAAAATTCTTTTATCAAACAACTGCATCCAAAATATAATATTTTACTAAGAGATGATAAAACTTATCCTTATATTTATGTGGATTTTGAAGAAGAATTTCCACGCTTTGAGATTACTAGGAAATTGGTAAAAAAAAGCAAAATCAAATATTTTGGTCCTTTTTTTAAAGGCGCTAGAGAGCTTTTAGATGCGCTTTATTTATACTATCCTTTAAAGCAAAAAGCAAGTTGTAAATCCCCTTGTATTTTTTATCAAATTTCTCGTTGTCTTGCGCCTTGTGATAAACGCATCAGCAGGGAAAAATACCTTGAAATTTTAGATGAGGCTATGCACGCACTTTTAAATCCTAGTATTTTAATAAAAAATTTAGAAAAACAAATGCTTGTTTTAGCGCAAAATGAAAATTACGAAGAAGCAGCTAAAGTAAGGGATCAGATTGCAACGATTAAAGATTTGGAAGTTAAGGTTGAAATAGATATTGCAAAATTAGAAGATTTTGAAGTGTTTGCTTTAGCCTTTGAAAATTCCATGCTTTCAACCTTACGTTTTGTGGTGCAAAATGGAAAAATTATCAGTGCAAATTCTAAGATTACTCCTATAAAAAATGATATACAATGGGATAAAAATGAAATTTATAAGCAATTGATTTTAGAAAATTTTAGTATGGATATTCCTTTGCTTGCAAATGTTATTTATGTTTATGAAGAATTTGAAGATAGAGTGCTTTTGGAAGAAATTTTAAGCCAAAGGTTTGATAAAAAAATTAGTATTAAAATCCCTAAAATAGGAGAAAAAAGAAAAATTTGTGATTTGGCTTTTCAAAATGCCCTTTTAAATATAGAAAAAGAGCAAAAAAATCATGATTTTACTATGCAAAAAGAATTAAAGTCTTATTTTGAACTTGAAAATTTACCAAATGATATAGAAATTTTTGATAATTCTCATTTGCAAGGTGTGGCAAATGTTGGAGCTATGGTAACTTATAGAATGAATTCTTGGGATAAGTCAAAATATCGAAAATTTCATTTAAAACATAAAAATGACTACGAACAAATGCGTGAAGTCTTAACGCGTAGGGCTTTGGACTTTGATAAAATACCTCCTCCTGATTTATGGCTTATAGATGGAGGAAAGGCTTTGCTTGATTTGGCTAAAGAAATCATTGTAAGTAGTGGAGCTAATATCGATATTTTAGCTATTTCAAAAGAAAAAATCGATGCAAAAGCACATAGGGCTAAAGGAGGTGCTAAGGATAAAATTCATTCCTTAAAAGGAGAATTTAGCTTAAGTATTAACGATAAAAAACTACAATTCTTACAGAAATTAAGAGATGAAGCGCACCGTTTTGCTATCAGCTTTCATCAAAATACTAAGAAAAAACAGGACTTGAAAAGTTCTAAGCTTGCAAATTTAGGACTTAGTTCAGGGGTTATACAAAAACTTTTAGCGTATTATGGAAATTTTGAATCTATATATAAGGCTGATTTTAAAGATCTTGCAATGCTTGTGGGTAAGAAAGCGGCGCAAAAGATAAAGGAAAATTGATTTGATATTAGCGGGGATAATTTTTATTTTTAATCTAATTTTAGCGTATTTAAGTATTGATATCTTAAAGCTTGATAGTGTTACTGAACAACTGAAAATAGGTATGTTTTCTAGCATTTTTGTTTTATCTTTAACACTTTTTATTTTTGCTTTTAGACAAAATAGAAATATAAACAAAATATATCAAAAAATTTTTTGTATGCAAAATGATTTTTTAAATTTTCAAAAAAAGATTGATGTTGATAGTGCGCTTGATTTGTTAAAGGAAAAATTTGAAACTACGGGACAAAATTTAACTAAAATATCCCATGAAAAAGACAGATATTTGCATTTATTAGAAGAAAATTTATATCAGCTTGGAAATATATCTAATGCAATGCGTTGCTTAAATGAAGGGTATAATAAAGAAATTAATTCTTTGATTTTAAATGCCTTAAATTCTCAAAAAGATCAAATTAGATTAGAATTAAATGAGGCTTTAGAGCATCATAAAAGCATTATAGGGACATCTCATGGAAAGGTTTTGCAGTTTGAAGCAAATGTGGCTATAGTTAATAATGATGAGCTTGAAAATTTTTTACTTGCAAATTTACTTTCGTATTTTGGCATAGAAAGTACTTGTTTTAAAAATTTAAGTTTTGATGTTAATGACTTTCATTTGATTTTTATCAAGGATAAAATTTTAAATGAAAATATAAAGAAAAACTATGATTTTATAGTGATGGGTCGGCATAAAAATACACATTATGAGTATTTTTTAACTTTACCTTTTGAAAAAAAAGATCTTGAAAATATTTTGCAAAACAAGCTTGATAAGGTTTGCACTTTAAAATTTAAAACTCCTTATCAAAATAATGTATTGCTTTTTAAACAAAATGATTTTGATGCAACCTTATTTTTTAATATAATAGAAAAACAATGCGATAAAAATATATGTATAAATTCTTTTAGTCAATTAAAACAAGAATTAAGCAAGGAGACTTATCGTTTGATTTTGCTTGATTATGAATTAATTAAATTTGATCTTGAGCAAATGAGAAATTTGCTAAGTGTTTATAAAAAACAGCATCCGCAAAGCCATATCATATTTTTTTCAAAGGAAAAAGTTAGGGATTTTGATTGTGTGAGTGAAGTTTTAAGTGATGTAAGTAGAAATGATCTTATAACTTTACTTAGAAAGTATTTACCAAAGGCCTAAACTTTATAAAATTTAACTCCAGCTAAATCGAGAATTTTTACCTTTTTTTCTTTGATAAGTTGATTTAAGAGAGTTTTAGATTGTTCATCAAATTTCGCTTCTATGTCTATTTCGCTTTGTGAGCGTAAATGAAGCATTTTTAATAATTCTTCTTTATTGAAGTTTAGTTTTTCACCTTCATAATGTCTTTTGGCTAAGAGTACAGGAGTAGAATCTATAAGTTTGGAAAGTTTTAAAAGTTTTTCTTCGCTTACTTTTTTAACGGCATAAGCAGGAGGTCTATCTATGGTGCTTAGATCAACTCTTAAAGGCATGATTTTTTTTAAAGCTTGATTGAGTGCTTTAAATTCTTCTTCGTTGTCATTAAGATCTTTAACAACTAGAATTTCCATAATTAAATCTCCATTAAACCTAGCTCTAAAATCTGCCATTTTTTCTATCATTTTTTCTAAGTCAATGTTTTTTAAAGCTCTATCAATACGATAAAAAGTTTTAGCAACTGCGCTATCTAGGCTAAATTTGACCACATCTAGTTTTAGCAAAGCATTAAATTTGTCTTCATCTAATACAGCTGTACCATTGCTTAAAATAAGCAATTTTTTATCTTTAGCAATGCTACGTAAAGATAAAATAAGCTCATTTAAATAAGGATAAAGACTAGGCTCTCCGTTGGCAGTAAGGGTAAGAAAATCAAATTCAACATTTTTTTCAAGCACAGCTTTAACTTCGGAGATAATTTTGTCTATGCTGATAATTTCATCTTGTTTTTCTTGGGCTTTTTTTTGAACAAGCTCGCAATAAACACAATCAAAATTGCATTGTTTTTCACTAGGACTTAAATCTATACCCAAAGATCTTCCAAAACGCCTTGAGCTAACAGGACCAAAGAGTATTTTCATTTAGCTGAACTTTCTTGTACAAGCTTGATAAAATATTTTGCATTTTCAACAGGAATATCAGGCAAGATCCCATGTCCTAAGTTGAAAATATGAGCTTTATTTTGCATGGTTTTTAGTATTTTTTCCACTCCTTCTTTGATGGCATTTTTATCATAAAGTCTGCAAGGCTCCATGTTGCCTTGAAGAGTGTATTTGTGCGATAGTTTATCACATGCTAAATCAAGCGGAGTGCTCCAATCAACCCCAAAAACATCAAAATTACCATCGATTATATCTAAATAACCGCTAATGCCTTTAGGGAATAAAATTACAGGTATATTTGCGTATTTGCTTTTAATAAAATTTGAAATTTCAAGCATATAATTAAAAGAGAAATCAAAAAACTTATCGTATTCTAAAGCACTTGCCCAGCTATCAAAAATCTGTATAGCATTGGCACCTGCTTTAATTTGCTCTTCTAAATAAAGTTTTAAAACTTGAGTTAGTTTGTTTAGAATTTTATGTAAAAGTTCTGGGTTTTGATAAAGCATTTTTTTACACTTTGCATAACTTTTACTTCCGCCTCCTTCTATCATATAGGTAGCTATAGTCCAAGGGCTTCCGCAAAATCCTATTAAAGCCTTATTTTGAGATAATTTTTCTCTAGTAAGCTTTAAGGCATCATAGACATAATTTAATTTTTTATGCGCATTTTGATCGTCAAGTTTTTCTAAGTCTTCTAGGGTTGAAATAGGATTATGAAAAACAGGTCCTTCTCCTTTTTCAAAATGTAAATTCATACCCATTTCGAGAGGAACAACTAAGATATCTGAAAAAATGATTGCTGCATCTACATCTAAAATATCAATAGGCTGTAAAGAAACTTCAGAAGCTTTTTTATAGTCTTTACACAAAGAGAGGAAATCGCCCGCTTGTTTTCTTACTTCCATATATTCTGGCAAATATCTTCCTGCTTGACGCATCATCCAAATAGGGGTGTAGGGTGTAGGTTTTTTAAAGCAAGCATCAATAAAAATCATTATTTTCCTTTGTTTTTAGCAAAATTATAACAGAAATTGATAAATTAAATTATCAATTTCTCGATATTTGCTTTACACAGAAGAGCCAACAGGCGCTGAAAAAACATTAAAAAAATCTTTATTATTTTCTTCTTGTTTTTTGCTATTGCCAAAGATTGGACTATTTTTAGTGTGATATTTAGCTTCGGCTTGCATTTGCATATAGCTTATTCCCTCTTGTGTATTTGACTTTCCGGAATTAAATTCTTGCTTGTTGTTTTTTATATCTTGTTTTTCAAGATCGAGATTAAGTTTCCCGTTAATTTTTTCATTAACTTGAGTGCTGATTTTTTCTTTGGTTTGTTCTTCTAGCTTCAATCTTATGTGTTCCCTATAAGCTTCTTCATCAGGAACCATTTTTTTTTCGTATTCTCCTGTTTTTTTGTTTAATACAAGTTCTTCCTTAAATTTTTTAATTTTGGAGCCGACAAATTCTTCTACTTCTTTAAGTAAAACTTTAAAAGGGGTATTCCATAAAGAATTTTCATCTTGCTTGAAGTTATTAGAAAATTTACGAGAATTATTAGAATTCTCGTTTATGTAGTTTGAGTTTTGATTGATTTGCATATTAAGCCTTTGTATTGTTTGCAGCATTTCCTGCGTCAATTGTAGCAAAAAGCTTATTTAGCAAAGTCTCCTCATTTTTTTTGTATTGATCTTCTCTCATTTTTTGCCAAGCATAAGATCTAAAATCTTCTCTAACAGCACCAAGATCAATGTCTTCATTAGTAAATTTGCTTGAGTTTGTTTTTTTCTCTTCCTTTTCTTCTTTGTTTTTTACTTCATTTAATGTGGCTTGAAATTCATCTGCCGAAGTATTTTTCTCTTTAACTTTAGTTGTGGTGCTAAAGATAGCATTTGATGTTTTTTGAGTGATATCTACTACCATTTTCTCCTCCTTTATTTAACTTTACATTAAACAAAAAAGCAATTTCTATTCCAGTTTTATACATTTTTTAAACTTTTTCTTTGAAATTTTTTATAATTTAATTTATCTTTGGCAAAAAGCAAGGCAAAAATCAAAGCAGGGCTTACAAAAAGTGCCGAAAATAAAGCATTAA
Source organism: Campylobacter sp. US25a (assembly GCF_004379075.1). Taxonomy (NCBI): domain Bacteria; kingdom Pseudomonadati; phylum Campylobacterota; class Epsilonproteobacteria; order Campylobacterales; family Campylobacteraceae; genus Campylobacter; species Campylobacter sp. US25a. Next base: position 64,974 of record NZ_RYYM01000001.1, read on the forward strand.
ATTCTATACCCAATCCTGCTAAAACAATCCCACCTAAAAAACTTGCTAAGGCTATGCCTACATTAAAAGCTGCTTCATTTACACTTACTGTGCTATCTATGACTTTATGAGTATGGCGTTTAGCTTTAGCAATGCTAAGCATTTTTAACGCAGGTATGGTTGAAAAGGCAAAAAATCCTATCAAGGCTACGCTAAAAATGATTAAAATTTTAGAATGCATGGTGAGAAATACGCTTAAAAATACTAGAACTTGTATGCTTAAAATAAGACGTAAAGAAAAAATAGCACCTTTTTTATCTACTATTTTTCCGCCCCATAAATTCCCACAAATTGCGCAAATTCCATATAAAAGCAAGATGTAAGCTGTATCTTGGACTCTAAAACCGCTTATTTCTACAAGTAATTTTTGCAAATAAGTATAAAGAACAAATTGAGCCCCACAACTACAAATGGTTATAGTATAAGTTTTTAACAAATTTTGATGTGAAAAAGCAGGGATTAAATTTTTAAGACTTGTTGGGCTAGGATGTAAATTTTTGGGCATCATATGCCATACTCCAAAAAATGCTAAGCTTGTAATGATAAAAATAAGTAAAAAGATAAATTTAAAGCCAAAATAATGCCCTATGAAAGTTCCAAGCGGCACTCCAGTAACCAAGGCTACAGTAAGTCCTGTGACCATTATAGCCAGAGCGCTTGATTTTTTATCATCTGGAGTTATAGCACTTACAGCTAAGGTAGCAATGACAAAAAATACTCCATGTTGTGTTCCTGCTATAAAACGTGCAAATGCTGTAAGATGGAAATTTTGGCTAAAAAAGATAATGAAATTTGCTAGAGCAAAAATTCCAAGATTGATTAAAAGTTGTGTATGTCTATGAAAACGACTTAAAGGTATGGTAATAAGAGGAGCGCCTATAACAACACCTATAGCATATAAGGTTGTAAGATATCCTGCGGTTTTTGCATCTACGCTAAAATACGTTTCAACATCAACCAAAACTCCTGCCATAACAAATTCGGTTACCGTTCTTACAAACCTATAAAATCCTATAAAAAGATATAAAACTCTATAAATAGGATTTTTGTTGTATTCCTGCCTCAACCTTGCTAGTTGCAATACGATTTATTGCTAGGTTCTGTTGCAAAGTTTTAAATAAAGAATAAAATCCCTTACGGTATCTATGATTTAAGCTGGGATTCCCAATAATACCTTGATTTCAGTACAGACCGAAAACCCGAAGAGAGTGCCTTCTTTTCGGGTTTTCTTATATAATCCTCGAATGGCTTCCATGCCTTTAATCGTGGTAGAGGCAGTGCGTAAACTTCGATAGAATTTATTGCGTCTCTTTACTGGACGATGGTCTTGTTCAATCAAATTATTCAGGTATTTAATGGTACGATGTTCTGTCCCTTGATAAAAGCCGTATTCTTTTAGTTTCTTAAAGGCACTTGTAATAGAGGGGGCTTTATCTGTGACTACAACCTTCGGTTCATCAAACTGCTTCACTAACCGCTTAAGAAAAGCATAGGCTGCTTGTGTGTCCCGTTTTTTACGTAACCAAATATCCAAGGTTAAACCATCTGCATCGATGGCTCGATACAAATAATGCCATTTTCCTTTAATTTTGATGTACGTTTCATCCATTTTCCATGAATAAAAGGATTTTTTATTTTTCTTTTTCCAAATTTGATAGAGTAGTTTGCCATATTCTTGCACCCAACGATAAATCGTCGTATGAGAAACGTTAATGCCACGATCATATAAGATTTCTTGAACTTCACGATAGCTAAGGTTATAACGAAGATAGTAGCCCACGGCTACAATAATCACATCCTGCTGAAATTGCTTTCCTTTAAAATGATTCATCGTCATTCCTCCTGCTATCTTTTTCTATTATTCTACCTTATTTGATAGTAGATTTAAAACTTTGCAACAGAACCGTCTGATTGTCAGCCACTAACCATTCATGAGACTGAGTGTTTTCATCTGAATCATATCTATACGTGCCAGAAACATTATATGTTTTGATGTCGTTTTCTAACAAAAACTGAGCTAACAAATCACTAGCATCATCACAGCATCCACTCGGGAATCTGCGAAATCTTATGTCCTTAAGAAACTCCCCTTTACCTTTAGCTATATCAATAGCGTCTCGAAATTGATTGACCAATCTTTTAATATCTTTCATCATATTCTCCGATAAATTCCTGTTTGTTTATATGTTCTATATTTATCATTTTATTGCCCAGCCATGAGAAATTCAAGCATGGAATTGATATTACCCTTTTATTACAGATTGCAGTCTGAATTGCTGCAATAACGTTATCCGCCAATGTATTTTTCTGTCCGGATGTGCTGTACACGTTAATACTGTTCTCCAACTCCTGTGCATAGTTTTTTTCACCATGCTTCAAAATAGATTTGATTTTATACATAGCTGAATCAAAATCCTTTATAAATGATTCATCTCCATGGCAATTTAAAAATTTCCCTGCTGTAATCAATGCACCCACTTCCGCCGCTGTAAACATTACCGGCGGAAGCAGGAAGCCCTCTACAAGAAAATATCCTTTTCCGGCCTCAGATCCAATTGGTATTCCGGCTTCTTCAAGTGTCCGGATATCTCTGTAAACTGTCCTTAAGCTTATATTAAATCGCTGTGCAATTTCTTTGGCAGGAATTATTTTTTTTGATTGCAGCTGAATAAGAATAGAGGTTACTCTATCAATCCTGTTCAAATTTTATTCCTCCTCTGTGACTTCCATAAAAAGTATATCCTATGCGTTCTTAAGCTAGCTGCTGTTAGTGCTTCTCATTGCACCCTGGTTATAAAAGTTATACTCACAAACCTCTTCACCAAAACTCTTTACATCCCTAATATAGAACTCTATCTAGCGAACTTTTAGAAAAGATATAAAACATCAGAGTATGGACAGTTGCGGATGCACTTCAGAAAAGATTAGATGTCTAAATACTAAAACAGTTCATCCAGTAAAATATAATATTTTATTTTCTCCCAATCAGGCTTAATCCCCAGTAAGTCAAAAAATAGCTCGACATACTGTTCTTCCCCGATATCCTCCCTGATCGACCGGACGCAGAAGGCAATATCGTACCACTTGTCCGCCTTACCGCTTCTCCCAAGGTCAATAAAGCCGCTTATTTTGCCATCCTTCACAAAGATGTTGCTGTCTCCCAGGTCGCCATGGGAAAAAACGAGTTCCTCTTCGGGCTTGTTCATCTTTAAAAAATCATACAGCTCGCGCGGGTCTTTAAACGGAGTGTCTTCTTCCCAGTTTTCGCAATACACATCAGCCAAGTTGCTGTTCAACAAATAGTCCAGTTCAGCTAAGCGGCTGTCTATATTATTAGTAAAGGGACAATCCGATATGTCGATGGAGTGAAAGAGCCTGATGCACTCCGCATACAGCTCGATAATTTTCTCAGGATTCTGTTCTGTTTCATATTCTTCCGAGCATAGGACGCCGCCGGCCTCACTCATGAGCAGATTGTTCCAGCCATCATGCTGTTCAAAGTGCAGGACCTTTGGGACAGGCAGCTTTCCTTCCAGCCATAGCATCATGTCCTTTTCCCGTTCCACATCATAGGTGGTCCCTTTATACCGGCTGTCCGTCATTTTTAAATATAGGTTTTCATTTTCTCCGACCAGTTTATATACCTTAGCAGGAGACATTCCTTCCGTATCTTTTACGCAGCGGTATTTTTCGATCAGTTTTTTCAATTCCGGTGATATTCTCATTTTAGCCATTTATTTTTTCCCTTCCTCTTTTCTGCAGTATTTAAAGATACCCCAAGAAGCTAATCATGATAAGACGAACTCTAATTCATTGTTCCTTGCATTCTAAAACCTTAAATACCAAAAAACTGCTTTTTCAAAGTTATTTCCAAAGTTAGCATATAACATAGTATCGATGGCGCCGATTTTGAAACCACAATTATGATAGAATTTACAAGCTATAAGGTTATTGTCCTGGGTTTCAAGCATTAGTCCATGCAAGTTTTTATGCTTTGCCCATTCTATAGATTTATTGATAAGCGCGCTGCCTATGCCTTGCCCCCTGAAATCCTTACATACGGCGATATCTTCTATATAAGCGTACCGGTTCCAATTTTTTCGCAGTTTAACTTTTCCGACGCATTTATCGTCTTGGTAGTAAAGATATATTATCTTATCCGTATTGTCTACATATTCAAGGCAATCTGCCTCCTCATCCTCTTTATCCTCTTCGTCTTGGTAGCTTTTTAAATATGGCGCTTCATAGAGCAATTCTGTAAAGGTCCAATTCTCGTTTTCATACCTCGGTATAATCTTACCTATCACCTCAAATGGTTCGCTGGGTTTATCGATATCTTTCAGGTGCCCTGCTTTCATTTCTGTAATCACTGTTCCCGCCTCTCTTCTATATCAGCGGCATATGTGCTATCCAGGCAGCCGGTTTCACCGGTGTATTTTTTATGCATGTCCCGGGTATACTTTGTTATATTTTTATCATATTCCGGATAGTCATAATGAAGCCTTTCCGCCACCTCACCGGATACCTCCCTGAACAATTGGTGGCATAGGAGCAATGCTTCCCATACGTTCTCACAAGAATCCATCCGGTATGTGGACAAAAGCCTCTTCCACAAATCCTCGGATATATACCTGTCAATAAACTTATAGTTCTTGCCAACGCTCAATTGAAACCCTGTTTCGATGCCTACCTTCCACGATATCATTCTAAGCAGCTCATGACGGACAATCTCGTTCAGATGGTCAATGGCAAACAAAATTTCCTTACGGCACAGCCCCTTCACCACATAGGGGGTTACATTCCAGAATTCATTACAGCAGTCGTCGTATTCCCGGGCGCTGGGCTTTCTTACGTGGTAATCAATATCGGTGGGAACCACATCCCGGTCAATCCTCCCGTCCTTGTCCAGAATAACCTGCATCAGCTTGTCGCCGTTCAGATAATCCTTCAACTCTTCCAGCGGCAGTAAGGTAAGGTCAATTTTATTATAATCGTCAAAATACATGATATAGGAGTATCCGCTTTCTTCCGCCGGGAATAGCTCCATATCCTCTGGTTTTTGCATCATTATAATATTCCCGAAGCTTTTAAGCCATTCATCCTTTAAAGTAAAGGATTCCACATCTGTTACGAAGTATGTGACATCATAATCCTGGAATTCGTCCTTAGGAATATTCACATTGGTACGCGACCCTTCTAATGTCATGATCCTGATACGGCTGTCCTGCCGTGCTATATCAAGCATCAAATCCATCATTTCCTTCTCGGTCCTCATATAATCCTCCCAATATATTAATAGGTATGCTGAAGTTTTCTTTCGTCTATATAATATCTTAACAAAACATAAATTTCTATTTAATATTATAAATGCAGCTTATAGGTAGGGGGCAATCCCGGAATAAAATGCCTCTTTATCACCCGTTTCTACTCCGAAAAGAGCCTCCTGTATAGCAAAAGTACTCACGTAGAATCTTGCACGAGGTATCAGAGACTCTGCCTGAGGGTAAATATTTAATATAAGCTCTATAAAGTCTTCGCCATAGCCCATGGGACAAATCAGTGAAGCGATGTCGATGGCAGGGTCATCAACGGATGCCTGCCCAAAGTCAATGATCCCGCTGACTCTTCCTTATTTCTAAGAGTTTGGATAGTAACACCAAGAGCTTTACTAGCTTGACCGATTGATAATAATTTATTCATAAGTGGCATTATAACAAAATTTTAGAAAATCAGTCAAGTAAAATCTATAAAATATTTATATAATTTTATAGATTTTTTTAGAATTTACTTAGCAGTTATAAACCCCCATACAAAAAGCACTAAGAGCTAGTGCAAAAAGAGCTTTTTTGTAATTTTGCATTTTAAGTTCCTTATAAAAAATAAAAACGCATTATAATAAAATAAGGCTCTGTTGTAATTAAATATTGAATTTTAAGCTTTATCTCGCTAAAATATCCATATTAAAAATAGCAATAAAGGTGTCAAAATGGCAACTTCAAACGCAGAGCTTGAAATCGTAAAACAGCTTTTTAGCACTCTAAGTGATGATGATAAAAAATCATTTCTAAAATCTATCAAATCAAAAGAAAAATCGGAACAAAATTTTACATTTACCAAAGAAATAAAAGAGTGTCCGCATTGTAAATCGGCCAATTTTACTAAAAATGGTAAAAATGGCAATTCTCAAAGATTTATTTGTAAGGATTGTTGTAAAACTTTTACAACTAGCAATAACACAATATTATTTGCCATTAAAAAAGATATGACAACTTGGAAATTATTTATCCATTGCTTAGTTGAAAAATATTCAATTAGAAAAACTGCTAAAATTTGCAACATAAACACTCATACAGCTTTTAACTGGCGACATAAAATTCTTGACGCATTACAAGAAATGCAAGAGAACATAAAACTTGACGGCATTATTGAAGCCGATGAAACATTTATGCCTATCTCTTTTAAGGGCAATCACAAAAATTTTAACCTACCACGCTTGGCTAAACAAAGAAGCACGGCAAACACGAAGCGTGGTTTATCAAAAGAGTTAGTTTGCATACCTTGTGTTGTTAATCTAAACGGCAAATCAGTAGCTAAAATAGCAAATCTTGGTAAGCCAAATGTAAAAGCTTTAAATAGCGTTATCTTTGGCAAAGTAGAAAAAGTGAGTGTATTTGTAACTGATAGTCTTAGAAGTTATTTAAAACTATCAAACGAAATGAGTTTAAATCACATAAGAATACCACGCAATAAACACTCTAATGGAAGTTTTAATATCCAAGTAGTAAATAATTATCATAGCTGTCTTAAATCAATGCTAGTGTATAATTTCAAAGGAGTATCTACAAAGTATCTTAACAACTATCTTGTCTATCATAATTTTGTAAATTTTGCAAAGGAAAGAAGTTTGGAAAAAGAACAAATTTTATTTAAGCATATACTTGAAACTAATTGTTTAGTAAAGAGTGCGAATATAGTAGATAGACCTGCTGTGCCGTTGTTGGTGGCATAGAAACAAGGATTAAAATGATAAATAAAGCTTCAAATACTATAGAAAACTACAATTTTGATGCACACAATGCAAAAAATAAATATACAAATTTAGGACTAAATCGTAATTTGGGACAATTTTTTAGCCCTAAAATTTTAGTTGATAAGTGTATTTCTTTGATAAAAAATAAAAATGGCAGAATTTTAGAGCCTAGTTGTGGTGATTTGGCATTTAAAAAATGTCTTAATGAAAATGCGGTTTTTATTGAGATTGATAAAAGTCTAGTTAAAGATAAAAGAGTTTTAAATATTGATTTTTTTAATTATCCGCAAAGCGAAAAATTTGATACTATTATTGGCAATCCACCCTATGTGGATAATAAATTTTTAACTATTACTCATAAAACAGACATTAAAGTTGAAGCAAATTTATACCTTTATTTTATAGAAAAATGCTTTCATCATTTAAAAGATAATGGAGAACTTATTTTTATCGTGCCACGAGATTTTATAAAGCTTACTTCGGCAAGATACACAAATAATCTGCTTTTAAAGTATGGAACCATCACTCATTTTTATGATTATGGTGATGAGAGATTATTTAGCGAAGCTTGTCCTAATGTTTGTATTTTTAGATACGAAAAGGGAAATTTTTCATATAAAACAAAGACTTTTAATGGTGAGAAATTTCTACTTATAAATGACGGAATAATCTGTTTTAGTGATACTGTAAATGTGCGTTCTTTGGGCGATTTTTTTGATATTAAAGTAGGTGCTGTCAGTGGTAAAGATGAGCTGTTTGTCAACGAAAATGGTGATGAGTTTGTTTGTTCGCAGACTGCTAAAACTGGCAAGCTAAAAAAGATGGTTTATGAAAGATATGATAAAGAGCTTGAAAATTTTAAAGATATTTTGATAAATCGCAAGATTAAAAATTTCAATGAAAATAATTGGTGGAGCTGGGGTAGAGCTATAAATTTTAGAGAAAATGAGGCTAGAATTTATGTAAATTGCAAAACTCGCAATAAAAATCCATTTTTTGTAAGTGATTGTAAAAAATGGGACGGCTCTGTTTTAGCATTATTCCCAAAAGTGCCATTAAATTTGGAAAAAACAGTAGAGCAATTAAATTCGCTAGATTGGGAACAAATGGGCTTTATGACTGGCGGTAGATATATTTTTACTCAAAAATCATTAAAGGAAGCGATGATAGATGATAAGATATTTACAAGATATGGTTGATTTTTTACAAGAAAATCCAGTAAGATTAATAAATGACAATGATGACGGTAGAATAAATTCTGCTACAAATGAAAATATTGTTTTGGATAAATTATCCACTAAATTTGATATAAATATACCACAAGCAAGGTGTTGGTATGATTTTGTAATGCCATTGCAGAACAAACTTTTTGTAAATGTGAAGATATCGGATTTATCAAATAACTCAGCTGATAATTGTAGCTCTAAACTTGGTATGGGGTATGCACTTTGTGGTATTGAAAATTTACCTATACACTGGGAAAAATTTCATCAAATATTAGCTAATGAACTAAAAATAGGTTACGATTATTATTTTTTAGTAGTTAATAAAAATAACACAAGTGATTGTTTTTGGACTTCGTTAAAGCGTATAAAAACGCTAACTTCAAATGGCAATAATTTACCATTTCAATGTGATTGGTCGCAAAATCGTGATTTTAGTAGTCGTAGCGAAATTGAAGCTATACGATATATCTTAAAAACATATATTGAGAGTTGGGATAAAAAGGCAAAGGGCTACCCTTTTATATTAAAGGAAATGCTAGTAAATAATAAGATTTTTGATAGCGAATGAAAAGCATATTTTATTAAATTAAAGTGCGATTTTGGCACTTTTTATTTGTCAATAAATCAACGCTTTATTACAACAGAGCTTAAAATAAAAGCTTAATTTCCTTAAAAAAATCAAAATATTTTTGTTAAAATAAAATAAAAATTTTAAAGGCAAATAATGAAAAAAATTATTTTATTGTTTGGTTTAAGTTTGGTGAGTTTAGGGGCTTTGAGTTTTGATGAGCTTATGATATGTAATGAAATTGGTGTGCGTAATGAATTTGAGAATAAAAAACTTGCTTTAGTAGATAACATCTATAGTAGTTTGTATCAAAATATTTCAAAAAAAGCAGATAAAAAGACGAAAAAAGATTTTAAAGCTATTTCAAAAAAGATGATTAAAGAAAGAAAAATTTGTATAAAAAATATGCAAAATACAAAAGCAGGGGAAAATCCTATTTTACCTTTACTCAATGCAAGTGATTGCATGCAAGAAGCTTATGCTAAAGCTTTATTAGAACTTACGCAAAGAGCAAAAAAAGATATAAAGACTAAAGAAGTTTTAGGGCAAATTTTTAAAAATAAAGTTGATAAATATGAAAATTTACTCACTCAAAGTTTAAATACCAATAAAGATTTGCAAGATTTTATAGACAGCTTGGCTAAAGAAGATTTGATTGATTCTAGGGCTAAATTTAAGCTTTAGGGTTTAAATTAATTGCGAATTTAGCCGCTTCAAAATAACTTTTAGTGTTGATTTTAGCATTTTTATAGGCCTTATCAAAGGCCGTACCATGATCAACGCTGACGCGTATGATAGGTAAATTTAAACTCACATTGATGCTTTTATCAAAATACAAGGCCTTTAAAGGAGCAAGGGCAAGATCGTGATACATAGCCACTAAACGATTGCAGTTTTTTAAACCAGCCTTAGTAAAAGCCGTATCAGCTACTAAAGGATAGGGTAGATAAACACCCTTGTCTTTAAAACTTAAAAGCAATTCTTTTTGTAAATTTTCATCTTTTAAAGCTTTTTTGAAAAATTTTTCATCTTTTTTAGAGCGTAAAAAGGCATTAACAAAGGTTATAGCTTTTTCCATGATTTTTTCTTCTTCTCCGCCTATGACTCCATAATCTCCAGCGTGAGGATTAAAACCTAAAAGCCCTATTTTTTTAAAATGCGTTTCTTTGTAAAAATCTTTTAAAAAGATGCTTAAATTTTTAAAAGTGATTTTTTTACTTACCTTAGCTAAAGGTACATGTTCGCTAAAAAGTCCTACAAACAGCTCTTTACAACCTAGCATCATAATGGCATTTTTTTTAAAAAAATCCCTTAAAGCATCGGTATGTCCTTTGTATTTAAGTCCTGCGTCTTCCCAAGCTTTTTTGTGTATAGGTAGAGTAAGCAAGGCATGGGCGTGTTTTTCATAGACAAAATAACTTGCCGCCTTAAAGCTTAAAAAACTATAAAGTCCACTTTTTGCATCTATTTCTCCGGCTTGGATTTTAAAATTTTCATCTACTTTAAAGCCTAAAGGAAAGCAAAAAGAGTAAATTTCAAGAGAATTTTCTTTTTTTATAAAATTAAACTCATAGTCTTTGTCATCTTTAAAAGCTACGATTTTTGCATTAAAAAGTTTTAAATTTAAAAGTTTTAAAGCTTTATTAAGCAAGCTTTCGTGGATAAAATAAAAAGGTGTGCAGATTTTACTTAGTTCTTCATGAGAACGCACTAAAATTTCAAGTCCTATGCCGTTTATATCGCCTATGCTAATGGCTAGTTTTTTCATCTTTTAAGGAGTTCTTTCATTTCTAAAATAGCGTTTTGAAGTCCTGTAAATACAGATCTTGCTACAATGCTTTGTCCTATATTTAGCTCGCAAATTTCTTTAATTTTTACTACGGGTTTTACATTTTTGTAATTTAAACCATGTCCTGCGGCTACTTTTAAGCCAAGTTCTACGCCCTTTTTAGCACAGAGTGTTAAATTTTGCAATTCTTTTTCAAATTGAGCTTGCAGGGTTTTTTTATCTTGATTGAGTTCTTTTAAGGCGAAAGCAGTATGAGAGATATTGCTAAAAAGTACGTTGTGTAAATTCGCATAATGTCCTGTATGAAGTTCTATGAATTGGGCTTTTAAAATTTTTGATTTTTCTATATCTTCTAAACTAGGATTAATAAAAAGTGAAACTTCAATGTTTGCATTTTGAAGTTTTTCTATGCTTTGTTTTAATTTAGCATGATTTAAACAAAGCCCCCCTTCTGTAGTAAGCTCTTCTCTTTTTTCAGGTACTAAAGTAACGCGGTGGGGTTTGAGTTTAAGAGCTAAATTTAAAATTTCATCATTTAAAGCACATTCTAAATTGATAGGGCTTTTGCAAAATTTTATGATATTTTCCAAGTCAAAATCCTGAGCATGACGGCGATCTTCTCTTACATGCAAAGTGATTTGATCTCCGTGTTTAGCTGCTATAAAAGCAGCCTCTAAAAGATCAGGATCATTTACCATTCTAGCTTGTCTTAACACTGCGATATGATCGATATTTACACCTAAAAGCATATTTTTCCTTTAGAACTTTTTTGCTATTATACTATAAAATCAAACAAGGAAAGTCATGTTAGGTATAGATCTTGGTTCAAATACTTTAAGAGCAGTACAAATGGATGAAAAATTAAATAAATTAAAAGAATATGAATTTGTTATTGGAGCAGCGAAAAATCTAAATCAAAGTGGAGAAATTTCTAAAGAAGCCATACAAAGATTAAAAAATGCTTTGAGTATTTTGGCTAAAGAGCAAGATTTAAGCAAAGCAAGAGCTGTGGCGACTGCAGCTTTTAGAAAAGCAAGCAATACAAATGAAATTTTTGCCCATTTAAAAGAAGAATTTGGGATTGATTTTAAGCTTATAGATGCTAAAAGTGAAGCTAAGATCAGTGTTTTAGGCATGCAATCAGGTTTAAGAAGGCTTAAAATTTGGGGAGAGTTTGCGTATTGTGATTTAGGAGGGGCTTCTTGTGAGCTTTCTTTTAGAAAAAGTTTTAAAAGTTTTGATTTTGGTATTATTAGTTTTTATGAAAAAAATCGCTATTCTTATTGTAAATCTTGTATTTCTTATAAAAAATTGATAAAAAAATATCCTAAATTTATCATCAATATTAAAGATAAAAAACTTAAAATTCATTTTTTAATTGCAAATCCCTATTTAAAGCATCTAGCTTTTAGGGCTTTTGATGAGGTGGTTATGATTAAAAAGGAACTTCGTTCTTTAGGGGTTAAAACGGTGGTTTTAAATTCCGGAGTTCCTACTACACTTGGTGCATTAAAACAAAATATAAGCTATGAAAAGTATGAAGCAAGTAGAGTAAATGGTAAAAAACTTTGCCATAAGGATTTTTTAAATTATGCTATTAAACTTTTTCATATGGAAGAAAAAAAGGCCATAAAAGAAGTAGGCATGATGAGAAAAAATTATTTGAGTGCAGGTTGTTTGCTGTTTTATGCTTTGTTTGATAAACATAAACTTCTAGTCATTGATGAGGGTTTAAGGGAGGGAGTTTGTTTGGCGAGTATGAAAAATATCAAATTTTAATTTTTTTGGAATTCGAAAAAATGAAATTTTTCATCAAAATTAAAAAATAAAATTTTAGCTTGAGATAAAAAACTTTCGTAAGTTTTAATGTTTTTATTTTTTGTGTACTCTAATAAATCTTCAAAACCAAAATCCATTAAAGCAAGACTTTGTTTTTTAAAATTTAAAGGTTTAAAATCATATGCTTTGATGAGTTTTTGAAGATGGGTAAAATTAACATTATAAGTTAGATCGCTTTTGCCGAAAAAATCTTTTAAAGATACTGCAAAAGGGCTAAAAACTTCGTGCTTTTGATAGATTCTTAAGCTAAAATTTTGTACATTAAAAGTTCCATAGTCAAATCCTGCAAATACAAATCTATCGCAAGCTTGATCTAAATCTTTAAAAAAATTTTCAAGTTCTAAGCTGAGTTCGCCTTTTGTAAAATTTAAAGCTTTGCATTTTGTGATTAAATTTTCATCCATATTTTTAAAAATAAGTTTAAAATTTTCTACAAATGCCATTTTATCATGATTTATAAGTTCGCAAGTAAAACTATCAAAAAGTTCATTGCAAAAGAAAAAAGCGTTCTTAAAATGGCATTCTTTAAGGCTATTTTTGTGAGTAAATTCCACTCCTTCTAAAGTGTTTTTTTGTAAAGCTCTTAATTTTTCATGCGGTTCTATGACGAAAAAAGAAATTTGAGAAAAAATTTCAGGTCTTAATTCAAGCAAAGCGGATAAAAAATCACGACTTAAATAGCCTTCATTAGCGCCTATTTCTACAAGTTCTAAAGGGAGTTGTAAAATTTTTTTATCTATTAAATTTAAAAAATGCTTGGCTAAAAGTGTGCCAAAAAGATTTCCTACGCTCACAGCAGTAAAAAAATCTCCGTTTTTTCCTATACTTACAGCATTTTTATAATAGCTCTCATGGAGCCAAGCATGGAAAAAGTCACTAAATTTCATTGAAAAATAGCATTAAATTTGGAGACAAAATCCAAAGGATCGACTTGTTTGCCTCCAGCTAAAATTCCAAAATGCAAATGCGGCCCACTTACCCTACCTGTAGCCCCGCTAAGTCCTATAAGCTCACCTTTTTTTATCTTTTGTCCTACTTTAACATCGATTTTAGAAAGATGATAGTATTGTGAATAAATTCCAAAACCATGATCAATGACTACTGAATTTCCTGCAAAATAACGATCTTTTGCAATTTTTACTATGCCTGAATTGGCTGCATAAATAGGCGTTCCTGTGGCAGCTCTAAAGTCTGTTCCACTGTGATAACTTGCTACTTTTTCATTAAAAGTTCTTGCTTTACCAAAATCACTTGTGATAAAAGATTTTAAAGGTATATTAAAAGCACCGTTAAATAAAGCTTTTGGAGTATAAGAGCTATAAATCGCATTGGCTTCTTTTAATTCTTTAGCGATGCGTTCTTGTACGGTTTTTGGCGGAAAAATCTTTTTGTTTTCAACTTGCAATTTTTCACTTTTATAATTACCTTCTAAAGTTTTTATGAAAATTTCTTCTTTTTTATTTTTATAAAATGCGATAAGTTTTGTATTTTTCGGGGGATTTTTGTAAGGTAAGGAAAAAATAGCTAGAATTTTTTCTTGATTTTTAGGATGTGCAAAGGTGAGAATATTTTTATCATTATTTTTTAAAGATAAAAAATCTTTCTTATCTAGCTCCAAAAATAAAGCTTGACCTTTGTTGAGTTCTAAATTTTGAGCTCCAAAGAGCCAAAGAGTAAGGCTTAAAAAAAGCCATAAGGCTTTCATAGGCTTAACTCTTTAAGATCGGCGATTTTTAAAAACTCCGCATAAATTTCATAAACCAAAGCTTGGCGATTATTTTTAAGTTTTTCATCTTCAGCATTAATCATTACTTGATTAAAAAACTCGTCGATAAAAGGCTTGAGTGCAAAAAGATTTTCAAGTTTTTCTTGTAAAGAGTTGGCTTTAGTTTTTTCTTGAAAAGCTTTGTAAAGTTTGCTTTCTGCTTCTTGAGTAAAAAGACTTTCATCAACTTTATGAGGATTTTTAGTGGCGATATTGGCTAGTCTTTTAAAGGTTGCAAAATTTTCATTAAAATTATCTTTTTTGCTAAGTTTTATAAGAGCATTTACGCTTTGATTGATATGAATAAGATCTGTATTTTGTGAGCTTAAAACCGCTTTTACAAAAGAAGCATTGACCGTATAAAAAGTATAAAGTCTTTCAAAAATAAAATCTTTTAAAATTTGCATATCAAAGCTTTTATAATGACTTGAAAGTTTTTCTAATAAAATTTGGATATCAAATTCTTTATTTAAATTTAGAGCGATTTTAATGATCCCATTGGCTGCTCTTCTTAAGGCATAAGGATCCTTTGTTCCGCTTGGAATTTTTCCTATACTAAAAAGTCCTATAAGGGTATCAAGCTTGTTTGCAAGGGCTACTATGCTTGAAAATTCTGTGCTTGGAAGTGGAGCTTGTTCAGAATTAGGAAGATATTGTTCTTTGATGGCTAGGCAAATTTCATAATCTAAGCCCATTTTTTGCGTATAATAACTTCCCATAATGCCTTGCAAATCAGTAAATTCATAAACCATTTGTGTGGCTAAGTCTGCTTTGGCGTATTTTAGTGCTGTGCTGATATTTTCGATTTTATCATTATGAAGCATTTGACATAAAATTTCAGCAATTTTAATCTCTCTTAAACTTTTATCTTGCATTGTGCCTAAACCTTCAAGATAAGTCATTTTGGCAAGTTTTTCAGGTTGCAAACCATTTTGTAAATCATTTTGATAAAAAAACATTGCATCGCTAAGTCTTGCACGCAAAACTCTTTCATTTCCATGTATGATTTTTGAATAATCCTTACATACTGCATTGCTTACTACTATAAAATGATTACTTAAGCCTTTGTCGTTAAAAACCGCAAAATAGCGTTGATTTTCTCTCATTGAAGTGATGATGACTTCGCTAGGAATTTCTAAAAATTCTTCTTCAAAGCTTCCTAAAAGTGCATTAGGATATTCTGTGATAGCAACTACTTCAGCTAAAAGCTCCTCATCTTCTCCAATTTGTATATTTTTTTGACTTTCTATGAGTTTAAATTGTTCAAGTATTTTTTCTTTTCTTTTGATTGGATCAAGGATGATATAGTTTTTTTCTAGTAGTTCAAAATATTCTTTTGCATTGTTAAAATCTTTCAAATCATAACTTACACTTCTGTGAATGAAAGTTTTTTTAGCACTTTTTACCCCATAACTTTGAAAATCAACAAGTTCATCATTTAAAATGCAAGCTATAGAACGGATCGCACGAATGAATTCAAAAGAATTTGCACCCCAACGCATACTTTTGCCAAAACTAAGACTTTTTAGAAATTTTTCTACCATTTCTCCTAAAATTTCTTGACTTTGTAAACCTTTGATAGCTTTTTGATGATATAAAACTTCCTTACCTTTGATTTCTTTAAAAGCGAGTTCATTTTCACTGATCCCTGCTTTTTGTAGGAAGCTTTGCCCCGCAGGAGTTAAAACCCCATCTTTATAGGCGATATTTTTAGGTGCTCCTATAAATTCAGCAAAGCTATCTTCTTGTTTGTCTGCAAAATTTTCATGAAAAAAAACTAAACGACGCGGAGTATAATAAAATTTAAAATCACTTACCAAGCGGTATTCTTCTAAAATATTTTTCCATTTTTTTTCTATATTAGCTAATTCTTTTAGCAAAGGAATAGCAGGTAATTCTTCTGTGCCAATTTCTATTAATAATTCACTCATAATCTACTCTTTTAAAAATTTATTTGCAATTTTAACTAAAATTTCATTAAAAAACTTATAAATACTTTTGCAAAAAGCCTTTAAGTTCATTTGCGTTGCTAAATTCATTTTCTTTTAAATCTTTTTGATACCATTTGGCATGAAAATAAGGCAAATTAGCATTTTTGGCGCATTCTTTATCTTTTTGACTATCTCCTATAAAAACGCTTATTTCATATGGAGCCTCGTTTTTTAAAAGTTCTAGCATCATAGGATGAGGTTTGGGTTCTATGCCTAAACTTACGCCTAAAATTTTATCAAAATAAGGAATGATATCGTGTTTTTTAAGTATGCTTGAAAGTGAGCTTTGCGGGGCATTAGTAGCAATAGCTAAAAAACAATTTTTGCTTTTTAAAAATTCTAAAAGTTCTTTCACTCCTTCAAAAAGCACCACGCTTTGTTCATAGTGTTTGACAAAATATTTTTCATAGCCTTCTTTAAAGCTAGAATGATGGAAATTTTCTATATTATAAAGTTCTTTTGCCCAGTCAATATTGGGAGTATTGATGGTTTGCATAATGATTTCTCTTGAAAGTGGGGCTAGGTTTAAATCCTGTCTTATTTCATTGACTGCACAAGAAATGGCATTTGCGCTATCGATTAAAGTTCCATCCATATCAAAAAATACATTAATCATAATAATCCTTTAAATAATTTTTATGTTTTTCTTTTTTCTCACCTTGTTTTTTTTGCTTATCTAAAGCATTGGCAAGATTTAAAAGCTCGCTTTTTTCTTTGGAAAAATCTAAGCAAGCATTGACAAAAAATTCAAGATTTTTTGCGTAGGTTGAGTTAAGATTTACTGCGGGATTTTTTTCAAAAAATTTAGCATTTTTTAGCATTCTTTCTTCAAATTTAGTTTTATCAAAATCTTCTTTTTTAAGCGCAGATATGGCGCCATTGAAAAATTTTTCAAGATTTCTTAGGTATTTTACACGTAAGGCTTTTTCTTCATTTTTTGTCAAAATTCTTCCTTAGGTATTTTTATGAATGCGACATTCTAGCGCTTCTTGAACTAAATTTCTAGCGATTACTTTTTCAGAGCGAATGATGCGTATATTTTCATCTATGCTTGAAAAAAGCATCTTTTTCAAAGTTCCATTTACATGAATGATAGTATCTATAGGTTTTGGATAATTAGCTAGTACTTGACATAAAATTTCAAGTTTAGCTTCATTTGTAACTGTGATAATAGCTACGGCACATTCTTCTATATTGGCAATTTTTAAGGTTTCTTCTTGAGCAGCATTAGCAAAAACGACATTTTCGCCTCGACTAACTCCAAGTTCTACTAAATTTAAATCACTTTCTAAAACTAGGTAAGGCACCCCTGAGTTTTTGATTTTTTGAACGACTTCTTGACCTAAACGTCCGTAGCCAAAAACAACAAGATGATTTTTAAGCTTGATATTGCTGTCAATATTTTGCACAGCGTTGGTATTAAGTGCTATATCTTCTACAACATTGGTAATTTTTCTTATATTGTTTAAAATAAAAGGCGTGATAATCATGGTTAAAATAGAAACAACAATTAAAATTTGTGAAGTTTTGATATCAAGCATATTTTTTGCTTGTAAAAGAGAAAAAATTGCTAGTGCGAATTCGCCAATTTGCGCTATGGCAAAAGCTGTTTTAAGCGCTACTCTTTTTTTGGTGTAAAGAAATAAAAAGCCAAAAACTATGCCAAATTTTAAAGCCATTACAAGAAGGGTTAAAACTATGATTAAAAACCAATTTTGCGCCACTACATCAAGTTGAATTTGCATACCTACAGTTATGAAAAAAAGTCCTAAAAGCAAATCTCTAAATGGGATCAAGTCTGCTTCTATTTTGTGCTTATATTTTGTTTCTGCTATCAAAGCACCTGCTATAAAAGCACCCAAAGAATAAGAAAATCCGAAATAATTTGCTAAAAAACTTGCTCCAATAACCATAAATAAAACAGTACTAATAAAAATTTCTTGAGAAGAAGTGTGGATAATGAGTCTAAAAATTCTATCCACTAGATATTTACCTATGAAAAATAATAAAGTGATTAAAATAAGTGCTGAAATTAAAGTGGTAAAAAGGAGTTTTTCTATGTTTTGATTGTTGGATGAAAAAATATCTACGAGCAAAAGCAAAGGAATAACGGCTATATCTTGAAAAAGTAAAATTCCCAATGCTTTTCTGCCATATTGCTCATTTATATCACCATTATCATTTAAAATTTTAAGCACCACTGCGGTTGAAGAAAGTGCTAGTGCAAAGCCTGCTATGGTAGCGCTTTTATCTCCAAGTCCCAAAATTCCTATAGCAAGTAGCATAAAAACAAAGCCACAAGTAAGCATCTGCAAAGAGCCGTTTAAAAAAACTTCTTGTTTCATTGCCATTAAATGCTTAAAAGAAAATTCAAGCCCTATGGTAAACATTAAAAACACTATACCAAATTCGGCTATATGGGTGATTTCGCCTTTGCCGCTTAAATGATAAATTTCAGAAATGATTTCTCCGGCAGCTATATATCCAATGATAGTTGGAATTTCAAATTTTTTAAATATGACATTTAAAACTATAGCTATAGCAACGGTGATTAAAAAAATTTCTAAAAAATTATCCATTATTTTTTATTTTTTCTCATAAAAAATCAAGTCAAAGCTATTTTTATGCTTGACAACGGCTTTACTAGCCGCTTCTTTATCTTGTTGTTTGCTTAATTCTAAGCGTAGTTCATCAATTAAATTTTCAAATTCGTGAAGTTGGTTTTTTAATTTTAAGATAACATCTACTCCAGCAAGATTGATTCCCATGTCTCTTGTTAAACGCAATATAAGTTTAATACGGTCAATATCCCTTTGAGAATAAAGTCTTATTTTGCCATCGGTTCTACTTGGCTCTATCAATCCTTCTCTTTCGTATTGCCTTAAGGTTTGTGGATGTATGCTTAAAACTTTAGCCACAACACTGATTAAATATACAGGTTCATCATAATGGTGTTCCATATTTTATTCCTTTCTTTAAGGTAATTTTTCTTTTAAGAGTTCTATAAATTTTTCATCAAGAGCATCTAAATTTGGCAAAACAACATTTAAAATCAAATACATATCCCCATAAATATCACTTTTTCTATTTTGTACCCCATAACCTTTTAAACGAATTTTTTGGTTATTTTTTGAATTAGGTGTTATGTTAATTGTCGCTTCTTCCTTGCCTTCTTTGAGTGTTTTTATATTTATTTTTCCACCAAAAAGTGCAGTTTTTAAAGAAATATCAACCTTTTGATATAAATCATCATCTTCTCTTGTGTAAATAGGACTTTCTTCTATTTTTACAATAATGATTAAATCGCCTCTAGCTCCATTTCTGCTTTGTTTTCCTTTAGAGCGAATTCTTAGTTTCTCGCCTTCTTTTATACCGTGTGGAATTTTAAATTTAATGGTTTCGCCTTGAAAATTAAAACTATACTCCCCGCCTTTAACAGCTTTTTCAAAAGGAATGTGAAGCTCTAGATTGCTGTCTAAATTTTCTTCTTCAAAACCTCCAAATCCTCCAAAACCACTGCTAAAGCCTTTTGAAGAAAAGCCGTTAAAACCCCCTCTTGAGCGTCCACCAAAGCCTCCTCCAAAGAGATCTTTTAAAATATCGTCTAAATTTACCCCACCAGTATTTCTTGAAAAATCATGAAAACTTTGTCCACCAAACATAGAATCGCCGTATTGGTCATACTGAGCTCGTTTTTTTTCGTCACTTAAAATTTCATAAGCAGCATTAATTTCTTTAAATTTTTCTTCCGCACCTTTTTCTTTGTTGATATCAGGATGGTATTTTCTAGCTAGGCGACGGTAAGCTTTTTTTATTTCATCTGCACTAGCGTTTTTGCTAACTCCAAGAGTTTCGTATAAACTATTCATGTTATATTTCCTTAAAAATTTTTACTTGATTATATAAAGGATTAAATTATAACATAAACTTTAGCCTAAGTCAATCAAGTTTTATAAATTTTTATCACTCAAGGTTTTATTTACAATTTTGTAAATTTTCGGTTTTATACTATGAAGACAGTAAAATATTTTACGAGATAATTTATCTTTAAGAACAAAAGGAAATGAAATGAAAAAGATTTTTTTATCATTAAGTTTAGCGAGTGCTTTATTTGCCGCAAGTATTAATTTTAACGAATCAACTACAACGGCTAATCGTGTAAATCCTGCTGCTGGAAATGTAGTGCTTTCTTATCATGATTCTATTAAAGATGCAAAAAAATCAGTGGTTAATATTTCTACCTCAAAAACTATTACAAGAGCGAATCGTCCAAGTCCTTTGGATGATTTTTTTAATGATCCTTATTTTAAACAATTTTTTGATTTTGATTTTCCTCAAAGAAAAGGAAAAAATGATAAAGAAGTAGTGAGTTCTTTGGGATCAGGGGTGATTATTTCAAAAGATGGTTATATAGTAACAAATAATCACGTTGTAGATGATGCTGATACGATTACAGTGAATTTACCAGGAAGTGATACAGAATATAAAGCAAAACTTATAGGTAAAGATCCAAAAACAGATTTGGCTGTTATAAAAATAGAGGCTAATAATCTTTCAGCTATTACTTTCACAAATTCTGATGATTTAATGGAAGGAGATGTTGTTTTTGCACTTGGAAATCCTTTTGGAGTCGGTTTTAGTGTTACAAGTGGGATAATATCTGCTTTAAATAAAGACAATATAGGTTTAAATCAATATGAAAATTTTATACAAACAGATGCTTCTATCAATCCAGGAAATTCAGGTGGAGCTTTGGTGGATAGTCGCGGATATTTAGTAGGTATTAATTCAGCTATTCTTTCTCGCGGAGGTGGAAACAACGGCATAGGTTTTGCTATACCTTCAAATATGGTTAAAGATATAGCTAAAAAACTTATTGAAAAAGGCAAGATTGATAGAGGATTTTTGGGTGTGACTATTTCAGCTTTGCAAGGTGATACTAAAAAAGCTTACAAAAATCAAGAAGGAGCTTTAATCACTGATGTTCAAAAAGGTTCAAGTGCTGATGAAGCAGGGCTTAAGCGTGGAGATTTAGTTACTAAAGTTAATGATAAGATTATAAAAAGTCCTATTGATCTTAAAAATTATATAGGAACTTTAGAGATTGGTCAAAAAATTTCATTAAGTTACGAAAGAGATGGAGAAAATAAGCAAGCAAATTTTACTCTTAAAGGTGAAAAAGAAAATCCTAAAGGCGTACAAAGCGATTTGATTGATGGTTTGAGTTTGAGAAATTTAGATCCAAGACTTAAGGATCGTTTGCAAATTCCAAAAGATGTTAATGGTGTTTTGGTGGATAGTGTTAAAGAAAAGAGCAAAGGAAAAAATTCTGGTTTCCAAGAGGGTGATATTATCATAGGTGTTGGACAAAGTGAAATTAGAAATTTAAAAGATTTAGAACAAGCTTTAAAACAAGTTAATAAAAAAGAATTTACTAAAGTTTGGGTATATCGCAATGGTTTTGCGACTTTGCTTGTGCTTAAATAAAAATAACGGAAGGATTTTCCTTTCGTTATAAATTTTAGTTTAAAATTAAAATTAAGTTTAAAATAAAGGAAAACTATGACAAATATTCTTATGATAGAAGACGATTTAGAATTAGCAGAAATTACAGCTGAATATTTGGAAAAATTTGATATGAAGGTTGATATAGCTCATGAGCCTTATATAGGTCTTTCTAAGCTTGCATTAAAAGAGTATCAGCTTATCATTTTAGACCTTTCTTTACCAGGTCTTGATGGGCTTGAAGTGTGTGAAGAAATTCGTAAAAAGTATGATACGCCTATTATTATTTCAAGTGCAAGACATGATATTACAGATAAGGTTAATGCTTTAGAGCTTGGAGCAGATGATTACCTACCAAAACCTTATAATCCAAAAGAATTACAAGCACGTATTAAAAGTCATTTAAGACGTATTTCAAATACAAAAAGCGCCATAGCAAAAAGTGTAAAAGATCTTGTTTATGATCAATATAAGCATATTATTACCATGAAAGGACAAGAGCTTACTTTAACTAATGCTGAATTTGATATTTTAAGCTATTTGATTAAAAAAGAGGGTGGAGTGGTAAGTCGCGAAGAGCTTGTTTATAATTGTTCTTCTATTAGTGAGGATTCTAGCAATAAAAGTATAGATGTTATTATCAGTAGAATTCGTCAAAAGATGGGAGATGATCCAAAAACTCCAAAATATATTCACTCTATACGTGGAATAGGTTATAAGCTTACTCAATGAATAAATCTTCGATTTTCTATACTATAACTTTTATTTTTATTTTTGCTGGGGTTAGTGTTATACTTGGCTTTTTGTGGCTTATAGAATACGATCAGCAAAATTATACTAGAGAATTAAATACAAAATATTCTTTAATAGCTAATGCAAGGCTCTTAAATTTTGCAGGAGTTATCAGTGAAAAAGAATTTGAAGAGCAGACAAAAAATTATAATAAAATGGATGAGATAACAGAAGCAAAGCAGATCCGTAAAATTCTTTTTAGAGGTGATGTTTTAGCTAGAGTTGAGGTTAATAATGGCTTAATTGAGATTATTTCTTATAATAGACAGGTATATTTAAATATTATTTATGATGGAAAGGTTTATCTTTATAAGGATCAAGATTATCAAACCTATAGGTATTTTATTATCAAAGCTATAGCTGTAGCTGTGATTTGTATTCTTGTATTACTTTATATTTATATATTTAAAAAATTAAAACCACTCAAAAGACTTAAAAAACAAATTGATAAATTTGCCCAAGGAAAGCTTAGTGATATAGAAGATGTAAGCACTGGAGTGGATGAAATTTCACAAGTAAGTGAAGCTTTTTATCAAGCCATTGTTCAAATTCGAAAGCTAAATCAATCTCGTCAGTTTTTTTTAAGAAATATTATGCATGAACTCAAAACTCCTATTACTAAAGGGCTATTAACGTTAGAAATGATAGAAGATAATAAATATAAAGAGCGCTTAAATGGGGTTTTTACTAGACTTGAAATTTTAATTAATGAATTTGCTGCTATTGAGCAAATTACTTCAGGGGCTGCTTTTATAAATAGAAAAAAATACAATATTTTAGATGTTTTAGATGAAGCCAAAGAAATTGCAATGCGAGATGATAGCAATATACGTATTTTTATGGAAGAAAGTTTTTTTGTAAATGTGGATTTTAAACTTTTTACTACAGCGATTAAAAATATGATAGATAATGGTATTAAACATTCTGAAGATGGGTTTGTGCAAATTGATATTATAGACGATTATATTTGTTTTAAAAATCGTGGTCCTGAGCTTAACAATACTTTAGAATATTATACTCAAGCTTTTACTCAAGGATCAAAACAAAAATCAAGTTTTGGATTAGGGCTTTATATTGTAAATACTATTTTAGAAACACATGGAATGAAGCTTGATTATTTATATGAAGATGGGGTAAATTTGTTTTATTTTAGAAATTTAAAAAGTGTTATTGTTAAGGAGTAAATTAATTTTTTACATAAAAAATGCATTTTTATGTAAAAACCCTTGACAAAGTTTTTTAATTTCACTATAATTACATTTTACTTTTAAATATTCCGGATTAGCTCAGCGGTAGAGTAGTCGGCTGTTAACCGATTGGTCGTAGGTTCGAATCCTACATCCGGAGCCACTTTTTAACTCCATTTTTAATATTCATAAATGTATTTTAACATAAAAAATTAATAAGTCTTTATCACAAAAAATTGTGATAAAGTTTTTATTTTGTTTGTTTAAGATTTTTGACAATTTTATCTATTTTTTTACTCGCCTTTTGATAATCCCCATCTTTAAGTTCTTCTAAAGCTTCAATAGCAAAATCAAAATCACCAAGTTCGTTATCATTAGAATCTTCTTGAAGATTTTTGACAATTTTATCTATTTTTTTACTTGCCTTTTGATAATCCCCATCTTTAAGTTCTTCTAGGGCATTAACAGCAAAAGAAAAATCTTCAACTTCATTAAGATAAGCTTCTATAGCTTCTTTTACTATAGCTGATTTTGGCTTAGAAAGATTTTTACTTAAATTATCCAAACGCTCCTTAAGCTCTAAAGGCATTCTAAAAGAATAAGTTTTTACATTGTGTTTCATTTTATCCTCCTTAAGAATGTTTTTTGTAAAATTTTATAATTTGCTTACAAGTTTTGCAGGTAAATTTGTGACCTTGTAGTTCTATTTTTTGATGAATATTATAAGGAACATCGTGAATTTTACCAGGACAATTACAGATATAAAGATAAAATTGTGGATGCTCATTATCTTCATCTTCTGCTGCTTCAAAGCTAATATCACTGCCATCATCTGTAGATAAAGAAGAACTTCTCCATTTTTCAACTTTCATGTCTTCGTATAGTATGTGTTCTAAAAGCCACTTTTTAGCCACTATATAAAGTTTTTCTTTAAGATCATTGGTTGATTTGATATCTTTAATTAAATTAATCATGGTTTGGATGATTTCTTTATGTATTTTTCGATGTTCTTCTAAATTTGGATAGCCTATTAGCTGCATGTATTTTTCTTCATCATTAAAGTGATCTTTCATATAATTAAAAAATTCAGCCAAAAGTTCTTTGACTTCATTTTTACTTACAGATCTATCTGATACAACTTCAACTTTTGCAGCAAGTTCAAAAAGCTTTTTATGTTGCTCGTCAATTTTAGCATTGTGCACACTATAGCTATTATCCCATTTTGGAAGCATTTTAACTCCTTAAGGAAAAATTTATTTATATAAAAGGATTATAGATAAAAATAAATTAAATAAAAATGAAATTTTATTAAATAATTGATAAGAATTTTGATACAATGATATATATTTTAAGAGATTTGAAGTTAGAAAGATTTAAATTATGGCTGCTAAAATTTTACTTTTAGAAGATGATTTGAGTTTGAGTGAGATCATTGAAGAGTTTTTAAATGATGAAGGATATGAAGTATTTTTATGCGATAATGCGCAAGAAGCTTTAGATATAGCTTATGAAAGATATTTTGATCTTTGGATTTTAGATGTAAAAGTTCCTTTAGGAGATGGATTTTCATTGCTTAAAGAATTAAGAAAAAGCGGAAAGCAAACTCCAGCAATTTTCATGACTTCTTTAAATACAACAAACGATTTAAAACAAGGCTTTGATGCAGGTTGTGATGATTACATAAAAAAACCTTTTGAACTTGCTGAGTTATCTATTAGGGTTAAAGCTTTGCTTAAAAGAGCTTTTTCACATAAAAATGAAGATTTTGAAGATTTAGGGGATGGATTTAGATTTGAATTTACTACACAAATTCTTTACTATAATAATAAAGCCTTGACTTTACCGAGTAAAGAAATTAAGCTTTTGTCTTTATTGCTTAAAAATAAAAACAACTTTTTAAGCACAGAGAGAATTTTTGAAGAACTCTGGGATTATGATGAGGAGCCTAGTGAGCTAAGTTTAAGGGCTTATGTGAAAAATTTACGTAAAATTTTAGGAAAAGAAAAAATTATAAATCAAAGAGGCAGGGGATATTGCTATGGCTAAAAAAGTCATTAGGCAAATTTTATTAATCTACCTAACAACTACAGGTATTTTTTTAACTATTTTTTTTGCATTATGGTATCAAAAATTATATGAAGAATTGGTTGTTTTAAAGGGTGCTACTTTAAGAGAAAATCATAGAAATATTGTTATAAGCATCTTAAATTCTCGTTTTACTCCTATAGATATAAGTGCAAAAAATATTGCTCAAAGTGCAGCACTAAAATTTGCTATATTTGATGCTAAAAAGATTGTTTTTAGTAATATAGATTTTGATTTAAGAAAGGCAAAGATAGAGCTTAAAGGTAGAGGTATTTGTGATAATAAGGTTTTTTTTCTTGCTCCTATGAGTGCAGATCATTATTTTTTAAGACATGCTAGCAATGAAGAAGTAAATACTAACGATGGTTTGCAAATTTTAATACAGGGTGAAGATGTTGGTAAAGATCTTTTTTGGATTAGAACGAAAGTTTTTGGTTTTGCTATTATGGCTTTTTTCATATTGGGTTTAATATCTTATATTCTAGTAAAAATTGCTCTAAAGCCTTTAGAGGATAAAATCAGCACACTAAATCGTTTTATTAAGGATTCAACTCATGAACTCAATACCCCATTAAGTATTATTTTGATGAGTATAGAACAACTTGATCATCAAAATTTAGGAGATAATGCTAAATTCACAAGGATTAAGCTTGCTGCAAAAAGTTTGTCTCAAGTGTATTCTGATCTTGTTTTTTATAATTTCCCTAATACCTTAGAAACAGAAAAACAAAAATTTGATTTAAGAATGCTACTTGAAGAAAGATTGGAATATTTTAAAGTATTTTTTGAGCAAAAAAAAATTACACTAAAGCTTGATTTAAATCAAGCAAATATTTTTGCTCCTAAAAGTCAAATTTCTAAATTGATTGATAATCTTATAAGCAATGCTATTAAATACAATAAAAAAGGTGGAGTAATTTCTATAATTTTAAAAGCCAATTTTTTAAGTATTGCTGATACAGGTTGTGGAATTTCAAAGTCAAATTTAAATCATATTTTTGAACGCTATACTAGATTTAACAAGGATCAGGGTGGTTTTGGCATAGGTCTTTCTTTGGTTAAAAAAATATGCGATGATAATGGTATTAAAATCACTTGCAAATCAGTGGAAAATCAAGGGAGTATTTTTGAGTTGAGTTGGGATACTAAGAAGGTTTGAAAAAGGATAATAAAATTTTTGTATCCACTTGCTTGAAACTCTCTATAAACGCTTTCTTATTTTATAATAGTTATTATCAATATAAATTTATTTTTCTATAAAATAAATTTATTAAAAAAGCTTTATTATGTATATTTAATCTTATAAAATAAAATAAATTTTTGATAATTAATATTAAATTTATTAAATATAAAGTAGAATTTCACAATTTATTAAAGAAAGGAAATGAATTATGAAAAAAAAGTTTAATTTATCTTATAGTTTTATGTTTATCTTATACGGCTATGCAAGCTGTTTGTAAATATGCTGAAGAGCAAAGAGAAGATAGGGCTGTGCCTATTGCTACTTTAATAAGGCTTGGTATGGGTTATGGTATCTCATATGCAAATGCACCAGATGTTGGAGGACAAACATATACAAAAAGACCGCCTTTTGGGAGATGTCATTGACTCATGATGATTTAAGCAATCTTTGTATTTTAATTTCGCTTTTATTTTTAGATTATATTTTAATAAATGTGAAGACTTTCCGACAAATGACTCGCTTTGCCAATTTTTATGGCGTGATTATGGTGTTGTCTTTTATTGTATCTTGGCAGATTTTTAATGTGTATTTTAATTTTCTTGTTTTTTTGATTTTATTTTTTGTATCTTACAAAATTTGGCAGTTTAAAAAGAAATAATCAGCAAAAATTTGCTGATTATTGGTAGTAGGGCTTACATCATGCCACCCATGCCACCCATTCCTCCCATACCGCTCATATCTGGCATTGCAGGTTTATCTTCTTTAATTTCACTAATTGTTGCTTCAGTAGTTAAAAGCATACTAGCTACAGAAACTGCATTGAGTAAAGCTACTCTTTCTACTTTAACAGGGTCGATAATTCCACTTTCAAGCATATTAACATATTCACCTTTTGCAGCATCAAATCCTGTGTTTTCATCTTTAGCATTTTCTACGCTATTTACAACCACACCCGCATCAAATCCTGCATTTTCAGCAATTTGTCTTAAAGGTGCTCTTAAAGCTCTTTCAACGATAGCTGCGCCGATTGCTTCATCACCTTGTAGATCAAGTTTGATTTTAGCTTTTGCTTTGATAAGCGCTGCGCCACCACCGATTACTATACCTTCTTCAACCGCTGCTTTAGTAGCACTTAAAGCATCATCAACGCGATCTTTTTTCTCTTTCATTTCAGTTTCAGTTGCTGCACCTACTTTAATAACTGCAACACCGCCACTTAATTTTGCAAGTCTTTCTTGTAATTTTTCTCTGTCATAATCTGAAGTTGTTTCAGCAATTTGTGCTTTGATTTGATTTACTCTTGCATCTATATTTGCTTTTTCACCTGCGCCATTTACTATGGTTGTATTGTCTTTATCGATAATTACGCTAGAAGCTTGTCCAAGATCTTGTATGGTCGCACTTTCAAGAGTTCTTCCAAGTTCTTCAGAAATCACTTCTCCGCCTGTTAAAATTGCTATATCTTCAAGCATGGCTTTTCTTCTATCGCCAAAACCTGGAGCTTTTACGGCTGAAATATTAAGAACACCGCGAAGTTTATTTACAACCAAAGTTGCAAGCGCTTCACCTTCAATATCTTCAGCGATAATTAAAAGTGGCTTGCCTGTTTTTTGAATTTGTTCTAAAACCGGTAATAAATCTTTTAAATTTGCAATTTTTTTATCAAAAAGCAGGATATAAGGGCTTGAAAGCTCTACTGTCATTTTTTCTGCATTAGTGATAAAATAAGGGCTTAAATAACCTCTGTCAAATTGCATACCTTCAACTACATTTAATTCATCATTGATTGATTTTGCCTCTTCAACAGTGATAACACCATCTTTGCCCACTTTTTCCATGGCATCAGCGATTAAATTTCCGATTTTTTCATCAGAGTTGGCTGAGATTGTAGCAACTTGTGCAATTTCTTTTTTATCTTTTACTTCGCGAGAAAGTTTTTTAAGTTCGCCTACTATAGCTTCGCAAGCCTTATCCATACCGCGTTTTACTTCAATAGGATTTGCACCTGCTGTGATATTTCTTAAACCTTCTTTGAAAATTGCATGAGCTAAAACCGTTGCAGTAGTTGTTCCATCCCCTGCTTGATCAGCTGTTTTGCTTGCTACTTCTCTTACAAGTGAAGCACCCATATTTTCAAGACTGTCTTTAAGTTCTACTTCTTTAGCAACACTTACGCCATCTTTAGTAATGCTTGGAGCACCAAAGCTTTTTTGGATTAAAACATTGCGTCCTCTTGGCCCCATAGTTACTTTTACCGCGTCATTAAGTTTTTTAACACCCTCATAAAGTTTATTTCTTGCTTCATCTGAAAAAATAATTTCTTTTGCCATTTTTTATCCTTTTTATAAATTATTTTAAAATTCCTAAGATATCATCTAAATTTAAAACTAAATATTCATTATTATCAAGTTTAATTTCTGTTCCACCGTATTTAGCAAACACGATTTTATCACCATTTGCAATATCAGTGATTTCTTTACTTACTGCCACTACTTCACCCATTAAAGGCTTTTCTTTAGCATTATCTGGTATAATTATGCCTGAGGCTGTTGTTTTGGTTTCTTCAACGCGTTTAACTAGAACACGCTTTCCTAAAGGTTGAAAATTCATTTTTGTCCATCCTTAAAAATATTGATTTTAGCACTCTTTTATTTAGAGTGATAAAATCATACTATAAAAAATGAATTTTGTCAATACTTTAAATTAAAATATTTATAAAAGTTTAGTTTTATAGACTAAAGTTATTTTATAAAATAAACTAAAGGATAAAAATGAAAAAGATTTTTTATGGAGTTATAGCTTTTGTTGTTGTGCTTTTGATTGCTATTTATGCCATACTTTTCACAAGTTTTGGTAATAATATAGTGGCAAATATAGCGCAAAAAAAGATCAAAGAAAGTGCGGGATTAGACGTAAATATCACGCATTTTAATTTACGTTTTTCAAGTCTTGAACTGCGAGCAAATATCGCAAATATGGCAGATTTCAATCTCAAGGGAGCTTTGAGTCCTTTTAAGCTTGGATTTGATTTTGACTATCTTATTTCTTTAAATCAAAATTATGCTAAAAATTTAGGTTTAAATTTAAATCAAAACCTTTCTTTTGGCGGTAAGATTCAAGGTAAAGCAAGTGATTTTACTTTAGATGGAAAGGGTTATTTACTAGGTTCAAATGTACTTTTAAATGCAAGAATGTATAATTACAGCCCTATTGCTTTAAATTTAGATGCACAAAATCTTAAGATAGAAGAAATACTCCATCTTTTATCTTACCCTAGTTACGCTAAAGGTTTTTTAAATGCTCAAGCAAAAATTTCAGCACAGGATTTAAAACCTGATGGAAATATCATCATAAAACTTGATACAAGTTATATAAACTATGAGGCGATAAAAAAAGATTTTTCTTTAGACTTGCCTTTAAATTCTAATCCCAAAGCAGAAATTTTGGCCAATGTTAAAGAAGATAAGATTTATGCTGTAAGTAAAATTTACAATGATTATCTTAACTTACAAACCCAAAAAACTCTTTATGATATTAGCAAGAATGCTTTAAGTACTGATTTTAATTTAAGTATTCCTTCTCTTGCAAAGCTTGAAAAACTTACAAAAACTAGACTAAATGGTAGTTTGGGTGTGATAGGTCAAACAAGTGTTGTAAATAATGCCTTATCAAGTTTAAATGCTCAAGTTATTGGACTTGGTGGAGAGGTAAAGGCAAGTTTGAAAAATAATAAAATTTTTGCAGATATTAATGAAGCAAGTTTGGAAAAATTATTAGCTCTTGCAGGATATGGAGCTTTGGTTTCTGGAAATTTAAATGCTAAACTTCTAAATGCGGATTTAGATTTTTCTAATTTCGATCTTGAAGCAAAAATAAACAATGCAAAACTTAACACCAATGAGCTTAAAAAAATAGCCAAAATAAAACTTCCAAATACAATTTTTAGTCTTGATACTAAAGCAAATGCAAAAAATAGCAATATTTCTTACAATGCTTTACTTGCTTCAAATTTGCTTAATATTAAAAAACTTCAAGGAACTTATAATTTAAAAAATAGTGAGTTAAATACAGATTTAAATGCTTTTATTGATGACTTGTCTCAGTTTAGTGCTATAGCAGGACAAAAATTACAAGGTAAGGCAGATCTTACTGCAAAAGCTCATATTATAGGCACTCAAATACAAAATTTAAATGCAAATGCAAATTTGGCAGATGGTGTAATCAAGGTTGATTCAAATGGTAAAAAACTTGATTTAAACATTGATAAACTTGATTTATCTAAACTTTTTGTTATAGCAGGTATGCCAAATTATGCCAGTGGGATTGTTAATGCAAAAGTTAATTTAGATAATATCGATTTTAACAACCTTAATGGTAAAGCAAATTTAGAAGCTAAAGGTATTTTAAATGCTACAACTTTAAGTAACATTTTAAATAAAAATTTTCCAAACAATACAAGTTATGATTTAAATACCAAAATTAATTTTAAAAACAATATCGCTCAATTTGATTCCGTTTTAAATTCATCTTTAGCTGATCTTACAAAACTACAAGGAAGTTTTGATATAGGCAAAATGCTTTTAAATTCGGATTTTAGTCTAAAGATAAATGATTTTTCAAAACTAGGCTTTTTGTTGGATAGAAAACTTAAAGGTAGGGCAGAATTTAATGGAAAGGTAGGTTTTGATAAGAATTTAAATTTTGTTGTAAATAGCCCAAATTTATTTGAAGGGAAGCTTCAAAGCACACTTAAAGATAACCTTTTGCTTGCTGATTTAAATGGAGTGGATTTAAGTAGTCTAGCTCAAGGTTTGGACTTTATGGATGTTTATCAAGGCAAGGCAGATGTGAAGGCAAATTACAATCTTTTAAGCGAAGAAGGCGAGGTTAATTTGGATATGAAAGAGGGTAAATTAAAACCAAATCTTATTACCAATGCTTTAAAAATTTTAACGCTAAAAGATATTACAAATGATGTTTATCGTACTGCTAATGCTAAAGCTTTGATTAAAAAAGAAAATATCAAACTTGATCTTAATATGCAAGCAGATCGTTCTTATATTTTAGTACAATCAGGAGCTTTAAATTCTAAAAGCGGGGCTTTAAATTTGCCTTTTGATATTAAACTCGATAGAGCCAATTTTAAAGGAAGTATTACAGGAACTACGGAAAATCCTAAAGTAAATTTAAATGCAGGAAGTGTGTTAAATTCTATTAAAAATGTAGTAGGTGGTGGTGTGAGTGATGGTATTAAAAGTACAGGCGATAAAGTAGATAAAGCGGTGAATAAATTATTAAATAAGATTTTTTAAGGTAAAAAATGTTTAATGGACTAATAAGAGAAATTGCTAAAGTTCAATCTTATCAAAACAATACTTTAAGCTTAAAAGCAAAATATCGCCCAAATCTTGGCGATAGTATAGCTGTGAATGGAGCTTGTTTAAGTGTAACAAAACTTTATGAAGGGGGTTTTGAAGTGGAGCTTTCTCGTGAAAGTCGCACTCATATAGCTATAGAGAATTTAAAAAATAAAGTTCATATAGAACCTGCTTTAAGATATGGCGATAGAATTGATGGACATCTTATGCAAGGACATATTGATTTTATCGGCACACTTGAAAAGATTCAAAAAGATGAAAATGGAGTGGATTTTTATATATCTTTACCTAAAGAAGCTATGAAATTTATGGCAGAAAAAGGAAGTATAGGCGTTGATGGAGTAAGTCTTACTATCAATGAAATTTTAAAAAATGGTATTAGGCTTACTATTATTCCTATTACTTTTAAAGAAACGCTTTTTAAAGACTATCAAGTAGGTAGAAAAATCAACATAGAAAGTGATTTGCTTGCTCGTTATATTTATACACAATTACAAGGTAAAAACAAAGGATTATCATGGGAAGAAGTGGAAAGAATTTCTTATCTTTATTAGAAAATGATAAAGTCGGTATTTTTTGTGCTTTTGATAAGGATTATAATGTTTTTAGGGCTAAAATTCATAATGAGAATTTATTTTCTCATTTAGGTTTTAAAGACATTGAAAAATGTGTTTTTATGGATCAAATTCACTCTCATAAAGTTATTATTTATGATAAAAATTTAAAAAATCTCAGTTGCGATGGGATTATAAGCAAGGAAAAAAATACTGCTCTTTGTGTTTTAAGTGCGGATTGTTTGCCTTTAATTTTATATCATGAAAGTGGCATTATAGCAGCTTTGCATTCAGGTAGAAAAGGAAGCTTTGAAAATATCCTAAAAGAATGCGTTGATCAAATTGCTATGCAAAATTCACATTTAGATAAGAATAAATTTCATCTTTTTATCCTGCCTGGAATTTGTGCTAAAAATTATGAAATAGATGGAGAAATTTTAGAATTTGCTAAAAAAGAATTTAAAGAATTTGTTCAAGATGATAAACTTGATTTAAAAGCTTTAGTAAAATTTCAAGCGCAAAATTTAGGCATTGAAAATATTAAAGATTGTGGAATTTGTAGCTTTGATGATGAGAGTTTTTTTTCTTATCGTCGAGATAAAACGACTAAGCGTTTTGTGAGTGTGGTTTATTTAAAGGATTAAAATGTACGAAAGAAAAGATTTAAGAGTGTTAAAAATCATTCAAAAAGCTAGAGAATTTGGCGATGGGGATTTGTTAAATGAAGCTTTGGTGAAACAATTGATTGATGCAGATTTTTGTGAAATTAATGAAAAAGAAAAAGAAGAGCTTGCAACTCTTCTAAATTCTTTAATCAATGCAAAAGATAAAGCGTTGTTGAGTAATTAAAATTCTATATAGTTTTCAAAATCTTCTTCTTTTGGAGGATTAGGTTGATTCGAGGCTAGGGCTTCTTTAACAACCTGCTCGTATCCAGCTATGATATGTTTAAAATTCTCTTTCGCTTTTCCACTAAGTTCTGATTTGGCGATTTTTACAACAGATGCAGGATTTATAGCTTTATTGTTTAAATATACTCCAAAATGCAAATGAGGCCCTGTGCTCATACCTGTTGAACCAACATATGCAATTACTTGTCCTTGATTTACCTTTTGTCCGTTTTTAATTTTTGCAAAACGACTAAGATGAGCATATAAAGTCATATAACCTGAGTCATGCTTGATTTGAATTACATTTCCATAACCACCTTTTGTGCCTATAAAGGTTACTACTCCTTTGCCAGCACTTTTTACAGGAGTTCCAGTAGGTGCAGCATAGTCTATACCAAGATGGGCGCGATAGCGTTTTAATATAGGATGATATCTTGCTGTTGTAAAAGGAGAGGAAATTCTAGTGTAGTTCACAGGTTTTGTAAGTAAAAAAGATTCTAATTCTTTGCCATCGCGATCATAGAATATATCATTATAAGAAAAGACTTCTCTAGCGCTTTTATTGATTTCTACCATTGCCATTTTTATATTTATATCGCCCCAAAGTTTACCCATGCGTCTTTTTTGTTCATAATATAGGGTTACTTCATCACCTTTTTGGATATTGCGAAAATTTATACTTCCTCGAAAAGCACGAACCATAGCACGAGCTAAAGTACTGCTACCGCTTTCTTCATAGACATCTTGATAAGCAGAGCTTTTAATGGTTAAATGTAAAATTCTATCTTCTTTTTGATAAGATACAGGAGTAAAAGCAAGAGTGTATTGTCCATCTTTATCTTTATAGATATGAATTTGTAAATCATCACTAATTGGAATTAAAACTTGTTCTATGTTGTTGTTTTCATCTTTTAAAACTTGATATTTTATTTTATAGGCTATATCAGAAGCAAGTTCTTGATCTTCTCTATCAAGTCCATAATAAAGCGACATAGGTATGGAATTTCTTTGTAAGAATTTAAGCAAGGTATCTCCATTATCCCAAGTTAGCTCTTCAACACTTAAAGCTGCAAAACTTTGAACAACAAAAATAAATAAAAGCAATAATTTTTTCATGAGATAACCTTAATTTTTAAAAGAATTTTGAAATTTAAAAGCTATATTTTACTTTATTTTTCTTACAATTGCTTAACAAAAAAGGATTATAATTCTATAAATTTTTATTTAAGGAGCAAATTTGTTTAAAACTATAGTGTGTTTTTTAGCTTTAAACCTTAGCCTCTTTGCGGTTGGATTTGATTTAAAACCTATAAAAAGTGAACTTGTAAAAGTTGATGATATTTATGGTTATATTAAAGATAGTGATGATATAAAACTTTATTCAAGTGGCGTAGTAGTACAACATTTTAGCAATTCGCAAAGTATCATTGCTAGAGCAAGTGTTATAGATAAAAAAAATGGTTTGGCAAAATTAGAATTTAGCGTTTTTTCAGCTCTTAAGCAAGATGCTTTGCCTTTGCCAAATGTTTTACCTAAAGTAGGTGATGAGGTTGTTTTAAATTTTCTTTATGATAGAGGATTGGTAATTGCTCCTGATGAACAAACTTATAATGAACTTGTTAGAGAATTTCCGCAGATATATTTTACCCATATTGACATTTTTGGAGCACAATTAATTAGAACGGCCACTCTTTCTCCTAAGCGTTCAGATTTTAGGCAATTTTGTGATGATAATGCGGTTGGCATTTTGGTTGTGGCTTTGGAAAATCAAGCAGAAGTTGTAGATTGTCAAGATTTTAATAAGCTTTATGAAGTGCCTATAAGCAAGCCAACTAGCGTTCAGGTTCCTTTTTATTCTCGTATAGGTGGATATAAAAGTAATTTTTTTGATTTTAACTCTCAAGAAATAGGAAATTATTATAGGTATTATGATGCTTTGATTAATCTTCCTAAGGTGCAATAAACATGAAAAAAGAATTTGAACAATATTTTAAACGATTTTTAGGAGAAGAAAACGCTTATTTTGATGAAATTCACAAAAGAGCTTATAGCTATGATGCGACAAAAAAACATTATTTACCCGATGGGGTTCTTTTTCCAAGAAATGAAGAAGATATTGCTCAAATTTTAAAATTTTGCAATGAAAATAATATCATAGTCATACCACGAGGCTCAGGATCTGGTTTTACAGGAGGAGCTTTAGCTGTTAATGGCGGTGTGGTGCTTGCTTTTGAAAAGCATATGAATAAAATTTTGGAAATTGATCTTGAAAATTTAGTGGCTGTTGTGCAACCTGGGGTTATTAATATACATTTACAAAAAGAAGTGGCTAAATACGGACTTTTTTACCCGCCTGACCCTGCTAGCATGGAGTATTCTAGCTTAGGGGGTAATGTAAGCGAAAATGCTGGGGGAATGAGAGCTGCAAAATATGGCATTACAAAAGATTACGTGATGGCTTTAAGGGCTGTTTTGCCTAGCGGAGAAATCATTCGTGCAGGAAAACGCACTATTAAAGATGTAGCAGGTTATAATTTGGCAGGAATTTTAATCGCTAGTGAAGGTTCTTTGGCAGTTTTAAGTGAGCTTACTTTAAAATTAATACCTTTACCTAAATTCAAAAAAACTGCTTTTGCTATTTTTCCAAGTGTAAAAAGTGCTATGAATGCGGTTTACAAAAGTCTTGCTAGCGGTGTAAGTCCTGTATCTATGGAATTTTTAGACAATCTTAGCATTAGAGCGGTTGAGAGTAAATTTAATAAAGGTTTGCCTATAGAAGCGGGTGCTATTTTGATTGCTGATGTGGATGGTAATGTTAAAGAAGCTATTGATGAGGATTTAAGAAATTTAGAATATTATTTTTTAGAAGCTGGAGCTAGTGAATTTAAAATAGCAAAAGATGAACAAGAAGCCGCAGATATTTGGTTTGCTAGAAGGAATTGTTCTCAAAGTATTGCCATGTATGGGGCTTTAAAACTTAATGAAGATATTACAGTTCCGCGTTCTAAACTACCTGCCTTGCTTGAAGGTATAGATGAGATTTCTAAAAGATATGGTTTTAAAATTCCTTGTTTTGGGCATACAGGGGATGGAAATGTGCATACTAATGTGATGGTTCCTGATAAAAATGATCAAGAGCAAGTGAAAAAAGGCTATGAAGCTGTGGAAGAGATTTTTAAATTAACAGTGAAACTTGGAGGAACTTTAAGCGGAGAGCATGGTATCGGACTCTCTAAAGCACCTTTTATGAATTTAGCTTTTTCTGAAGCCGAAATGAATTTAATGAGAAATATTAAAAAAGCTTTTGATCCAAATAATATACTAAATCCTTTTAAAATGGGACTTTAGAAGTTGAAAAATTTTTTTACTATTTTGCTAAATTTGCGTGATAAGGAAATTTTAAATTATGCAGCAGCGCTTAGTTTTTATACTGTATTATCTTTAATACCTATTTTATTTGTATGTTTTTCTGTTTTTACGCAAATTTCTAGTTTTAAAGCTTATTATGAAAAAGCAAAGCAAGTAATTTTTGCTTTTTTAATACCAACGCAACAAGATGTTGTTGCTACTTACATCGATACTTTTTTAAAAAATAGTGTAAATTTGGGTATTGTAGGTCTTATTGCTATGGCATTTACTTCTTTAGCTTTTTTTTCAGGCTATGATTTTGTAATCAATCGTATTACTAAAAATGAACCTAAAGGACTTTGGCAAAGCATTAGTTCTTATTGGACTCTTTTGACTCTTGTTCCTTTAGGGCTTGGGCTTAGTTTTTATATTTCAGGTTTTATCCAACAAACTTTAGATGATTATAAAATAGGGTTTAATTTTTTTGAAATTTTACCCTTTGTAATTATTTGGGGTTTATTTTTTATATCTTATTCAAGTTCTGTTCATAAGGGAACTCTTAGAAGTTTAGCTTTAGTATCTTTTGGAGCGGGTGCTATTTGGTATATAGGAAAAAATTTGTTTGTATATTATGTGGTATATAATAAAACATACGCTAGTGTTTATGGATCTTTTTCTACTATTTTATTCTTTTTTATTTGGATTTATATTTCTTGGATTATTTATCTTTTTGGGCTTAAACTCTATTATTTTCTAAATCACAATCATAATGAAGGGAATAAAATTCGCAAAAATACAAAGAAAAGCTAGATATTTAAATCGCACAGAGATTAAAGAAACAATAAGATAACTTATAAAAATCCAAAATGGGATATGGATATTAGTTCCATAAATTTTAAATTTAAAAAATTCATCTAAGATAAAATTGAACAAATCTCCATAGTTTATAAGATGTAAAAATAATACTAAAGGATAAAATATTACAAAAATTCCACTCAAAATAATACCTAAAATTTGTTGGTAGCTTATAAGTGGAAAAAAATAAAGCACAGGTAAAACCATAGCAAAAAAAGTCCAAATATTAAGCAAAATAATATTTATAAGATTATTAAATTTATTTGCAAAATGATGCATATATAAAAAAATATAAAAAACACCTAAAATAGAAAATAAAAATCCAATGCTAAATAAAAGTCTAGGGTAAAGAGAAATGCATAATAAAATACTACAAAAAAGCGTAAAGAAATTAATAATTTTTATATTTTTACACAATAGATAAAAAACCCAAAAAGCCATAATCAAGGAGCGCACAAAAGAAGGGACAAATCCTATTAAACAAGCATAAGCTAAAAGTAGTGTAAAAATTAAAATACTTAAATCTAAACGTAAATTTCTATAAGGAAAATATCTTTTTTGGAAAAAACTATAAATTGGAGCTAAAATAAAGAAAATTAAACTAAAAAGCAAGCCTATGTGATAACCGCTAATTGCTATAAGGTGTGCTATGCCGTAGTAATTTACATCGTTTCTAAGCTCTAAAGATATGGGCAGTGCAAAAAATAAAGCACCATAAAATTCTTTAATTTTTTCATTTGTATGTTGATTTAAGAAGTAAGATATAATGGGATTGTATTCTTTTTCTTTTAATTTTTGAAAATCATAAGAAGGTGCGTAAAAACTTTTGCTCAGATAGTCTTTAAAGTTAATATTATGGGTGATAATTCTAAGGCTTAAAAGTTGATTCTTGCTTAAATTTAAATCCTTAAAACTTGTAGTATAAAAAGTGAAGTTTTCAGTTTGTAGCTTTAAAACCCAGTATTTTTTATTTTTTTTATTATATTTTGTATATTGGTGCGTTAATAGAGCGTTATTTATAAAGTAATGTTTTTGGTTTTTAAATTTTAAAAAATTATTATATTCTAAAAGGATATTAAAAATAAAAATAATAACAACAGATAAAAATAAATAATGAAATTCTTTAAAAGAGTAAGAAAAAGAATTCCATAGAGACATTATTTTTTGGAAAATTTACTTAAATAGAGCCAAATTATTCCAGCTAAAAATAATAAAAATAAAGGAGCAGTATAAGGATATAAACTCAGTTTATCAAAAATTGCTTCAATAACATACCCAAAAGTATAAGCAACAAAACCTAGAACAATAGCCCATGCCAAACTAGCTAGAGTATTGATAATAAAAAATTTAATAAAATTATATTTTGCCATACCTGCAGCTATGGGAATGAAAGTTTTTAAACCATAAATAAATTTTTGAGTTACAAGTAAAATAATTCCGTGTTGTTTTGTTTTCATCATAGCAAGGGCTAGTTTGCGTCGGTGTTTTTTAAAATAAGGCATAATATCTTTTTTATAATATTTTCCAAGTATAAAAAGCAAAGTTGAACCTATGGTATTAGCAATAAAAGCAAGAGCAATGCAAAAACTAAGATCCATTTTTCCTTGAGAACTTAAAACTCCTGCAGCTAAAATTCCAACCATTCCACCCCCTAAAGAGTAAAAGAATAAAACAATATAACCATATTTTATTAAAGTATCAATCATATCTTGCATAATAAACCTTATTTAGCGTATTCTACAGCTCTAAGTTCACGTATAACATTGACTTTAATTTCACCAGGATATTGCATTTTTTCTTGAATTTCAGCTGCTATTTCCTTAGCCAAAAGTACACTTTCATCATCATTAACAAGCTGAGCATTGGCTATGACGCGAATTTCTCTTCCGGCATTGATTGCATAGGCATTTTTAATTCCTTCTTTACTTTTAGCGATATCTTCTAACTCACTGACTCTTCTTAAGAAAGCTTCTAACACTTCTCTTCTAGCTCCAGGTCGTGCAGCACTTAAAGTGTCTGCTGCACAAACAGCTGCTGATTCTATGCTTGTAGCTTCTTCGTGTCCATGGTGTGCGTAAATAGCATTGATTACTACAGGATGCTCTTTATAGCGTTTGCAAAGTTCTGCACCTAAATCCACATGAGATCCTTCAAAATCATGGGTTAATGCTTTTCCTATATCATGTAAAATTCCCGCGCGACGCGCTAAATTCTCATCTCCACCACATTCAGCAGCAATGATTCCTGCAAGGTGAGCCACTTCCAAAGAATGTGCTAAAGCGTTTTGTCCATAGCTTGCGCGGTATTTGAGTTTTCCTATGAGTTTTACAATTTCAGGGTGTATTTTATTTAAACCTAGATCCATAACTATGGTTTCGCCTTCTTCTAGAATAGCACTATCAAATTCTTTGCATACTTTTTCGTGAATTTCTTCTATGCGCGCGGGTTGAATTCTGCCATCTTCAACTAAAAGCTCTATAACTTTTGTAGCAATAGCACGGCGATAAAGATTAAAACAACTTACTATAATAGCACCTGGTGTATCATCGATGATAATATCAACACCTAAAACCATTTCTAAGGTTTTAACATTGCGTCCTTCTTTACCAATGATACGTCCTTTAAGTTCATCGTTTTTAATGTTAATAACATTGATAAGTCTTTCAGCTGCAAATTCACCTGCAAAACGAGAGGTAGCTTGAGCAATGATGAAGTTAGCTTTTCTTTTGGCTTCATTTTTTGCTTCTTCTTCATATTTTCTTACTATATGTGCAATTTGCTCGCGAGAATTTTCTTCTACTTTTTTAAGAATGATTTCTTTGGCTTCATTTTGTGTAAGTCCTGTAGAATGTTCTAAAATTTTTAAAACATCGTCAAGTTTTTCTTGATATTTATTTTTTAATTTATCAACATCAGATTGTAAGTCTTGAATGTGTTTTTGTGACTTGCAAAGGTATTCTTTATCTTCTTTTAGTTTTTCTTCTTCTTGCTGAAGTTTTTGTTCTTTTTTAGAAAGATCATCAAATTTTTGATTAAAATCTTTTTGAATTTTGTGAGTTTTTTCTTCGTATTTTTTTTTAACTTCTAATTCTGCATTAAGAATTGAATTTTTTGCATCTTTTAAAATAAGCTCTGCTTCGTATTCTATAGCTTTAGCTTTAGCTTTAGCTTGCTCTACGAAAATTTCATATTTGGCATCATTGATTTTTTTTGCAACTAAATATCCTATACCGAGTCCGACTATAGCGGCTATAAATGCGATCAGTGATTCTATCATTTTTTCTTTCTTTCTTGTAATATTTTTTATAAGGGTTTATGTATAATTTTCCTGAAATATCATGCTTTTGTGTTAGATTATTTTGACTTAAAGCATCTATACTTTGGACAAATATTACATGAGGTTTGTAATTTAAATTTTCAAAAAATCTATCATAAAAACCTTGCCCATGTCCTATTCTTTTTAAATTTTTATCGACGCCAATTACAGGCACAATAGCTAAATCAATTTTTGCTTTAAAAAAAGAATCTATAGGCTCTAAAACCCCAAACCTTTTTTTAATAAAAGGCAATCTTAATTTTACAATTTTTAAACTTTTATCTTGCATAAATGGAACAAAAAGTTTGTAATTTTTATTAAGAATATGGCGAAATTTTATTAAGTTTGGTTCATAATGCAAAGGAATAAAAATTAAAATATTTTTAGCTTTAAATAGTTTTATTATTTTAAGACATTCTTTAAATATTTTATAATCTTGTTTGAAATTTAGTTTTGAATGTTTGAAAAGGCGTATTTTTTGCAATGCCCTGAAATCTGTTTTTTCCATTAATATGCCTTTAAAAAAATATTATCTTATGTATGTTATAATTTTAGCATTTTTATAAAGAAGAATAAAGGATTGATAAATAATGAAGATTAAAAAAATACTTTTACTAGTGACAATATTTTGTTTGTTTGTTGCTTGTAGCAATGATAAAGAAAAGCAGCAAAATGATGTAAATTTAAGCACCGAGACAAGTATAAATCAAAGTGATGATATGAATTTTAAACTTAATTTGATTGATGGAGGATCAATTTCAGTTAAAAAAGAAAATGCCGTTTTAAATTTTAACGATGAAGATAAGGCAACTTTGTTTGTATTTTTTACCACTTGGTGTACCCCTTGCATTGCTGAAATCCCTCATCTTAATAAATTACAAGAAAAGTATAACAATGATTTTAATATAGTTGGAGTTTTATTAGAGGATAAGTCTAATGAGGAGATTCAAAAATTTATAGAACAACATAAAATATCTTATAAAGTCTCTAATGGTGAAAATAACTATCTTTTAGCTAAAGCTTTAGGTGGGGTAAATGGAATTCCTACCATGTTTCTTTACAACAAGCATTCTAAATTGATTAATCAGTATTTAGGGCTTATTCCTGAAGAAATGCTAGAAATCGATATACAAAAGGCTATACTTTAATGTTTAATTTTTTTAAAAAAGGACTTGCAAAAACTCTTGAAAATATTATTGGAGTTAAAGGAGAGAATAAAAAGATAACCAAAGATTTGCTTGAAGAAATTTTGCTTGAAGCAGATGTAAGTTATGAAATAGTTGAAGAGATAATTTATTATTTACCACCTCAAAATGAAGTAAAAAAAGAAGATTTAAAGCGTGTTATGGGTTCTTATTTTCTTTATGAAAAAAAAGAAACCAATCAAGAAAAACCTTTTGTAGAGCTTATTTTAGGAGTAAATGGAGCAGGAAAAACAACAAGTATTGCCAAGCTTGCTTTTTTATACAAAAACCAAAATCAAAAAGTGGTTTTAGGAGCGTGTGATACTTTTAGAGCAGGTGCGATTGAGCAATTAAAACTTTGGGCGCAAAAAGTGGATGTAGATATAGTTTTAACTGCACAAGGGCATGATCCTTCAGCGGTTGCTTTTGATACCATTTCTAAAGCAAAAGCAAAGGATTTTGATAGAGTTATTATCGATACAGCAGGGCGTTTGCAAAATCAAAAAAATTTAGCTCATGAGCTTGAAAAAATTGTAAGAATTTCAAACAAAGCTTTAGAAGGCGCACCCCATAGAAAAATTTTAGTTTTAGATGGAACACAGGGAAATGCTGGAATTTTACAAGCTAAAGCTTTTAATGAGCTTGTAAAACTTGATGGTGTGATTATTACAAAGCTTGATGGGACAGCTAAAGGGGGTGCACTTTTTAG
Source organism: Campylobacter sp. US25a (assembly GCF_004379075.1). Classification (NCBI taxonomy): domain Bacteria; kingdom Pseudomonadati; phylum Campylobacterota; class Epsilonproteobacteria; order Campylobacterales; family Campylobacteraceae; genus Campylobacter; species Campylobacter sp. US25a. Next base: position 108,207 of record NZ_RYYM01000001.1, read on the forward strand.
TATAGCAAGAGAGCTTGAGCTTCCTATTTTTTATGTAGGCGTGGGTGAGCAAATGACGGATTTACAAGAATTTAATGCAAATGCTTACTTAGATACTTTATTAGATCCTATTTTTGAATAATGGCAAAAAATAAAGCACTTTTTGAATGCCAAGCTTGTGGAAATCAACAAAGCAAATGGCTTGGAAAATGTCCTGATTGTGGAGCTTGGGATAGTTTTATAGAATTAAAAGCTGAGCAAATTAAAGTTTTAAAAGAGCTTGCACAAGTTAGTATGAAAACAAGTGAGGCTGTTTGTATTGAAGATGTGGAGTTAGAACATTTTACAAGATACAGCACAGATGATAATGAGCTTGATTTGGTTTTAGGTGGAGGGCTTGTTGAAGGTTCTTTAGTGCTTATAGGCGGAAGTCCAGGTGTGGGAAAATCTACGCTTTTGTTAAAAATTGCTTCAAATTTAGCTAAACAGGGTAAAAAAGTGCTTTATGTCAGTGGCGAAGAAAGTAAAGCCCAGATTAAATTAAGAGCTGATCGTCTTGAGGCTAATACTCCGAATTTATTTTTACTTACTGAACTTTGCCTTGAAAATATTTTAGAAGAATTGCACAAAAAAGATTATAGCATTCTTATCGTTGATTCTATACAAACTCTATATTCAAATAAAATCACTTCAGCAGCAGGAAGCATCACTCAGGTGCGTGAGATTACTTTTGAACTTATGCGTGTTAGCAAGGCTTATAATATCAGTACTTTTATCATAGGGCATATTACTAAAGAAGGTGCTATAGCAGGGCCTAGGGTTCTTGAGCATATGGTAGATGTGGTGCTTTATTTTGAAGGAGATGCCACTAAAGAAATCAGACTTTTAAGAGGCTTTAAAAATCGTTTTGGTGGAACGAATGAAGTAGGTATTTTTGAGATGACTGCTAAGGGTTTGATTAGCGCAAAAGATTTAGCAAATCGTTTTTTTACTCGTGGAAAGGCTATTTCAGGAAGTGCTTTAGGTGTTGTGATGGAAGGATCTCGTGCCTTGGTTTTAGAAGTTCAAGCTTTAGTGTGTGAAAGTTCTTACCCAAAACGCAGCGCTACAGGATATGAAAAAAATCGCTTAGATATGCTTTTGGCTTTGCTTGAAAGAAAACTTGAAATTCCTTTAGGGCATTATGATGTATTTGTAAATATTAGCGGCGGAGTAAAAGTAAGTGAAACTGCGGCGGATTTGGCTGTGGTTGCAGCTATTATTTCAAGTTTTAAAAATCGCCCTTTGAGCAAAGATAGTATTTTTATAGGGGAGCTTAGTTTAAATGGAGAAATTAGAGAGGTTTTTAGCCTTGATACGCGTTTAAAAGAAGCTAAAATGCAAAAATTTAAAAATGCCATTGTTCCTTCTAAGCCTTTGGAAGATATAGGGCTTAAGTGTTTTGTTGCTAAAGAACTTTCGCAAGTTTTAGAATGGATGTAAATTTTCATTAAAATATAAGTAAGATTTTGCTAAAATTTCGAGTTTAGAATAAAATTTTTGAGGAAACCATGAAAGATTTATTTTTATTTAGCTCTTTGCTTGATGCAAGTCATAGTTTTTCTTATTTTTTTCACATAGGTTTGGTAGCTTTAATTGCTGTTATAGTGGCTATGATGGCTACTCGTTCTATGCAACTTGTTCCACGCGGTATGCAAAATTTAGGTGAGGCTTTTTTAGAGGGAGTTTTATCTATGGGTAGAGATACCATGGGAAGTGAAAAAGGTGCAAGAAAATATCTTCCTTTGGTTGCAACTTTGGGGATTATAGTGTTTTTTAGTAATATTATAGGTATAATACCTGGTTTTCACGCTCCAACTGCAAGTTTAAATTTGACTTTGTCCTTAGCTATTATAGTTTTTGTATATTATCATTTTGAGGGTATTAGGGCACAAGGTTTTGTAAAGTATTTTGCTCATTTCATGGGACCTATTAAACTTTTAGCTCCTTTGATGTTTCCTATAGAGATAGTCTCTCATCTTTCTCGTGTGGTTTCTTTGTCCTTCCGTTTGTTTGGAAATATTAAAGGCGACGATTTATTTTTAATGGTAATTTTAGCTTTAGTTCCTTATATAGCTCCACTTCCTGCTTATGTGCTTTTAACTTTTATGGCATTTTTACAAGCTTTTATTTTTATGATTTTAACTTATGTATATTTAGCGGGTGCAACTGTTGTTGAGGAAGGTCATTGATCTATATTTTAGAATTTTTCAAAGGTGTATCTTTAGCTTTAATGCTTTTTGGTGCACTTTTCTTCTTTTTTAAATATAATTCTTTTTTCTATCTTTGCTTGGGTATTATACCAGGTTTGCTTTTATCTTTAATTTTTGTTTTACTTATAGAAAACCATAAGCTAAAAAATGAAAATAAGTTAAGATAAAAGCAAAAAATAGTTTATTTTCTAAGCACGAAGCTCTTCTTTAAGCAAATGCTTTACAGCTTCATAAATTTTAATAGCTGCTTTGGATTTATTCATAGTATAAAGATGAATTCCATCTACGCCACTTGTGATTAAATCGACAATTTGATCGCAAGCATACGCGATACCTGCATCTTCTAAAGCCAAAGTATTATTTTCATATTTTTCTAAAATTTTAACAAATTTAGGAGGGATTTTAGCTCCGCAAAGTTGAGAAATTTTTAAAACCTGTCTTTTGTTAGTAATAGGCATAATACCTGCGTAAATAGGTATGTCAATACCTGCTAAAGCACAATTTTGTTTAAAAGTATAAAAATCTTCATTATTGTAAAAAAGTTGAGTAATGAGCTTGTCTGTTCCTGCATTTACCTTAGTTTTAAGATGGTGTATATCCTCGATGAAATTTTTAGATTCATTATGTTTTTCAGGATAGCATGCGGCATAAATTTCAAAATATTCTTGTTTTTTTATAAAAGAAATTAAATCACTAGCATAAGAAAAATCTTTGCTTTTTTCTAAATTCTCACATATATCGCCTCTTAGGGCAAGAATTTGATTAAGATTTTTTTCTTTGCATTTTTGAAGTATCTGAGTGATTTTTTCTTTACTAGAATGGATACAAGGTAAATGTACTATGCTAGGAATTTGATATTCTTTCTGGATTAAGCTTGCAATTTCTAAAGTGTTTTGTGAGTTAACAGAGCCTCCAGCTCCAAAGGTTACGCTGATAAAATTAGGGCTTAATTGCCCTAAATCATCTAAGATAGCATGAAGATTTTTGATATTTTCATCCATTCTTGGTGGAAAAACTTCAAAAGAAAAATTACACATAAAAACTCCTTATAATTGTTTTCGTATTTTTTGCGTAGCTGTAACTAAATTTTTAAGAGAGGCTATAACTTCTTCATAAGCCCTTGTTTTAAGTCCGCAGTCTGGATTGATCCAAATTTGCTCCTTAGGTAATTTGTTTAAAATTTTTTCTATAGTTAAACTTAATTCTTCTACGCTTGGAACTCTAGGGCTATGTATATCATAAACTCCTGGTCCCACCTCAGTTTTAAAACGAATAGCTTTTAGGGTATCTAAAAGACTTAAGTTTGATCTTGAAGCTTCAAAAGAAATCACATCAGCATCCATAGCGTCAATTTCTTTTAAGATATCGCTAAATTCACTATAGCACATATGAGTGTGAATTTGAGTTTTAGCTTTTACCCCACTATGCACAAGATTAAAAGCAGGGATAGCCCAATCTAAATACTCGCTATGCCAATCACTTTTCCTTAAAGGCAGTTTTTCACGTAAAGCCGCTTCATCAATTTGTATGATTTTTATACCTGCATTTTCAAGATCTAACACTTCATCTCTTATAGCTAAGGCAATTTGCTCAGTGCTTTCTTTTAAACTGATGTCTTCTCTTGGAAAGGACCAATTAAGTATGGTTACAGGCCCAGTTAGCATACCTTTTACGATTTTTTGACTTAAACTTTGTGCAAATTTAGACCAAGCTAGGGTAATAGGCTTTGTGCGTGATACATCACCCCAAATCACAGGAGGTTTAACGCACCTTGTGCCATAGCTTTGCACCCAACCATTTTGAGTAAATAAAAAGCCCTTTAAATTCTCTCCAAAATACTCCACCATATCATTTCTTTCAAATTCTCCATGCACTAAAACATCAAGTCCTATTTCTTCTTGAATTTGTATGCATTCTTTGATTTTTTGTTGGTTAAATTCAGTGTAGTTTTGAGCTGAAATTTTTTCTTGCTTAAAGGCAAGGCGATTAGATCTTACATCGGCACTTTGAGGAAAGGAACCTATGGTTGTGGTTGGTAAAAGAGGGAGTTTTAAAAATTCTTTTTGGATTAAGGCGCGTTCTTTAAAACTAGGCGTTCTGGTAAAATCTTCTTTTTTTAAAGCCTTAAGCCTTGCTTTGACTTTTTCATCTAAACGCTCTGGGATATTTTTAAAAAGCTCTTGATTGGCTCTAAAGAGCGGATTTTCTTCGCTAGAATTTAGAATTTCTTTTAAATCTTTAAGTTCTTGAAGTTTTTCTTTAGCAAAGGCAAAAAGTTTAAGATAACTTGAATCTAATTTGCTTTCAAATTCAGTGCTATAAGGCACATGTAAAAGTGAGCAAGAAGTGTTTAAGATGATATTTTGTGTATATTTTTGAAGCTCTTTAATAAGCTTTAGGCTTTTAGCATAATCATTAGCATAGATATTTTTGCCGTTAATAAGACCTGCAAAAAGGATTTTATCTTTAGCAAAGCCGTATTTTTGAACTAAGGCTAAGCTTTGTTTACCTTCGATAAAATCAAGCCCCAAAGCATCAAATTTGCTTTCTAAAAGTTTAGGATAAATATCTCTTAAGTCTCCAAAATAGCTTTGAAGTAAAATTTTAAGATTTTTTTTGTGATTTAAAAGTTCTTGGTAAAATTCTTCGAACAAAGCGATATCTTCCTTGCTTAAATCATAAACCAAATAAGGCTCATCAAGTTCAAGCCATGTCACTTTAAGTTCATTTAGTTTATCAAAAAGCTCTATGTAAGCGTTTAAAAGCTTTTCTTTAGCGAGTTTTTGAGTTTTTCCATCTTTAAAGGCAATGAGTTTAAAAAGTGTGAAAATGCCTATTAAAACAGGCTTGCTTTCTATGCCAAGCTCTTTAGCTTCGAGATATTCTTTAAAAATTTTATCCCCTGTTAAAGCTATAATATCAGCATTATCACACTCAGGCACCAAATAATGATAATTTGTATTGAACCATTTTTTCATTGCTAAGGCTGTAACATCTCCATTTTCTCCTTGATAACCTCGACTTTGAGCAAAGTATTCATCTAAAGCATCTAAATTTAAATTTTTATACTTTGTATGAACAATGTTAAAAAGCACAGCCGCATCTAAGACATTATCATAAAGTGAAAAATCATTACTAGGGATAAAATCAATGCCAGCTTTTTGAATTTCTTGCCAGTGTCTAATCCTTAAATCCTTAGCGCTTTTTAAAAGCTCCTCTTTAGAACTTTGGTTTTTAAAGTATTTTTCAATAGCAAATTTTAATTCTCTATTTGCACCTATTCTTGGATAAGAAATGATTGAATTTTTCATATTTATTCTCCTTAAAATGTAGGGATTAAAGCACCCTGATATTTTTCTTCTATAAATTTTTTAACTTCATCGCTTTGCAAGGCCTTTACTAGGGCTTTGATTTTAGGAAGGTTTTCATTACCTTCTTTAACAGCGATGATGTTGCCATATTCACTATATTTACTTTCTGTATAAAGCCCATCTTTTACAGGATTTAAACCTGCTAAAATAGCAAAATTGCTATTAATAAGAGAATAATCTACATCATTTAAACTCCTTGTAAGTTGAGCGTCTTTTAACTCTACGAATTTAAGCTTCTTAGGATTTTTAGTGATATCTAAAGGAGTGATGAGCTCATTATCCTTAACTTCTATAAGTCCTTTGCTTGCTACAATGCGTAAAGCACGGCTTTCATTTGTAGGATTATTGGGTATAGAAATGCTTTGTCCTTCCTCGGGGTTAAATTTTTTATGTTTTTTAGAATACACTGCCATAGGTTCTATATGGATACTAGCAACTTTTACAAGATGAGTGCCTTGTCTTTGATTGAATTCTTTTAAATAAGGCTCATGCTGAAAATAATTAGCATCTAACTCACCATTTTCAACCATTACATTAGGGATTACTCCATCATTGAATTCATAAATTTTTAAATCATAACCTTGTTTTTGAAGCGCTGATTTTATAAATCTTAAAATATCTGCATGAGGTGTTATAGAAGAGCCAACTTTAAGTTCTTCATTTGCCCATGCAAAACCGGTAAAAAGAGTAGCGACGCAAAAAGCTTTAGTAAATAAAGTCATTTTTTCTCCTTTACGCAAATTTAAATTTTTCTATCAAGTCACTATGATAAATACTTGCTACATCAGGATGAGAGCGTATCATTCTTTTAAAATAATTACTTGCAACATTTCTTAAAAGTGGATTTTTAGGATCAGTATCCACACCTTTGCTTTCTTTAGCAAGCTCTGGATTTAACTTAAAAATAGGTATATCCTTATCAAGTTGCACTCCAAGAAAATAAGCTATGCTAAAGCGTTCTTTTGGGCTTAAATTCACGCGGTGAATAGTAGCTTTTAAATAGCCATTGGTAGCTAGTTCTAAAAATTCTCCTATATTAACTACAACGCTATTTTCAAGTGGAGGTATACTAAGCCATTTACCATCTATAAAAGCTTCAAGTCCGCTTTGTTTTTCTTGAAAAACAAAAGTGATAAGCCCGCCATCTTTATGTGAACCCACGCCTTGAGTAGTGTTTTTTGAACTTTTAGGATAATGTATGATTTTACAATGTTCATAAGAATTTTTTCCATAAAGTTTATCAAAAGCATTGCTAGGCAGATCAAGGGCTTGAGCGAAGGCTTTTAAAAGCTTTAAACAAGCTTTTTTGGTTTGTTCGTGCCAAGTTAAGAAAGTTTTTTTAAGTTCTGGAATTTCACTAGGCCAAAGATTAGGACCTTCTAATCTTTGCCATAAGGGTGAGTTTAAATTCCAGTTTAAAGCATCTCTTTCTGTGCCTATATCCAGTTGTTCTCTATAATCCTTAGCTCCTGCTGTGTATTCAAAACCTTCGCTAGTATAACCTCTAAATTGAGGAGAATGCACCATAGAAATAAGATCTTTCGAACTTCTAGGAAGATTAAAAAATTCTTTGCCAAGTTTGAATAATTTCTTGTTTAAATTTTTATCTATACCGGTATTGATAAGATAAAAAAAGCCTATTTTAGAAGCGATTTCTCTTAAGTTTTTAAGAAAAGTGCTTTTATCTTTTTCATAAGCTTGTAAATCAAGTATAGGTAAATTCATTTTTACTCCTTAAATTAAAATTAAGGATAAGAAGATATTTTGAATTAAATTTTATTAGAGAAATTTTTGTAAGTTTAAGATTTTAAATGAGTATTTTGAAAAAATAAACTTTTTTGACTTTCTTACACATTATATCTCCTTATCCACTTTTTGGACCTTTGGAAACATAATGTTAAGCCAAAGGACGCACTAGATACTACACATCTCGCACATCAGTTTCATTTTTTCTCCTTATTAAAATAATAAAATTTCAAAATCATATATAAAAATATATTAATTAAAGCTTAATCGTTTAAAAAATAAAGATTCTTTTTAAGCATTCTCGAGTTTTAATTCTTTGTTATTCATTATGCTAATACCTAGATTTAAAACCTTTTGGGCAATTTGTTTGGCTTCATCTAAAGAATGCATGGCACAAGTTCCGCATTGATAGATATTAAGTTCAGGAATTTTGCTTTGATCGCTTACGCTTAAAACATCTTTCATAGCTTCTTCCCAAGCTTTTGCAATACTTTTCTCATCAGGTGTTCCAATTAAACTCATATAAAAACCCGTGCGACAACCCATAGGTGAAATATCAATAATTTCAACTGAATTTGAATTTAAATGATCTCTCATAAATCCTGCAAATAAATGTTCTAAGGTATGAGTGCCTTTTTCGCTCATAATGTCTTTATTTGGTATGCAAAAACGCAAATCAAACACACTAATATCATCACCCTTAGGTGTTTTCATAACTTTAGCTAAACGCACAGCAGGAGCTGGCATTTTAGTATGGTCAACTTTAAAGCTGTCTAATAATGGCATTTTAACTCCTTAAATATAAATTGCCTAAGGATTATAGCATTTAAAGTTAATATTTAAAGCCTTTCTAAAAGAAAAAAAGATAAAATAAAACATTTAAAAATTCAAGGAAATTTTATGTTTGAAGTAGTTATAGGTCTTGAAGTTCATACTCAGTTAAATACAAAAACAAAAATCTTTTGCTCATGTGCAACTTCTTTTGGAGAAGCTCCAAATACTAATGTTTGTCCCACTTGTTTGGCCTTACCAGGAGCTTTGCCTGTTTTAAATGAAGAGGCTGTAAAAAAAGCTATAGCTTTTGGAAAAGCTGTCAATGCAACAATTAATAAAAAAAGTGTTTTTAATCGCAAGAATTATTTTTATCCAGATTTACCTAAGGCTTATCAAATTTCACAATTTGATATCCCTATAGTAGAAAAGGGTGAGCTTTTTATCAATGTAAATGGTGAAAATAAACGCATAGGTATTACAAGAGCGCACTTGGAAGAAGATGCAGGTAAAAATATCCATGAAAGTAATTTTTCTAAAGTGGATTTAAATCGTGCAGGAACTCCTTTGCTTGAGATTGTCAGTGAGCCTGAGCTTAGAAGTAGTGATGAGGCAGTAGCTTATCTTAAAAAACTTCATTCTATTATACGCTTTTTAGATATTTCAGATGCAAATATGCAAGAAGGAAGTTTTAGATGCGATGCAAATGTTAGCATAAGACCTAAGGGCGATACAAAACTTTATACTAGAGTAGAGATTAAAAATCTTAATTCTTTTCGTTTTATCCAAAAAGCCATAGAATATGAGGTAAAAAGACAAAGTGAGGCTTGGGAAGATGGAACTTACGAACAAGAAGTAGTTCAAGAAACCAGACTTTTTGATACGACAAATTTAGTTACGAGAAGTATGCGTGGCAAAGAAGAAGCAGCAGAATATCGATATTTTCCTGATCCTGATTTATTGCCTGTTTTATTAAAAGATGAGTTTTTAGATATTAAAATCCCTGAACTTCCTGATGAGAAGAAAGCACGCTTTATAGACGAGCTTGGTATAAAAGAAAGTGATGCTGAGGTTTTAATCAGTTCTTTAGAAATGAGTCGTTTTTTTGAAAGTCTTATTTCTCAAAATTTAAATCCTAAACTTTGTGTAAATTGGTTAAATACTGAACTCATGGGACTTTTAAAAGGAGAATTGACTATAGAAAATTCTCCTGTAGATGCTCAAAAGCTTGGAGTTTTAATTAAGCGCATAGAAGATGGCACTATCAGTGCAAAGGCGGCTAAAGATGTTTTGGCTTTTGTATTTGAAAATATTAGTGTGGAAATTGATGAAGCTATAGAAAAGCTAGGACTTAAGCAAGTAAGTGATGACTCAGCCATAGAAGCGGTGATTGAACAAATTTTAAATGCAAATGCTGATAAGGTTGCAGAATATAAAAGTGGTAAAGAGAAGCTTTTTGGATTTTTTGTGGGTCAAGCAATGAAAGAAGGTAAAGGAGCTTTTAATCCTGCAAAAGTAAATGAAATTTTAAAAGCAAAGCTTGGTTGATGCGTATAGCGGTTATTGGTGCGGGAAAATGGGGCAGTGCTTTACATCTAGCCTTAAAAGAAAATCACAATTGTTTTATCAGTTCTTTGCATCAGCGTGATTTAGAAGATTTTGTTAGCATAAAAGAAGCTTTAGAATGTGAATATCTTGTTTTTGCTTTAAGTTCTCAAGGAATGCGTGCTTGGCTTAAAGAAAATTTTATCAACAAGGGACAAAAAATTTTAATTGCTTCAAAAGGCATAGAAGATCAAAGTTGTCAATTTTTAGATGAAATTTTTTTGGATTTTGTGTCAAAAGAAAATTTTTGTGTTTTAAGTGGTCCTTCTTTTGCTACTGAAGTAATGCAAAAACTTCCTACTGCTTTGATGATTAGTGGAATAAATCAAGAGCTTTGTAAAAAATTTGCAAGTTTTTTCCCTGATTTTATTAAAACTTATATTGATAATGATGTTCGTGGTGCTGAAATTTGTGGTGCTTATAAGAATGTTTTAGCGATTGCAAGTGGGATTAGCGATGGGTTAAAACTTGGCAATAATGCAAGAGCGGCACTGATTTCAAGAGGGCTTATAGAAATGCATCGTTTTGGTAAATTTTTTGGCGCTAAAGAAGAAACTTTTTTAGGGTTAAGTGGAGCAGGGGATTTGTTTTTAACTGCAACGAGTGTTTTATCAAGAAATTATAGAGTGGGTTTAAAACTGGCGCAAAATCAAAAATTAGATAGTATTTTAGCCGAACTTAATGAAGTAGCAGAAGGTGTAAAAACTGCTTATGCTATAGAAAAATTAGCAAAAATGAAAGGAATTTATACACCTATTGTAAATGAAGTAGTGGCAATTTTTAAGGGTAAAAGTGTGCAAGAAGCAACGCAGAATTTACTAAAGCAAAATGATTAAGGAAAAATCATGATAATTAAAAATGCAAAAATTTATGGAAATTCTTTACAAGATATAGAGATTAAAGAAGGAAAAATTACCAATATTGGTTCTAATTTAAAAGGTGAAGAAATTTTAGATGCTAAAGGTATGACTTTACTCCCATCTTTTGTGGATTTGTGTGTGAGTTTAAAAAATGATAAATTTTCTTTAGCTAATTTAGAGCTTTTAGAAAATGAGTGTTTAAAAGGAGGAATTTCTAGTATAGTTTTGCGTGATTGTATGGATTTTGATGAAGAAAGTTTTGCTTTATTTTTACAAAATTTAACCCAAAGAAAGATGCAAATTTTTTCAAGTGTTCGGGTCAAGGATGCAAACGGCAAGCTTAAAAATTTAGCCACTCTTTTAAATAAAGGTGCTTGCGCTTTAGAGCTTGACAGCTCTTTAGATGCAAATACTTTAAAAGTAAGTTCACAATATGCTTTTATGAAAGACTCTCCAATTTTTGTGCGTTGTTATGATAAGGATTTTGATGATAATGGAGTGATGAATGATTGTGAAATGAGTTTTGAGCTAGGGCTTATAGGCATGAGTAAAATCGCTGAAACTAGCCAGGTGGCTAAAATGAAAGAATTGGCTAAATTTTATAAAAATAAGGTCATTTTTGATCTTTTAAGTTTGAAAGATTCTTTAGCATTATTAGATGAAAAGGATTTAAAACTTGTAAGCATTCATCATCTTATCAAAGATGATAGTGCTTGTGAAGATTTTAATACCGCTGCGAAACTTATGCCACCTTTAAGAAGCAAAGAAGATGTTTTGGCTTTAAGAGAGGCTTTAAAAGAAGGAAAGATTAGCTTTTTAACTTCCTTACATAGTGCAAAATCAATTTCTTTAAAAGATTTAGCTTTTGATGAAGCGGCTTTTGGAATTCATAGCATATGCGAATTTATAAGTCTTTGTTATACTTTTTTAATCAAAGAAGGATTTTTAAATTGGCAAGAGCTTTGTCAATTTACAAGTAAAAATCCTAGTGAATTTTTAGGTTTAAATAGTGGAGTTATAGAAGTTGGCAAAGAAGCTAATCTAGTTCTTTTTGATGAGAATGAAGAAATTTTTGCTCCAAAAAGTTCTCTTTATTCTGAGGATAAACTTTTTGGAAAGATTAAAATGCATATAATTAAAGGAAAAAATATTTTAGAAAAATAAGCTTTGCTTAAATTCCTAAAGATAGTTTAAATCCTAAAAATACAAGTGCTGCCATAATACCAGCAGCCGGTAAAGTGATAATCCAAGCCAATCCTATAGGTTTCATCATAATCCAATTTGCGTTTTTATTATACACTCCTATGCCCAATATGGCACCTATGAGTATATGAGTGGAGCTAACAGGAATTCCAAATTGTGTAGCTAAGAGTATAACAACGCTTGCACCAAGTTCTGCGGAAAATCCAGTAGTAGGGCGTATGGTTGCAAGTTTTGAACCCACTGTAGTAATCACTTCTTTACCCAAAAACCAAAGTCCGACAACTAAAGCTATGCCAAACATAGCCAAAGCAGCAAAAGGTACTGGCGAATTTGCATTTATAGTTCCATTCCTTAAGACATCTAAGATGGCTGCAAAAGGACCTATGGCGTTGGCTATATCATTAGCTCCGTGTGAAAATGCAAAGCTAGAGGCTGTAAATATTTGAAACCACGAGAAAATTCTATCAGTAGTTTTATTAAGTTCTGTTTTTTTAACGATTTTGACTATAGCAAATGTTACAACATAACTTATAGTTCCGATAATTCCGATAATCCAAAAGTTTTGCAAAATATCTAAAGTGCTAACATTATTTAAACCTTTAAATAAAAACATTGCCGAAATGATAGCAGCAGCAATACAAGCAATGATCGGCATATGAGTTTTTAAAATAGAGTAAATATCTATATCTTTTTCTTGTTCTTTAAATTCCTTCATTTTATTTCTATAGAAATTATTTGCCTGTTCTTCTTCATCCAAAGCTATAGCGGAAAGTTCTTTGATTTGTTCTTCTTGGGATTTTGTTTTTAAATTTAAAAAATATTCTTCTTTGAATTTTTTTCTTTCTTTTTTGATATTTTTCAAATCATCATTTAGTTTTTCTGATGGTTTTAAAATTTTCTTATCAATATATGAATAAATAATATAAGCTACAATACCCCCTAAAAGAGGCGAAGCTACCCAAGAAATAGCTATTCTTAAAATTTCACTCCATTTAACCATGGAGAGTGTTTGAATCCCATCAAATTTTAAAAGCCCCATCATAATACTAGCACCTACAATCCCACCGACTATACTGTGTGTGGTTGATACAGGTAAGCCTTTCTTGGTTGCAATAAAAATCCAAACCCCAGAGCTTAAAAGTGCGGCAAGCATAATAATAACAAAAAGCATAGGATCTAAAGAATTTGGAAAAACAACAATACCGCTACGTATGGTCTTAGTAACTTCTGCGCCTGCGAAGATTGCCCCGCTTAGCTCAAAAACAGCTGCTATAATTAAAGCTTGTTTAATGGTTACTGTTTTTGCACCAACGCTTGTTCCAAAAGAATTGGCTACATCATTTCCACCTATATTAAATGCCATAAAAATGCCAAATATAGAAGCAAGAATAAAAAGAATGAGTTGATGTTGCGAAATATAACCAAATCCCCAAATAACAAATGCGATAGTGCTGATAATAAAAATAACAAAAGCTATGAGGTTGTCTTTTTGCATTAATAACCCTTTTTTATTTTAATTATACACTTATTTACTTTAAATTTGCTAATTTTAGTTTTTAGTCTTTGTGGAATTTTTATTTATATTATTTTTTTATAATAAATACTCAAACAAGAAATAATAAGGAATATAAGAATAATGAGGGGTATTTTTTATATAATAGCATTGTTTTCTTTACTCCATGCCGATGAACTTGCAGAGGCTTTAGTAAAAAATAATAATCAAAATTCTTGGGAGCACTTTGATTATAAAAACACCAAAGAAGCTCCAAAAATTCAAGAAGAGAATGTGGATTTTAAAAGTACTTTTGATAGCTTGCTTTCAAAAACTTTAGAAAATAATAATGGTATAGATAAAACAGATGGGAATTTAGATTTTCAAAACGAAAACGCGCAGGTTAAAAATTTAAGTTCTCTTTATGAGGGAGAGAATAATTCTTTGCTTTTTCAAAAAGAACTTTTTGTGGCTCAAGATAATTATAATTACTCAGGGGGCTTAATCAATCGTTATGAAAAAGATGAATTTTTATTTGGAGTTAATGGTTTTATTGACAAACAAAAGGAACAAAAAGATACTAAAAGCTTTGGTACAGAGTTTGGTTATAGTAAATTTATAAAGGCTTATAGTAATTATTACATACCCAATGAAGCAGAAAAAAATTTACAGCTTGGAATGAGTTTTGTAATTCCAACTTACACCGCTTTTGCTTTTGATATAAGCAAGGATAATGATAAAACTAATTATCAAGTATCTTACTCTCCTTATAGTGTATTTAGTTTAAATTTATTGCGTCGTGATTATAGCGCAAGAGAGACTGTTGATGATACCGTTGTTCAAGTTGGATTTAGTTTTAATTTCAATGAAAGTTTTTTAAAACAATTTAGAAAAAAAGATAATACTTTAGAGGAGGTTAATCGATATGATTTCCTCCAAAGAACCCATTAGTTCATTCCAGCATTATGGAATTTTTCTGGATTATCCATAGCATAGTTGAATTTTTCCCGATCAATTTGTTTATCCCAGATCGCAACGATTAAGGCTGCTACTGAATTTCCACAAAGATTTCCAACAGCCCTCATTTCAGACATAAATTTATCAACACCTAAAAGAACGCCTATAGCAGCTACTGGTAGAACTTGTGCTAAGGTTGCATTTGCTTCTGAAATTTCCATATTTCCTAGAGCCGCAAGCGTACTTCCAAGCACTATAAAACCTGATCCAGTTACACCCACTGCACCTTTTGAAGCTATCATTAATACTATTAAAATACTGATTTCGTGTGTTAAACTTAAATTTACATTAAAAGCTTGTGCTAGAAAGATTAAGCTCATAGCTAGATAAATATTTGTACAATCAAGATTAAAACTATATCCCGTTGGTAAAACAAGTCCGACTGTTGCTTTAGAAAGTCCAGCTTTTTCTAGTTTTCTCATTAAAGGAGCAAGTGCAGACTCGCTTGAACTGGTTGCAAAAACGATCAATACTTCTCTTGAGATAAATCTCATAAATTTGAAGATATTTACTTTTGCAAAATAACAAATCAGACCTAAGATTCCAAATATAAAAACAAGACATGAAATCAGCATTACTAAAAGTAAATATGCTAAGTTGATCAAAGAGCCAATTCCGTATTGAGCTATGAGTACAGCCATTGCTGAAAAGGCGGCAATAGGACTAAAATACATAATGATTTGTAGAATTTTAAAAACAAAATTTTGCACCACTTCAAAAACTCTTTGAATTGCCTGTTTATCTTCTATTCTCATTAAAGAAATAATCAAAGCAGTAATTATAGCAATAACTAAAACTTGTATGGTTTTTCCTTCTGTAAAAGGCGTGATAATATCAGTAGGCATAGCATCTTTTAAAATATGCATAATCTCAGAGCTTGCGCTTACTTCTGTGGTTTGAGAAATGTATTTTTGAACGCTTTTTGTATCAAGTTGACTTGGATCAAGATTCATTCCATGACCTGGTTGCATAACATTTGCCATAAAAATACCTATAGCAAGTGCTAAAGTACTTACAACTTCAAAGTAAATAACCGCTTTAGCACCAATACTACCTACTTTTTTTAAACTTTCAAGACTAATGATACCCAAAACCAAAGTAACAAAAATAATAGGACCTATAAGAACCTTTAAAGCACCTATAAAATAATCAACTCCTGGTTTGCTAGCAATGGCTAATTCTTTATCTGTATAGCCAAGTATAATACCTGTAATAATGCCTATAATCACCCAAAATCCAAGACTTTTTATAATACGTTTATATAAAGGCGGTTTTCTTTCAGCTAAAGTTTGACTTAAAGTTTCCAAGTTTATTCACTCCTTTTGATCTTTTGTGAAATATAATTTTAACAATGCGTATTGTAAATTTTAACAAAAAAACAACTCTAGAAATACTTTCTTTTATATGATATGACAATTTTTTATATAAATGTTACAAAATTTCTCATTATTTGCATTATAAAATTTAAAATATTTTTTGAAAATTTTATAATTTAGTATACTTTTTATTGTTTATTATTAGTAATAATTCTATTTTTGATTTATTTGTTTTATTGGGATGTTTTAATTATGAAAGAAATAGTTTTGTCTGAAAATGCTTTAATTACTTCTAAAACAGATCTTAAGGGGAATATCATTTATGCCAATAATGACTTTTTACAATACGCAGGTTATAAAGTCGATGAGCTTTTGTATAAATCTCATAGTATAGTAAGACATGAAGATATGCCACGTACTGTATTTAAATGTCTTTGGGATTATATTCAAAAAGGAGAAGAAATTTTCGCATTTGTAAAAAATAAAGCCAAGGATGGTAGTTTTTACTGGGTGTTTGCAAATGTAAGTGCTTCATTTGATACCAATGGAGATATCATCAACTACTATTCTGTTCGTCGTGCACCCAATAGAAAATCTCTTCCTATAATTGAAGAAGTTTATAAAATTTTACTTGAAAAAGAGCAAAAATCAGGCATTAATGCTGGAGTTTCAGCTTTAATAGATATTGTAAGTTCTTATAAAATGACTTATAATGAACTTGTTTTTAACTTACAAGAAGATAACTAAATAAGATATATTTAATCTTTTTTATTGTACAATCTTCGCCTAAAAATTAAAGTAATATATATTATTAAAGTATTACTTTAATTTATGACTTCAAAAATTTTTAATAAAGGGGTAAATTTATGGTGAAAAATGGATTATTATTAACTATTTTTCTAAGTATTATCGGTGTTTTAGGTGTCATTTTTATTCATATTTATGTTGGAGTGATAATTTTTATTTTAATCGCTGTTTTAATGATTTATTTGCTTAGACAACACAAAGATGAGCAAATAATGATAGATAAACTTTTGGTTCTTTGTAGAGAGTTAAAAGAAGGAAATTTTGACAATAGAATGATCTATGTAAAAACAAAAAGCAAAAAATTAGCAGAAATAGCAGATAATCTTAACAATACTATTGATGGACTAGAAGCTTATTTAAGGGAAATTAATACTTCTATTTCTTGTTCCCAAAAAGGCGAATTTTATCGTAAGGCTTTGCCTGAAGGTTTAAAAGGAATTTTTGCTCATAATATTGAATTTATAAATAAAGCTTTAGCAAACATAGAAGTGACAGCAAGATCCACTTTTAAAAATGCTTTATCAAGAACTTTAATGGATTTAAGCCTTGGAAATCAAAATAAAGATATGTCTCAAATTTCTAGCTCATTAAATCAAGATATTAGCATGATGAAAAATGTATATGATACAGTTGATGCCATTACTCATACAGCTACAGAAAATGGCTCAGAGGTCGATTCTTTGCAAAGTGCCATGGGTTCTTTAATGGATGTTGTAAATTCGAGCAAGGAAACAGTGCAAACTTTTGTGGCTAATTCCCAAAATATTACTTCAGTGGTTGAAGTAATACGCGATATAGCTGATCAAACCAATCTTCTAGCTTTAAATGCTGCTATTGAAGCTGCACGTGCAGGAGAACATGGTAGGGGCTTTGCGGTTGTGGCTGATGAAGTTAGAAAGTTAGCAGAAAGAACTCAAAGATCTACAAGTGAAATTTCCATTGCAATTCAGACTATGCAACAGGATTTTGTAAATATCCAAAGTGGCAGCGATCAAGTTTTTAACATTGTTAGTGAATCTGAAGAAAGAATTAATAAATTTTCTCAAGCTTTTAAACGTCTAGAAGAAAATAGTAGTGCTCTTGGTGTTAATTTTGGATCCTTTGCAAAGAGATTGATTTTGTCTGTGGTTAAAATCGATCATATTCTTTATAAATCAAATATATATTTAAATTTAAATGGGGCTCAAAATTTCAATCTTGAAAGTGTAGATCCAATTTCTAATCTTTGCCAAGATGAGAGAGCTCAAGGTGTTATTAATGAACTTAGTTCTGAAACTGAGTTAAATTTAGCTAAAGAATTTATAAAAGATAACGCTAAAAAAGCAATAGAAGAATCAAGTCAAGATTATATCGATCAAAAAGCTTATGATGCGATTGTAAATGATATTAAATCACTAGAGCAAAGAAGTGCTGAAATCTTAGCAAAATTAAAAATATAAATTAAGAGGGTGGGGAAATGTCAAGAGAAATTTTTTTACAAGAAGATAGTTTAATTACTTCTAAAACAGATTTAAAAGGTAAAATAGTTTATGCAAATGATGATTTTTTAAAATATGCAGGTTATACCATGGGTGAAGTTTTAAATAAACCTCATAACATAGTAAGACATGAAGAGATGCCAAAAACTGTTTTTAAATATTTATGGGATTATATGAGAGAGGGTAAGGAAATTTTTGCTTACGTAAAAAACAAAACTAAAGATAACAATTACTACTGGGTTTTTGCAAATGTAACTCCATCAATAGATATTAATAATAATATCATAGGCTATTATTCCGTTCGTCGTATGCCAAATAAAAGCGCTATTTCTACAATAGAAAGCCTTTATAGCGATCTTTTAAGAGTAGAACAGCAACAAGGTTTAAATAAGGGTGTTGAGATGCTTAAAAATTTCTGCAAAGATGCAGATAAAACTTATAATGAGTTAATTTTCTCTCTCCAAGAAGCTAAATAAATTTTTGTTAGGCTTAAAACGAGTTTGTTTTAAGTCTAAATATTATATAATCTTTCTTTTAAAAATTCACATTTTTCAAGGCAAAATATGTTTGATGTCATTGTTATAGGTGGTGGACATGCGGGTGTTGAAGCAAGTGCTGCTGCTGCTAGAATGGGTAAAAAAACCTTACTTTTAACTACATTGATTGAGCAAATAGGAGCAGCAAGTTGTAATCCAGCTATAGGTGGACTTGCAAAAGGGCATTTGGTAAAAGAACTTGATGCCATGGGTGGTCTTATGGGTGAAATCACCGATGAAGCGGGAATACAATTTCGCATTTTAAATGAAAGTAAGGGTGTAGCCGTTCAAGGAAGTAGGGCGCAAATTGATATGGATAAGTACCGTATCATTGCACGTAATAAACTTTTAAAACTTCCAAATTTAGAAATTTCTCAAGAACAAGCGAATGCTTTAATCGTAGAAAATGATGAAGTTAAAGGCGTAAAAACAAATTTAGAAAATACATATTTTGCTAAAAAAGTGATACTTACAACAGGGACTTTTTTAAATGGACTTATTCATATAGGCGAAAATAAACTTCAAGCAGGAAGGGTAGGGGAGCTTGCTTCAGTAAATTTAGGCAATTATCTACAAACTTTGGGTTTAAAAATGGGGCGTTTAAAAACAGGAACTTGCCCAAGAGTAGATGCAAAAAGTATTGATTTTAGCGCACTTGAAATCCAAGATGGCGATGTAAATCCTAAAGCTTTTAGTTTTCGTTCAAGAAATTTTAATCCTACTCAACTTCCTTGTTATATCGCACGCACTAATACAACTACACATGAGATTATTAAGAATAATTTTTATCGTGCCCCACTTTTTACAGGACAGATTGAAGGCGTGGGGCCAAGGTATTGTCCTTCTATAGAAGATAAGATCAATCGTTTTAGCGACAAAGAAAGTCATCATCTTTTTATAGAGCCTCAAACTATCGATGCAACGGAGTATTATATCAATGGTTTTTCTACTTCTTTGCCCTATGAAGTGCAAATTCAAATGCTGCGTTCTATAAAGGGTTTTGAAAATGCTAAAATAACCCGTTTTGGTTATGCTATAGAATATGACTATATAGAGCCAACTGAACTTAAGCATACTTTAGAACTTAAAAAGATTAAAAATCTTTATTGTGCAGGACAGATTAATGGAACTACAGGTTATGAAGAGGCTGCAGCACAAGGCTTTATGGCAGGAATCAATGCAAGTTTAAGCATAGATATGAAAGAGCCTTTGATTTTAAGGCGTGATGAAGCTTATATAGGAGTTTTAATTGATGATTTGGTAGTAAAAGGTACAAAAGAACCTTATAGAATGTTTACTTCAAGAGCGGAATTTAGACTGCTTTTAAGGGAAGAAAATGCTATACTTAGACTTGGAAAATATGGCTATGATTTAGGGCTTTTAAGTGAGCAAGATTTTACTTATATACAAAATATCGCAAACAATCTTCAAAAAGGACTTGAATTTTTACTTTCTAAAGAATTCACACCTAATAACCAAAATAATGCTTTTTTAGAGAGTTTAGGAGAAGATAAAATTTCTTCTATAGTCAATCTTCAAAAAATTGTCGCAAGAGCAAGTTTTGATATAGAAAAATTAAAAAAACTTGATCCTATGTTTGAAACTATGGATAATTATTCTTTAAGAGAGATTTTAAATGAGGCAAAGTATTATCATTACATTAGTATGCAAAAAGCTCAAGTAGAAAAAATGAAAAATCTTAGCGAGCTTAAAATTCCTGAAAATTTTGATTTTAAAAGTGTAAGCGGTTTGAGTAATGAAGTTGTAGAAAAGCTTAATCATCATAAACCTCCAACTATTTTTGCTGCAAGTCAAATCAGTGGAATCACTCCTGCGGCGTTGGATATTTTGCAAATTTATATCAAAATGCAAAAGAAAAAAGCTTAAATGCTTGCTTTTTTTATTTTTTTATCTACTTTAATTTTACTTTTTTGGCGTCCATGGAATTTACCTATTTGGGTATTTTCTAGCTTGGGAGCTTTTTTTGTTTTTATTTTTCAATTGGTAGATTTTACAGACGCTTATTTTGTTTTTTCTTTAGTTTGGGATAGTTCTTTAACTTTGGTTGGGTTGATTATTCTTTCTTTTAGCTTGGAAGCTTTGGGATTTTTTGATTTTATTGCGAGTAAAATTTTGCATTTTTCTAGAGAGAAAAATCAAGAAAAAATTTATATTAGCACAAAAAAATTGATGTTATTTTTGTTGATTTTTGTCTTTTTTCTTTCTGCATTTTTTGCTAACGATGGAGCGATTTTAATCATTACACCTATTATTATAGCTTTATTTTCAACTCTTAAAGATTGTAAAAATCATGTTTTTATTTTAAGTTCTTTTTTGCTTAGTCTTTCTTTTTTATGTGATGCAAGTTCAAACGCTTTGGTTATTTCAAATTTAACCAATATCATCACAGCAAATTATTTTAAGATAGAATTTTTAGAATTTGCTAAAAATATGTTTTTGCCAAATTTTTTTGTTTTGCTTTCTACTATAGTTATGGTTTTTATGCTTTATGGGAGAGTTTTGCCTAAAAGGCTTGAATTTAAATTAGTCAAAAAAGAGCAAATTTCATTGAAATTGTTTTTTCTTTGCATAGTATTTTTACTTCTTTTTGTGATCAGTTTTTTTATAGGTGAAATTTTTGATATTAAAATAAGTTTTTTTGCTTTGCTTTGGGCGGGAATTTTTTGGCTTATTGTTTTAAAAATTCAAGGTAAAAAAAGTGTTAAAATTCTTTTTGAAGCACCTTATGGAGTTTTGCTTTTTAGTTTTGGGCTTTATATGGTGGTTTTTGCTTTACATAAAATAGGCGTGAGTGAAATTTTGGTTAAAAGCTATGCTTTTTTGATGCAAGATAAGAGTGGAATTTTTGGTATGGCTTTGATTTCAGCTTTTGGATCTTCTGTGTTTAATAATTTGCCTATGGTTTTAATCGGCGATTTGGCATTAAAAGAATATTTTGAGAATTTTTCTTTTGATTCCTTGATGATTTATGCGCATCTTTTGGGGGTAAACATAGGCCCAAAACTTACGCCAATAGGTTCTTTGGCAACTTTGCTTTGGCTTGGAGTTTTGGCTAGAAAAGGCATTAATATTTCTTTTTGGCAATATTCTAAATTTGGCTTTTTGATAACTTTACCTGTGCTTGTTTTTTCTCTTTTTGCTCTTATTGTCTAAATATCAAAATTTGTTAAACAAAGAAAAAATTTATTTTAATTTCGATAAACTTTTAACTTGGTTAAAAAATAAAATCGAAAGGACAAGTTATGGCTACATCTGAAAGTAGACGAAGCTTTATGGGCTTTGCATTTGGAAGCGTAGCTGCTGTAGGCGGTGTTTTCTCGCTTGTTGCGATGAAAAAAACTTGGGATCCACTTCCAAGTGTCAAAGCTGCAGGTTTTACTACAGTAGATTTATCAGGAATGCAAGATGGAGAGCTTAGAACTATAGAATGGCGTAAAAAGCCTATTTTTATATTAAAAAAAGATGCGAGTATGCCAAAAGATGAAAAACGTGATGTTGTGGTAGATAACGCAGCTTATACTGTGGTTATAGGACTTTGTACGCATTTGGGTTGTATACCTGCTTACCAACCAAGCGAGCAATTGTTTAAATGTGCCTGTCATGGTGGAGAATTTGATACAAGTGGAAAAAATGTCTTTGGACCTCCTCCAAAGCCTCTTGAAATTCCTCCTTTTAAGATCGATGGAACCAAACTTGTTTTAGGCGAAGAGGGTCCTGAATATAAAAAAATGATAGCGGAGGCTTAAGATGGCACAAATTAGAAAAGCTAATGGTCTTGTAGATTGGCTTGATCAAAGACTTGCAGTACATAAACTACTTGATGTTTTAATGGTAAAGTATTGGATACCAAAGCAAATTAACTTTCTTTGGGCAATGGGGGTTATTTTAACCACTCTTTTTGCAGTGCTTTTTGTTACAGGACTTTTACTTGTAATGTATTATAAACCAGATACTGCACTTGCTTTTGATAGTGTGAATAAGACTATTATGCAAGAGGTGGATTATGGATGGCTTTGGCGTCACATGCATGGTGTTGCCGCTTCTGTTGTATTTTTGATTATATACATACATATGTTAACAGGAATTTATTACGGTTCTTATAAGAAAGGTCGTGAGATGATTTGGGTTAGCGGTATGCTTTTGTTTGTTGTATTTTCTGCTGAAGCTTTTAGTGGGTATATGCTTCCTTGGGGACAAATGAGTTATTGGGCAGCTCAAGTAATCACTAATCTTTTTGGAGGGATACCATTTATTGGCCCTGAGCTTGTGATTTGGATTCGTGGAGATTATGCGGTTTCTGATCCAACTTTAACAAGATTTTTTATGCTTCATGTGTGCTTGCTTCCTATAGTTATCATTGCTATTATAGCATTTCACTTCTATTCTTTAAGAATTCCTCATGTTAATAATGAAATTTCTGAAGAACTTGACTTTGACTTAGAGGCTGAAAAGTACATGGCAGGTGACACAAAGGGTTCTAAAGTGATTCCTTTTTGGCCAGGATTTTTATCAAAAGATTTTATGTATATAAGCTTTTTTATGATTTTCTTCTTTTATTTGGTCTGTTTTAAATTTGAATTTGCAATGGATCCAATTAATTTTGATCCGGCTAATGCGCTTAAAACACCAGCTCATATTTATCCTGAGTGGTATTTCTTATGGAGTTATGAAGTTTTAAGAGGATTTTTCTTTGATATTGCAGGTATTAAAGCTTTTGATATAGGTTTGGCTGCATTTGGTATTGCTCAAGTGATTTTCTTCTTGCTTCCTTGGCTTGATAGAAGTGATGTTGTAAAACCGGCTCATGAAAGACCTTTATTTTTCATTTGGTTTTGGATATTGCTTATCGATTTAATTGTTTTAACAGTTTATGGAAAATTACCTCCAACAGGTGTAAATGCTTGGGTAGGATTTTATGCTTCTATAGTATTTTTACTTTTACTTATTGTAGTTTTACCGGTTATTACTATTATGGAGAGAAAAGGAGCTAAACAATGAGAGAAATAAAAATATTTTTAGTTGTGGTAGTTTTTACTGCGCTTGTATATTGGGGGGTAGAGCCTTATGCTCATTCAGTGATGAAACCTCATGTTGCTCCTGCAAATTTTGATTTTGCTGTTGAAGATACTACTTTTGCAAAAGGTATAGTTGAAGCTAAAGAATTAGCTCTAAAAGATGCACAAGCTTCAGGAGATGCTAAAAGAATAGAGAGTGCAAACAAAGAACTTGAAAAAGCAAAAGAAGAATTAAGCAAAGTTGAAACACTTTGGGCAGATGTTGCAAAGATCGATTTTGCTAAGGGTGATGCAAAAAAAGGTAAAGAATTTTTTGAAAATAACTGTTTTGCATGTCATGGTGTAAAAGAAGATGGAATAACAGCTAATATTACTGATTCTTCTATGGGAGTAATACCACCTGATCTTAGTGCAGCTGGTGCTATTTTTGATGAAAAATTTTTAGCTGCTTTGATTATGCATCCTGCGCTTGCTTTAAAAGTAGATCATAAATTTGGTGATGCTTTTATTATGACAGCTTACAATAAAGATACTTCAGGAGAAAGTGAAGAAGCTACAAATGCAAATATAGCCAATGTAATTGCTTATCTTAAAGATGTGAGTGTTAAATTTGAAGCCAATGAAGATGCTACTATTAAGAAAGATGTTGAAGCAAAATATGCTAAAATGGAAAATAGTGCTCAAAAAGCGGCTTTAATGGAAAAAGATATAAAATTTGCTAAAGATAAAGCAACTTTTATTGAGGCTTGCGGACGTTGTCATGATATGAAATACGATAGCTTTTTTACTCCATCAAATCAAAATGATTTAAAAACTTATTTAGGTTCTGTTCCGCCTGATCTTTCTATGATGATAAGATCTCGTGGTGAGCAATATTTACATGATTTTATTAATAACACTCAAAAACTTCTTCCAGGAACCGCTATGCCAAGAGTAGGTTTAACAGAAGCTGCACAGGCTAAGGTTGTATCTTATATTGATCAAGTGGGTGATAGCAAAAAAGAAGAAAGAAAAACTACAGGAATTTATGTAATGATATTCTTTGTAATTTTAAGTATTTTTGCTATAGGTTGGAAGCGTTCTGTTTGGTCTAAATTACATTAATATTACATTTTTTGCCATTATTTAATGATAATGGCAAAAATCTTATTTTTTCTTCATTTTTATTAATTTTTAATATTTAAAGAGAGATACTTCAAAATATAATTATTTTAGAATTTAGGAGTATTTTATGTTAGAAAAAACTTTAATCAAATCTATTTTAAAAAAATGGGATTATGGGGATTTTAGAGTTGTTTTTTGGGATAAAGAAGAATTTTTTATCGGAAACAAACCTGCTAAATTTTCTTTAATTTTTAAAGAAAAAATTCCTTTTTTGGAGTTATTTGGTGATACAAGTTTGGTTTTTGCAAGACATTATATGCAGGCAAAACTTGACATAGAGGGCGATTATGATGAAATGGCTAGGGTATTATATTATTTTTCTAATCAGCAATTTTTTAAAACCAAAAAAGATGTATTGAGTAAAATAACTCAAAAGCAAGAAAGTAAAAATATCAAAAGTCATTATGATATAGGTAATGATTTTTATAAGCTTTGGCTTGATGATACTATGAGCTATTCTTGCGCTTATTTTAAAGAGCCTAATAATACTCTTTATGAAGCTCAAATTAACAAAATAGAACATACCCTTAAAAAACTTGATTTAAAAGAAGGAGAAAAGCTTTTAGATATAGGTTGTGGCTGGGGTTGGCTTTCTATTATGGCGGCTCAAAAGTATGGAGTTAAGGTTGTTGGAATTACTATTTCAGAGGAGCAGTGTAAAAAAGCTAAGGAAAGAGTAAAAGAACTTGGTCTTGAAGATAAAATAGAAATAAGACTTCAAAATTATCAAGATTTAGAATTTGAAAATTATTTTGATAAAGTTGTTTCTGTGGGTATGTTTGAACATGTAGGTAAAGAGAATTTAGGACTTTATTTTATGAAAGTAAAACAAGTGTTAAAACCTGGAGGTTCTATGCTTTTACATTCTATTTTAGCCATGTTTGAAGGAAAAACAAATGCTTGGATAGATAAATATATTTTTCCAGGAGGATATTTACCTTCTTTAAGAGAGGTTGTAAGTGCTATGAGCGAGTGGGATTTTCATCTTCTTTTAGCAGAAAGTTTAAGAATGCACTATGCAAAAACTTTAGATTTATGGGATGAAAATTTTAACAAAGTATTAGACAAGGTAAGGGAAAAATATGATGAAGAATTTATAAGAATGTGGGATTTGTACCTTCGTTCTTGTGCCTCTGCTTTTCGTGTTGGAAGCGTGGATTTGTTTCAATTTTTAATCACAAAAGAAATCAATAATAATCTAAGTCTTACCAAGGACTATATATATAAGTAAAAACTAAACTTAAATTTGATAAAATCTTAGCTTCATTTCACACACATCAATCCTTTTTAGCTTGTGTAAATTAAGGGATGTGGAGGAATAAAGCTAAATTTATAAGGAGAAACTCATGGTTAGTATGAGAGATTTATTAGAATGCGGTGTGCATTTTGGACACCAAACAAGACGCTGGAATCCAAAGATGAAAAAATTCATTTTTGGCGAGAGAAAAGGTATTTATGTAATTGATTTACAAAAAACTTTAAGATATTTTAGATATACCTATAATATCGTTCGTGACGCTGCTGCTGAAGGAAAAACTATACTTTTTGTTGGGACAAAAAAACAAGCAGGTGGAGCGATTAAAGAATACGCTGAAAAATGCGGTATGCCTTATGTAAATCATAGATGGCTTGGCGGTATGATGACAAATTTTGGTACCATTCGCCAATCAATTAGAAAATTAGAAGTAATTGAAAAAATGGAAGAAGATGGAAGTATTAAACTTTTAACTAAAAAAGAAGCTTTAATGCTTACAAGAAAAAAAGAAAAATTATTAGCTTATTTAGGTGGAATTCGTTATATGAAAACTCAACCTGATATGATTTTTGTTATTGACACAGTAAAAGAAAAAATTGCTGTTCAAGAAGCAAATAGATTAAGAATTCCTGTTGTAGCTCCACTAGATACAAACTGCGATCCTGACTTGGTAACTTATCCTATTCCAGGAAATGATGATGCAATCCGTTCAGTGCAACTTTTCTGCCAAGAAATGGCTGAAGCGATTAATGAAGGAAAAGCTTTAAGAGAACAAGATAGTGAAGCTTTAGCAAATGAAGAAAAAGAAATCACCGATGAAGAGAAAAAAGAAGTTTTAGATGAAGCGATGAGCGAAGAAGACTTCGGTGAGGAGCAAGAATAATGGCTGAAATTACTGCTGCAATGGTAAAAGAACTCCGCGAAAGTACAGGCGCGGGGATGATGGATTGTAAAAATGCTTTGAGTGAAACTAATGGAGATTTTGATAAAGCAGTACAACTTTTAAGAGAAAAAGGTTTAGGTAAGGCTGCTAAAAAAGCAGATAGACTTGCTGCAGAAGGTTTAGTAAGTGTAAAAGTAAGTGATGATTTTACAAGTGCAACTGTAAGTGAGATTAATTCCGAAACAGATTTTGTGGCAAAAAATGATCAGTTTATCGCTTTAACAAAAGATACCACAGCCCATATTCAAAGTAATAGCTTACAAAGTGTGGAAGAACTTCATTCAAGCATAATCAACGGCGTAAAATTTGAAGAATATTTAAAAAGTCAAATTGCAACTATAGGAGAAAACTTAGTTGTAAGAAGATTTGCAACTTTAAAAGCAGGTGCTAACGGCGTTGTAAATGGTTATATCCATACAAATGGCCGTGTTGGTGTTGTGATCGCTGCAGCTTGTGATAGTGCTGAAGTGGCTTCAAAATCAAGAGATTTGTTAAGACAAATTTGTATGCATATTGCAGCAATGAGACCAAGTTATTTAAGTTATGAAGATTTGGATATGACTTTTGTTGAAAATGAATACAAAGCTTTGGTTGCTGAACTTGAAAAAGAAAATGAAGAAAGACGCAGACTTAAAGATCCAAATAAACCTGAACATAAAATTCCTCAATTTGCAAGTCGCAAACAATTAAGCGATGCAATTTTAAAAGAAGCTGAAGAAAAAATCAAAGAAGAGCTTAAAGCTCAAGGTAAACCTGAAAAAATTTGGGACAATATTATCCCAGGTAAAATAAATAGCTTTATAGCAGATAATTCTCAACTTGATAGCAAACTTACTTTAATGGGTCAGTTTTATGTAATGGATGATAAAAAAACCGTAGAACAAGTAATTGCCGAAAAAGAAAAAGAATTTGGCGGAAAAATTAAAATTGTCGAATTTATTTGCTTTGAAGTTGGCGAAGGTTTAGAAAAGAAAACTGAAGATTTTGCGGCTGAAGTTGCTGCACAACTTTAAAAACGGTTAATAATGGAACTCTTAAGAGCGGAAAATTTAAGCCATAGTTTTGATTATCCGCTTTTTGAGGGTTTAAATCTTACTTTAAACACTAAAGATTGCATTGCTATTCAAGGGAGTAGCGGTTGTGGCAAATCTACTCTTTTACATATACTTTCTTCCTTATTAATTCCAAAAAAAGGTGAAGTTTTTTTTAAAGGTTCTAGTCTTTATCAGATAGATGAAAACGAAAGATTAAAAATTCGCCGTTATGATTTTGGTATTATTTTTCAGACACATTATCTTTTTAAAGGTTTTTCAGCTTTAGAAAATATCGAACTTGCTAGTGTTTTATCGGGTCAAAATTTAGATGAGAAAATTTTAAAAAGATTAGGTATTGATACGCTTTTACATCAAAAAATAGGAAAGCTTAGCGGCGGACAACAACAGCGTGTGAGTATCGCACGTGTGCTTTGTAAAAAACCAAAGATTATTTTTGCTGATGAAGCAACTGGAAATTTGGATTTTGATAATGCTAAAAATGTTATCGAGCTTTTAATATCCTATGTTAAAGAAAATGATGCAGCTTTATTTTTTGTAACTCACGATAGCAAGCTTGCAAGTTTTTGTGATAAAACTTATACTATAAACGCCAATGGAATTTGTTAATTATTTAGGTGATAAAAATGTTGTAACTTTTATGTTGCTTCTTGCTAGAATGAGTGGTCTTATAGTTTTTTTTCCTTTTTTTTCACATAATTCTATTCCTATGGTGATAAAAAGTACTATAGTTTTATTTTTGACTATGTATTTATATCCTTTGGCTAGATTAGAATCTTTGCATTTAGATAGTTTTTTTGTTTTGCAGCTTATTAGTGAAGTGATTTTTGGAATGATAGCAGGATTAATGCTTCAAATTATTTTTGCTATTATTATGATGGCAGGTGAGCAGATTGCTTTTACTATGGGATTTACTATGGCAAGTATATTAGATCCAAGTTCTGGAACGAGTATGCCTATCACATCTCAAATTTTAAATTTGCTTGCTTTGATGTTTTTTCTTGCTTTTGATGGCCATCATTTAATGCTTTTGTTTTTAAGTCATTCTTTGGGTTATATTAGTTTAGGTGGATTTTATCCGCATGAGAATTTAATGCATTATCTAAATATGGGTATGTTTAATATTTTCATCATAGGTTTTACTATGAGCTTTCCTATACTTGGAATTTCACTTTTAGCTGATGTTATTTTTGGACTTTTGATGAAGACAATGCCACAATTTAATCTTTTAGTTATTGGCTATCCTATAAAGATAGCTTTAGGTTTTGTAGTTTTGATCGCTATTTTATTAGTTATGATGCAATATTTTAAAAATTTAATTTTAGAACTTTTCACTCATATGCAAACTCTTTTTTTCTCCTAAGGAAAGGATAAATGAAATTATCGTAAAATAGCGATTATTTTTTAAGGATTAAAGTGATGAAAATTTTACTTTTAAATGAAAACCCTGTAGTTTCAAGACTTGTAAGCCTTAGTGCTAAAAAAATGTCTTATGATTTTGAAGAACTTAATGCTTATAGTGAAAATTTGGGTAATTATGATGTGATTGTTGTAGATAGCGATACTCCAGCACCTTTAAAAATTCTTAAAGAAAAATGTGATAGATTGATTTTTTTAGCTCCGCGAAACCAAAATGTAGAAGATATAGATGCGCAAATTTTACAAAAACCTTTTTTACCTACAGATTTTTTAAATTTACTTAATAATAAAGATGTAAACAAACATGCACCTATTGATTTGCCAATGTTAAGCAATGATGAAAATCCTTATGCTGATATAAGCTTGGATTTAGATAATTTAAATTTAGATGATTTGCCTGATGAAAATTCTTTAGATATAAATTCAGATGGAATGGAAGATTTGAGTTTTGATGATGATGTTCAAGATGATAATGCAAACAAAACTTTAGAAACTCAAAATTTAGAAGATGAAAATTTAGAACAAGAAGCAATTAAAGAACAGACTCAAGAAGACATTCAAACTGATTTAGATTTAACTTTAGAAGATGGCGAAAGCGAAAAAGAAGACTTAAGCCAAGAACATACAGCTTTGGATACTGAGCCTAGTTTAGATGATAAAAATGATGAAGATTTAGAAATCAAAGAAGATGATAAAAATGAAGAAATAGAAAAGCAAGAATTATTAAACGATTCTAAAACAAATACATTAGAAATGCAAGAAGAGCTTAACGCTCAAAATGATAATGCAAACAAAGCTTTAGAAACTCAAAATTTAGAAGATGAAAATTTAGAACAAGAAACAACTAAAGAACAGACTCAAGAAGACATTCAAACTGATTTAGATTTAACTTTAGAAGATGGCGAAAGCGAAAAAGAAGACTTAAGCCAAGAACATACAGCTTTGGATTCTGAGCCTAGTATAGATGAACTAGATGATAAAAATGATGAAGATTTAGAAGATAACAAAGAATTGCAAGCTAATATAAGCGACTTTGATGATCTTCCTATGGTCGAAGAGCAAGAAAAAGAAATGGATTTTGATGATATTCCTGAGGATGCTGAATTTTTAGGTCAAGCAAAAGATAATGAAGAATCAGAGGAAAATTTAGAGGAGTTTGCTCCCGTTGTGGAAGAAGATGTTCAAGATGAAATGGATGATTTTATTTCAAATTTGAGCACTCAAGATCAAATCAAAGAAGAACTAGCTCAACTTGATGAGCTTGATTATGGTATTGATAGTGATAATAGTAGCAAGATTTTAGAAGATTTTAAAGATGAGCCAATTTTAGACGATAAAGAATTAGGAACAAATGAAGAGGAAGTGGTTGTGCCAAATTTAAATATAAGTGATTTTGATGCATTGAAAGAAAGTGATATACAAGAAGCTCTTGGAGAGGAAATTGTAGAAAAAAATGAAGAGCCTATAGTAAGTAATGTAACTAAAGATGATAATAGCGAAGAGATAGTTAATGAGCTTAGCCAAAGTATAGTAGGAGCGATCACTTCAAGTATTAAAGATGATACCTTAAAAGCTGCTCTTAAGGGTATGAATATGAATATAAATATAAACATTAGTTTTAAAGAGGATTAAAATTGCAAGGTTTTATTTTGTTGATTTCAGGTCCTAGTGGAGCTGGAAAATCAACTCTTTTAAAAAAACTTTTTGATGAATTTGAAGATGAGCTTTATTTTTCTATTTCTTCAACAACTCGCAAACCAAGAGAGGGTGAAAAAAATGGAATACATTATCATTTTATATCCCATGAAGAATTTCAAAAAGGTATAGATGGTGATCATTTTTTAGAATGGGCTAAGGTGCATGAAAATTTTTATGGCACTTCTTTAAAGCACACTCAAGATGCTTTAGATAATGGAAAAATAGTTGTTTTTGATATTGATGTGCAAGGATTTAAAATAGCCAGACAAAAAATGGCTGATAAGATTGTTTCTGTTTTTATTACTACAAAAAATAAAGATGAGTTAAAAAAAAGACTTATTAAGCGAAATACTGATACAATAATACAACTAGAAAAAAGATTACAAAACGCTAGTGATGAAATGAAAGAGCTTAGTGAGTATGATTATCTTATCATTAACGATGAGTTAAGGCAAAGTTATGAAGCATTGCGAGCGATTTTAATCGCCCATAAATTTAGAACCAAAGGGCAGAATCTAGGACAAATTCAAAATATTTGGAATGAAGGAGAATAAAATGGGTGGTTGGTCAAGTCCAAGTCATTGGTTGATTATTTTATTGATTGTTGTATTGCTTTTTGGAGCAAAAAAAATTCCAGAACTTGCAAAGGGTTTAGGCAAAGGTATTAAAACTTTTAAAGATGAAATGAATAATGATGATGAAGTAGCAAAAAATACTCAAAAAATAGAAGAAAACAAAAACACAACTAATAATACAAATGCTGATGCAAGTATAGACGAAACAAAAAAAGCTTAAGGTTTAGTCTTTTGAAAAGTATTATTTTTAATGAAATTAAAAAGATTTTAGAGTGTGATTTTACACTTGAAAATCCAAAGGATAAAAATTTAGCACATTTTGCTACCCCTTTGGCTTTTTCACTGGCTAAGGAATTAAAAAAATCTCCTATGTTGATTGCTAGCGACTTAGCGAGCAAATTTCAAAATCATGATTGCTTTGAATCGGTTGAAGCTGTAAATGGGTATTTAAATTTTAGAATTTCCAAAACTTTTTTAAATGAACTTGCAAATCAAGCTTTAGCAAATCCAAATGATTTTACTAAAGGAGAAAAAAAACAAGAAAGTTTTTTGCTTGAATATGTGAGTGCAAATCCTACCGGACCTTTACACATAGGACATGCAAGAGGCGCTGTTTTTGGAGACACCTTAACAAGACTTGCGAGGCATTTGGGCTATAAATTTGATACAGAATACTATGTCAATGATGCGGGTAATCAAATTTATTTACTAGGGCTTTCTATTTTACTAAGTGTGAAAGAAAATATACTTCATGAAAATGTTGAATATCCAGAGCAATATTACAAAGGCGAGTATATAGCAGATTTGGCAAAAGAAGCTTTTGAAAAATTTGGTAAAGAATTTTTTAGTGAAGAAAATATCCCTAGTTTAGCTGATTGGGCAAAAGATAAAATGCTTGTTTTGATTAAACAAAATTTAGAACAAGCAAAGATTAAAATTGACAGCTATGTAAGCGAGAGATCGTATTATGACGCTTTAAATGCAACTTTAGAATCTTTAAAAAAACATAAAGGAATTTACGAGCAAGAAGGTAAAATTTGGCTTGCTTCTTCGCAAAAAGGCGATGAAAAAGATAGGGTAATTATCCGTGAAGATGGACGCGGGACTTATTTGGCAGCAGATATTGTTTATCATAAGGATAAAATGAGTCGTGGTTATGGCAAGTGTATTAATATCTGGGGAGCAGATCATCATGGTTATATCCCTAGAATGAAAGCTGCGATGGAGTTTTTGGGATTTGACTCTAATAATCTTGAGATTATTTTAGCACAAATGGTTTCCTTGCTTAAAGATGGAGAGCCTTATAAAATGAGTAAAAGAGCAGGAAATTTTATCTTGATGAGCGATGTAGTTGATGAAATAGGAAGTGATGCTTTGCGTTATATCTTTTTGAGTAAAAAGTGCGATACTCATTTGGAATTTGATATTAGTGATTTGCAAAAAGAAGATAGTTCTAATCCTGTGTATTATATCAACTACGCACACGCTAGAATTCATCAAGTGTTTGCTAAAGCTGGTAAAAAAATCGATGATGTAATGGGAGCTGATTTACAAAGTTTAAATCAAGATGGTGTAAATTTACTTTTTGAAGCTTTGAATTTAAAAGCTATTTTAAATGATGCTTTTGAGGCTAGAGCTTTGCAAAAAATTCCTGATTATCTTAAAAATTTAGCTGCAAATTTTCATAAATTCTACAATGAAAATAAAGTTATAGGCTCTGCAAATGAAAATGATTTACTTAAATTATTTTCTTTGGTTGCTCTTAGTATTAAAACCGCATTTTCTTTAATGGGTATTGAAGCGAAAAACAAAATGGAACATTAAAACAGCATTTTGCTGTTTTAATAATTTAGCAAAAATACTGCTATTATTACGATAATGATGCCTAAAATTCCTATTTTGTTTAATTTTTCTTTATATAAAATCCATCCACCAAGACAAGTTCCTATGATGCCTATAGCACCCCAAGTTGAGTAAGCTATGCTTAAAGGAACGTATTTTAAAGAAAAAGAAAGTAGAAAAAAAGCAAGTATAGCATTGACAATCGCAGCCAAGCCCCAAATTTTATGCTTAAAACCATCTGATTTTTTTAGCAATAAATTTGCTATGATATCTAACAATGCTGATAAAACAATGATAAAAATATACATTATTCTTTAACCTCGCCTATATTAATCATGATAATTCCAACGATAGAAAGAACAATGCCTAGAATTTGAGTTAAGGTTAAACTCTCTTTAAAAACTATAAAAGAAACTAAAAGTATAAGAATAATCCCTAAAAGTTCCCATACAGCATAGGCTATGCCTACTTGAATTTTTTTAATCGCTTTGCCCATAAAAAAATAAGAAAAAGCTATAAATAAAGCCATAAATATATAGCCTAAAATTTGATTTTCCATTTTTAAAAAACTAGTACCTAAAACTTCAAATACAATAGCAACAATCAAGAAAAACCAAGCAACAAAAAGTTCTTTTTTTGCGATATTCAAAAACTTCTCCTAAAATAAATGGTAAAATCATACCATTTAAAGCTTTAATTAGCCTTTTTAGTTTATACTTTTAAGTTTGAAAATCTTTAAAGAAAGTGAGAATTTATGGGACGAGCATTTGAATACCGAAGAGCTTCTAAAGAGGCTAGATGGGATAAAATGAGCAAGCTTTTTCCTAAGCTTGCTAAAGCCATACAAGTAGCTGCTAAAGAAGGTGGCACTGATCCTGATATGAATCCAAAATTAAGAAGTGCTATAGCTACAGCAAAAGCAAATAATATGCCAAAAGATAATATAGATGCGGCTATTAAGCGTGCGAGTGGAAAAGATAGCGCAGATATTAAAAACATTCATTATGAAGGAAAAGCTGCACATGGAGCTTTGGTTATAGTTGAATGTATGAGTGATAACCCTACACGCACCGTGGCCAATGTAAAAGCTATTTTTAGCAAGAATGGTGGAGAAGTTTTACAAAATGGATCTTTAGGCTTTATGTTTACAAGAAAAGCGGTTTTTCATCTTGAAAAATTTGCAGGAGATTTAGAAGAATTAGAACTTGATTTGATCGATGCAGGGCTTGAAGAATTAGAACAAAATGAAGAAGAGTTGGTAATTAGCGGTGATTATACTGCTTTTGGTGAGCTAAGCTCTGCTATAGAAGCTAAGGGTTTAGTTCTTAAAAAAGCAGGACTTGAGTATATACCAAACAATCCTGTAAGCTTTAGTGAAGAACAGCTTAGTGATATAGAAAAGCTTTTAGATAAGTTAGAAGATGATGATGATGTTCAAGCTGTTTATACAAATATAGATTAAGGAGAAAATATGATAAAAACAATTGACACAAGCAAAGTAAATGAATACAAATTTGCTCTTATAGAAACTGAAAAAGGTACAATGAAGCTAAAACTTTTTGGTGATGAGGCTCCACAAACGGTTTGTAATTTTGCTACTTTGGCTAATGAAGGATTTTATAAAGATTTAAATTTTCATCGTGTGATCCCAAATTTTGTCGTACAAGGGGGTTGTCCACACGGCAATGGTATAGGTGGGCCTGGATATGAAATCATTTGTGAATGTGATGATCAAGAACATAAACATGAGCGTGGAACCTTATCTATGGCGCATGCAGGACGCGATACGGGTGGCTCTCAATTTTTTATTTGTCACAGCCCTCAAGCTCATTTAGATGGGGTTCATACTGTTTTTGGGCAAATTGATCCAAAAGATGAAGAAAGTTTGGAAGTTTTAGACTCTATACGCCAAGGAGATAAAATTTTAGATATAAAAATTTTGTAATTAAATTTAAATCTTATAATGTAAAGCTAGTCATAAAATTTGACTAGCTAAAAATAATTAACACATAATTTTTTTTAAAGCTTTTTTTTCTATAATTATAATTTTATTTCAGTGAAATGTAACAAAATTACAAGGAGTTATGATTATGAAAACTAAGTTTTCACTTATTTTAAGTGCTTGTCTTCTTTCATCTTCACTTTTTGCTAAAAATACAGATGATGAAATAACCAAGCTTCAAAAACAGCTTGCACAAATTCAAGCTGAACTTGCACAAATCAGAAAAGAAAGAGAAGCTCAAGCTAAGCAAAATGAAGCTGTAAAAGCTGAACTTGCTGATCTTAACGATAGAGCTGATGAAACAGAATTTCAAGCTGCTTTAAGCAAGGTTAAATTTGGACTTGAATTCTCAACTGCTGTATCAAATACAAACTTTAATCATATCCCTTATGAAGAAGGTCAAACAAGAGGATATAAAGATTATAGTGTAAATAACAAATGGATGAATGAGCTTCATTTAAATATGAATGCTGATATTAACGATAAAACCAAATTCTATGGTCGTTTATCTATGGCTAAAAACTGGTCTCAAATGGGTTGGAATGGCACTCCTTATGACTTAGATGCAGGAAGAAACACAAGAACAAGTGGGCCTGTACTTTATGTAGATAGAGCTTATCTTGACTACTATATCACGCCTGAGTGGATTGCAACTATAGGAAGACAGCCAGGAACCGATGGCCCAGGAAGTAATCTTAGAAACAATGCTTTAAGACAATCCACTTATCCAGCCTTAGCAATCAACGCTCTAGGTGATGCAGCAGTGATTACTTATAAACCTGAAAGTTTGCAAGATCATAAGGTAGCTATCCGTGCGGCTTATGGTAAAACTTATCAATGGGATGAAGAAGGTAAGGTAAGAGACTGGATGAGCGATCAAAAAGATGCTGATGCAAATCTTTACTATGCTGCGGTAGAAGGAGAACTTCCTATAGAAGGCATGGGAGATAATCTTATTATCTTCAATGTAGCTCATATGACTGATTTTGCATTGCCTATTCCAGGATCAACATCATTAGATGATGATGGAGTTATTAATTTAGGTAATCTTACTTTAGCTAATATTCATTTTGAAAATTACAAAGCTTTTGGAACAAATTTTAATTGGTTCGCATCTTTGGGATATTCTAATGGAAGCAATAATGAGATAAATCCATTATTAAGTGCAGCTCTTCAAAAACAAGGTTATGGTGATGGAAAATTCAATGAAAAAGATGGTTATGCTGTGCATGTAGGTGGACGCTATGATTTTACCAAGGCTTTAAAAGTAGGGTATGAGTTCTTCTGGGGAAGTAGATACTGGTATACTATGAGCCGTCCAAGTATCAATGATCCGCTTAATATAAGAATGACAAGAGGAACAGCTCATGATTTTTATGTGATTTATCAACTTGATAGATATCAATTCTTACGCTTAAGCTATACTAATATCCAAAACATTTGGGGCAATCGTGGCTTACCATTTGGTGGAGCGAAAAAAGATAAAGCAAGAGCTGATAATATCATGTTAATGTATAATGTAAAATTCTAAGGAGCAAAAGATGAGAAAAATACTTTTTGCAAGTTTATTACCTATCATTGCTTTGGCTGATTGTGCAAGTTTGATGGCAAAATACGAAGCTCCAGAGCCAGAGTCAAAAACAATGAAACAAGTTGAACGCTGGATTAATAAAAAAGTTAGCGATCCAGCTGATGCTGCTGTTTTAAAAGAGTGTATGATCGCTCGTGCAGCGGACAATCCAAATCAAGTTTCAGTTGCAGGTAAATAAAAAAAAGCGGTGTAAAACCGCTTTTTACTGTTTAATCTTTTAAGCTACAATTTTTTAAAATTTTCTTCAAATAAGGCTAATATGCAAGAAATCATTTCTTTTATTGTTGAGACGGCTAGTGCTTGGGGGTATTTGGGTATTATTATCTTAATGACCTTAGAGAGTTGTTTTATACCTTTTCCAAGTGAAGTTGTTATGATACCTGCTGGATATTTGGCACATAAAGGCGAACTTGATATCACTCTTTGTATACTTAGTGGGACTTTAGGTTCTGTTTTAGGGGCTTTGATTAATTATTATATTTGCTTTTTTTGGGGTAAAAATTTTGTATTAAAATGGGGTAAGTATTTTGGTATAAATGAAGCCAAATTTGCTAAATTTGAAGAATTTTTTAACAAACACGGGGAATTTTCAACCTTTACTTGTCGTCTTTTACCAGGAATTCGTCAGTATATTTCTATGCCTGCAGGTTTGGTAAAAATGAAACTTATAAATTTTATACTTTTTACTGCACTTGGTAGTGCTATTTGGGTGGCTATACTTGTATTTTTGGGTTATTATATAGGACAAAATGAAGAGTTGATTAAAACTTATTTGACTCAAATTTTAATCATTATAATTGTTTTTGTGATTTTAGCAAGTTTAATTTATATCAAAATCAAAAAGCCTTTTAATAAATGATTTAAATTATAAATATTTTTTTCTTTATTATTTTCAAATTTGCTATAATTGTAATAAATTCAAGTTAAAGATGATCAAAATATGGAAAAACCTGATATACAAAGATTAACTAATTTTTTAATTATATATACTAAAACTTTGCTAGGTGCTGGAACTTATACAGCTAGGGTGGCAAAATGCGTAGGAAGAATAGCCGAGGTTTATGGCTATGAGATAAATATCAATTTCTTTTTTCATCATATTACT
The DNA here is from genome assembly GCF_004379075.1 of Campylobacter sp. US25a. Classification (NCBI taxonomy): domain Bacteria; kingdom Pseudomonadati; phylum Campylobacterota; class Epsilonproteobacteria; order Campylobacterales; family Campylobacteraceae; genus Campylobacter; species Campylobacter sp. US25a. Next base: position 146,322 of record NZ_RYYM01000001.1, read on the forward strand.
TTAAATGTTGTAGATATGGATGATAACTCCATTCAAAGAACTTATGTCATACCCAATCATCATGCCCATGTTAATTTCAAGCTTATTTTTGATTTAAGTGCTTTAAGCTGGGCTATATATGATCACAAATACGATCTTGAAAAAGCACAAGTTGTTTTTGAGAAAATTTCTCAACAAAAAAAGCATTCTTATTTGCTTAATCTTTTGTTTGTTTCTATGGCAAATTCGGCTTTTTGTAGGCTTTTTGGCGGTGATTTTGGCGCTGGAAATTTGGTGTTTTTTGCAACTTTTGTGGGATTGTTGTTAAGATATATTTTAACTAAAGCAAAGATTGATTTAAGAATTCAATACATCCTTTGTTCTTTTATCTCATCGTGGTTTGTATTTTTTGGACTGGATATGGGATATACCAATACTTCTGATGTGGCTTTGGGTTCTAGTATTTTATATCTTATACCAGGGGTATTTTTTATAAATTCTGTGATTGATATATTAAAAGATCATATTTTAATGGGGCTTAGTCGTATTATCAGCGTGGCTATTTTGATTTGTTGTATAGCACTTGGAATTTACATGACACTTAGTATTTCGGATTTTGGGATTTTAAGATGATTGAATTTATTTTAAGAGATATGTTTTTTGCTGCTGTGGCGGGATTTGGCTTTGCTTATGCTTGCAATCCACCTTTAAAAACCCTTATTTTATCTGCTCTTTTAGCAGCAATTGCGCATGGGCTTCGTTTTACTTTGGTGGAATATTTTCATTTTCAAACTTTAGCAATTGCAACTTTTGTTGCTTCATTTTGTATAGGATGTTTAGGAATTGTTCTAGCAAAAATCATTAAAACCCCTGCTGAAATTATCGCTTTTCCTGCTCTTATTCCTATGATACCTGGAATTTATGCTTATAAAGCGATTTTGTATCTTATTTCTTTTATACGCAGTGATGATTTGAAGGCTAAGTCTGAATTTTTGGTTCAATTTTTTGATTATTTTTTTACAACTGTTTCTGTGACTTTGGCTTTAGCTATAGGAGTGAGTGTTACTTTGCTTATATTTTTTGAACAAAGTTTTATGATGACTAGACATGCAAAAAAACATTAAAACTTGTTGTAAAATTGTTTAGTATTTCTTTTTATAATTTTAAATCAAAAATTTAAAAAAAGGCGGTATTGTATGTTATGTCCAGTTTGCAATGTGGATTTGGTTATGAGCGATAGGAGTGGAGTTGAGATTGATTATTGTCCAAAATGTCGTGGCGTTTGGCTTGATCGTGGAGAACTTGACAAAATCATAGAACGCAGTGTCCCTAATACAGCAAATTTTAACCAAGCTTCAAGACAAGAGTCAAGATATAATAACTCAGCTTATCATCAGCACAATGATTACTATAAAAAGAAAAAGAAAGAAAGTTGGCTAGGTGAGCTTTTTGACTTTTAATTTTTATAAGAATAACAAATATTTATATTCTTTTTAGCTTAATATCTTAAAATGTCAAGCAAAAAGGATATAAAATGTATAAATTTTTATCACACGAGCCTTTAGCTAACAAATCTTGTCATCATAATCACGAAGAACATTCTCATGAACATCATCATTCCCATGCTGATGCAAGGAGTATGGATAAAAAGATTTTAAAAATTTCTCTTTTAATGACTTTTTCTATGATGCTTGTGCAATTTATTTATTCAATCCTTTCAAATTCTTTGGCACTTTTAAGCGATACTTTGCATATGTTTTCTGATGTTTTTGCCTTAGCTCTTAGTTTTTTAGCCATCATAGCTGTAGAAAAATGGCAAGATCATCAAAAGACCTTTGGGTATTTTCGTCTTGAAGTTTTGGTGGCTTTTATCAATGCTTTAACCATTATTTTATCGGCTTTATTTATCATTTATGAGGCTATAGAAAAATTTATTAATCCAAAAGAAATTGACGCTAAAACCATGATAATTGTAGCTATTTTGGGTTTTTTGGTAAATGGGATTAATGCTTTGATGATGTTTAAGGGTGCAAATTTAGAAAATGTCAATATGAAGTCCGCTTTTTTACATATGATGAGTGATTTATTGGGTTCTTTAGTGGTTATTATAGGTGGAATAGCGGTGTATTTCAGTGGTATTGTTTATATAGATACGATTTTAGCTATTGTATTATCAATCTTGCTTTTAAGATGGGCAATTATCTTGCTTAAACAAAGCGCTAATGTCTTACTTGAAAGTTCTCCTGTGGATATAGAAAAAGTAAGACAAGTTTTGCTTTTAAATCCTAGTGTGGATGAGGTAGTGGATTTGCATATTACTCAAATCACCAATAAAATGCTAGTAGCTTCTATGCATTTAAAAGTGAAAGTTTGCGATCTAAAGGAATTTGAAAAACTATCTCAGGATTTATCCCATAAATTACTATATGAATTTGAAATCGGGCACATTACCATACATCCTATAAGGAGTGAAAATGAAATTTAAAGTAAAAAATGTTAATTGTATGAATTGTGTAAATTTGATCAAAAATTCTCTTGAAGATGAATTTGGTAATATAGAAGTAGATTTGGAGCAAAAAATTTTAAGTTTAAATTTAGAAGAAAATCAAGTATCAAATTTTACAAAAGAATTTCAAGATTTAGGTTTTGAGATCGTAGAGCGTTTATAATGGAAGAATTGCGTATAAAAATAGGTAAAATGACTTGCGTTAATTGTTCTAACGCTATAGAAAGAGCTTGTAAAAAAATTGATGGTGTTAAAGATGCTAGTGTTTCCTATGTGAATTCTAGCGGGGTTTTTTTACTTGAAGATCAAGAAAAACGCAAGGATATCATCGCAAAAATTCAAAATTTAGGCTTTGAAATTTTAGAAGATGAACAAAGCTTGAACGCATACAAGGCAAAAAAACACTTAGAATTAAGAAAAAATTTGCTTTTAAGTATAGTTTTGAGTGTGATTATTATGTATTTTGAAATGTTTGTTAAAACTTCTTTTTCGCAAAATATCCAAATGGCTTTGAGTTTTTTTGGGATATTTTATTGCGGGAGAGATTTTTTTTCTCATGCTTTTTTAGGACTTAAAAGTAAAAATTTAGATATGAATACCCTTGTAGCTTTAGGGACTTTGAGTGCTTTTGTGTATTCTTTTTTAGTGTATTTGCAAATTTTTAAAGAAGAAGATTTGTATTTTAGTGGTGCAATGATGATTATTTCCTTTGTGCTTTTAGGAAAATATCTTGAAAGTAAAGCTAAATTTAAAGCACAAGATTATCAAAGAATTTTGGAAAATATAGATACAAAAAAGACAAAAATTTTGCTTGAAGATGAAAGTATTAAAGAAATTCCAAGTTCTTTTGTCAAAAGTGGCGATGTGCTTTTGGTAAAAGAAGGAGAAAGCATTGTTGCAGATGGAGTAGTGCTTTTAGGGAGCGCAGAGCTTGATATGAGTTTTTTAAATGGAGAGTTTTTGCCTGTTTTAAAAAAAGAAGGCGATGAAGTTCAAGCAGGAGCAGTAGTTTTAAATGGCGCTTTAAGGATCAAAGCAAACAAAAAGGCTATGGATAGTACTTTAGAACAAATCAAAAATCTAGTTTTTGAAGCAGGAAATATCAAAAGTCCTTTGGCAAATTTAGCAGATCAAATTTCTAAATACTTTGTAGGGGGTATAATATTTTTTGCTTTTTTAGTTTTTGTTTTTTGGGCGGTAAAAGCGGATTTAAATACAGCTTTTTTACACGCTTGTGCTGTGCTTTTGATTTCTTGTCCTTGTGCTTTAGGGCTTGCAACGCCTATAGCTTTGGTTGTGGCAAGTGCAAATGCGGCAAAAAATTTCATTCTTATTAAAAATCCTGCTGCTTTAGAAAAATTAGCCTTAGTTAAGTACGCTTTTTTTGATAAAACAGGTACATTAACAAAGGAAAATTTGAGTATTTTTAAGCACAATCTTTCTAAAGATGATTTTGATAAATTATGTCAAATTGAAAGTTTAAGCTCTCATCCTATAGCCAAGGCTTTGCATAAAGATCAAATTTTTGATTTAAAGGGCGAGGGAAGAGTGATTGTGGGTTCTGGTATAAAATACAAAGAAGATAATGATATTTATCTTGTAGGTAGTGCGGAGTTTTTGCACGAAAATGAAATTGACACAAAAGAAAGCGATATCTTTTTTGATTCTTTTAAAGAATATGTTAGGGTGTATTTTGCTAAGAATAAAAAGTGTTTAGGCGGTGTTTTGTTAAGCAATGCTTTAAAAGATGGGGCCAAAGAGCTTGTGTTAAATTTAAAAGGGCAAAATCTTAAAACTTTTATTTTAAGTGGTGATCATATAAAAAATGTAGAAAAAATAGCTAAAGAATTACAAATAGACGAATTTCATGCCCAACTTAAGAGTGAAGAAAAGCTACAAATCATTCAAAAATTTAAAAAAACTCTTTTTGTAGGAGATGGGATCAATGATGCGGCGGCTTTATCTGCTGCAAGCGTGAGTATGAGTTTTTCAAAGGCAAATGAACTTGCAAAAAAAACAGGAGATTTTATCTTGATAAAAGATGATTTATCAGCGATTTTTAAATGTTTTAAACTTGCTAAAAAAACACGCAGGATTATTAAGCTAAATCTTTTTTGGGCTTTTATTTATAATGTACTTTGCATTCCTATCGCAGCAGGATTTGTACCTTTTATCACTTTAAGTCCTCATATAGCAGCACTTGCAATGTGTTTTAGTTCTGTTGCTGTGGTACTTAATTCTTTAAGACTTAAAAGAATTTAAAAATTTAATTTTTATTAAGAATATATTATTAAAATGGTATAAATGTAATAAAAATGTTTTTGCATAAGTAAAATGATTTGATTTTCAAAAATTATTATTTTGCTTACCGTTGCATCGTTAGCAGGTATAGTGGTTTTTAGAAATGTGACAGATTATAATTCTAATTTCCAATTTGTTTCGCATGTGATGAGTGCGGATATAAAGTCTGATTATTTAGGTAATGCTATAGTTTATGGGGTTATTACTTCTCCTGTGATTCATCATATAGGCTATATAATAATTATTCTTTTTGAAATTTTTATTACCTTAACAGCCCTAAAAGGTGCTTATGATATGTTTAAAGCTAGAAATTTAGATGCTCAAAGCTTTCTTAACGCTAAGATTTTTGGGATTATTTCCTTAACTTGTTGTTGCAGAATGGTTTGAAATGTGGATGAGTAATGTTTGGAATGGTTTGCCTGGTGCTACAAGATTGGTAACTTATATGTTTTTAGCTTTGATTTTCATCTCTCTTAAAAATGATGATTAATTTTCTATACTAGGCTCCCCAAAACAATCTTTAAGAGCCTCTTTAAGATCTTCTTGTGGGTCAAATTTTTTAGCTCCTTCTTTAAGCATATTAATAGAACTTTGAATATTGTTTTTATTTTCACTGTTTGGTAATTCTTGGGTTAGGGATTGAAGCTTATTTTCATCAATTGTTAGTGCTTTTTGCACATTAATTTTTGCATTTTCTCCAAATTTAGCTTTAAAAAGTTCTTGTATGAGTTTAAAACCTTTATTGAGCGTATCGCGATTTTGTCCTTGTGCGTTTGAGCTTATATTTAAAGTATTGCTTTCAAAACTAATAAATTTTGTGCTTTGTTTAAAGCATTCTGCAAGATCAAAATCCCTATCATAAATACTATCAAGCAAGATTTCATAAGCATTTTTTTCTATTTTTTTCTCAAGATTAGGCATGATAGGAGAAGGTGTGATCTTAGGTGTAGTATTTGTTATATTTTCTTGTTTGATTTCTTGGATTTGTGCGTCAATTTCTTTTAAATGACTTGCTTCCATCATCATAAAAGCCATAACACAAAGCGTAAAGCCATCATCATCGCAAAGCATATTTTTAGCTTTTGATAAAATACGGAAAAATCTTTCATAAATTAAAGTAGAAAATTCTGTACTTTTTGCAAAAAAACTTTCTTTTAAATAAAAAAGCATTTCATCAATCACGCTTGAAGCTTCATAGTCTTGTAATTCTTCTAAATACGTAAAAACTTTTTCTTTGTCTTTTGTTAAAATAGCCTGATAAAAGGTTTTGATTTTTTGAGGATCTAAAAATCCTAACATATCTGTAATTTTACTAATACTGATTTCATTTTGACAAAAAATAATGGCTTGATCAAGCAAGGTTAAGGTATCTCTTAAAGATCCATTACCACTTCTTGCTATGAATTTTAAAGCTTCTTCTTCAAATTTAACATTTTCTTTAAGTAAAATTTCTTTAAGATGATTTAAAATTTCACTTTGTGGAATTTGTTTAAAGCGAAAATGTTGTGTTCTAGAAAGCACAGTAGCTGGGAGTTTTAAAGGATCTGTTGTTGCAAGTATAAATTTAACATAACTTGGTGGTTCTTCTAAGGTTTTTAAAAGCGCATTTGCAGCTTGCGGGGTAAGCATATGCACTTCATCAATGATGAAAATTTTAAATCTTGCCATGGAAGGGGTGTATTTGGTTTGTTCAATTAAGGTTTGTATGTCTTCAAGTCCACGGTTGCTTGCAGCATCCATTTCTATAATGTCTATATGTTTGCCTTCAAGTGCTGCAAGACAGTGTTTGCAAGTGCCGCATGGAGTATCACTTGGCCCTTGTTCGCAAACTAAAGCACGAGAAAAAATTCTAGCGCTTGAAGTTTTTCCACTTCCTCTAAGTCCTGAAAAAAGATAAGCATGAGCTAAGCGATTATGATTTAGAGCGTATTTTAAACTTACGCTAACTGTCTTTTGTCCTATGAGTTCATCAAAGGTTTTTGGTCTGTATTTAATCGCTAAAGCTTGAAGCATTTTCTACTCGTTCATTATAGATAAAAGTTCTACATTGTCTTTGGTTTTAAGCATTTTAGAATATAAAAATTTCAATGCCTCAACATCATCCATTTGAGAAATCGCTGAACGGATCGCCCAAATTTTTTGAAGATTTGCTACGCCTTGGAGTAATTCTTCTTTTCTTGTTCCTGATTTGATGATATTAATCGCAGGATAAATTCTTCTATCAGCGATATTTCTATCAAGAACTATTTCGCTATTTCCTGTGCCTTTAAATTCTTCAAAAATCACATCATCCATTCTTGAACCTGTGTCAATTAAAGCCGTAGCAACTATGGTTAAAGAGCCTCCATTTTCTATATTTCTAGCTGCACCAAAGAAGCGTTTTGGTTTGTGCAAAGCATTAGCATCTACCCCACCGCTTAGGACTTTTCCACTGCTTGGAGTTGCGGTGTTATAAGCACGCGCCAGTCTTGTGATGCTATCAAGCAGGATAATAACATCTTTTCCTGTTTCTACCATTCTTTTGGCTTTTTCTATCACGAGTTCAGCTACACGCACATGATTATAAGCAGGTAAATCAAAAGTAGAACTAAAAACTTCGCCTTTTACACATCTTTGCATATCGGTAACTTCTTCAGGTCTTTCATCGACTAAAAGCACGATTAAATGCATTTCTGGGTGGTTTTTTGCAATGGCAGCAGCAAGTTCTTTCATAAGCTCTGTTTTACCTGTGCGTGGTGGAGCAACGATGAGTCCGCGTTGTCCTTTTCCTATAGGAGTAAAAAGATCTAAAACACGACCTGTAAGCTTCATCGCATCGTATTCGAGTTTGATTTTTTCTGTTGGAAAAATAGGGGTTAAGTTATCAAATAAAGGTCTTTCTTTGGCTTCTTGTAAAGGCAGATAATTGATCGCTTCAATTTTTAAAAGAGCGTAGTATTTTTCTTGATCTTTAGGTTCTCTAACTTGTCCTGTAACGATATCGCCTACACGCAGAGCAAATTTTCTAATTTGCGAATTTGAAACATAAGCGTCATTAACACTATCGCTAAGATTAGAGTCCATGCCTCTTAAAAAGCCATAACCTTCAGAAGAAATTTCTAAAATCCCTGTAAAAAGTATGAAACCGCCTTTTTTTGTTTGTGCTTTTAAAATTTCAAAAATAAGTTCTTGACGGCGAAATTCTCTTGGGTTTTCGATTTCACATTCATTAGCGATTTTAACTAGATTTTCTAAATCTAATAATTTTAATTCTTCGATTTTATAACCTTCCACTGGAACGTGGGTTCTTTGATGTTGTTTTTTTTCTTTTTCCATAAGTCCTCGTAAGATTTAGCAGAATAATTTTTGTAAAATGTGATTTTAGTAAAAAAGTACACTTTTTGTCAAATTTGTTTATAATTATAAAAAATATTTTTTTAAAGAATGATTATGAAATGTGAACATTGCAGACTTGATTATAAACAAGCTCAAATGATAGAGTATAAGGGTAATTTTTTTTGTTGCAAGGGTTGTGAGAGCGTTTGGGAAATTTTACATGAAAGTGGATTAGATGAGTTTTATGAAAAGCTTGGAAATCAAACTTTAAGCCCTGTAAATTTTCAAAATGAAATGAAAAATTATGATGAGTTTATTACTAAAACTAAAGAAGGATTTAGTGAAATTTATCTCATGATACACGGTATAGAATGTGCAGCTTGTGTGTGGCTTAATGAGAAAATTTTAACCAAGCAAGAAGGAATTTTAGAACTTGATATCAATCATTTAAGCCATAAAGCACGCATTGTTTTTGATGAACAAAGTATTTCTTTGGTGCAAATTTTAAGACTTATTGAAAGCATAGGTTATAAAGCGAGTGCTTATGATGCGAGCAAGGCTTCAAAAAAAGCGGATTTACTAAAAAGAGAATTTTATTCTAAGCTTGTTGTGGCTATAGCTTGCGTGATGAATATCATGTGGATAGCAGTGGCAAAATACGCAGGATTTTTTAGCGGTATGGATAAGGATACTAAGGATATTTTAAATTTTGCTGAATTTATCCTTTGCTCTCCTGTGCTTTTTTATACGGGATCTCATTTTTATAAAAGCGCTTTTAAAACTTTAAAAATGCATAGTTTAAATATGGATGTATTGGTGATTAGCGGAGCGAGTTTGGCTTATGTTTATTCTTTATGGGCTATGTTTTTTAGGGTGGGGGAAGTGTATTTTGACTCTGTGGCGATGATAGTTTGCTTTGTTTTTATAGGAAAATATCTTGAGATGTTTAGCAAAAAGCGTGCTTTAGATACTATAGATGGGCTTAATGATTTTTTGCAAAATGAAGTTTTGGTTTTTGATGGTAAAGAATTTGTTCCTAAAGAAGTGCAAAAGGTTTGTTTAGGGGATAGAATTTTGCTTAAAACTGGAGATAAAATTTTAATCGATGGGATCTGTAAAAGTGGTGAAATGAGTGTGGATACTTCTTCTTTAAACGGAGAAAGTATTCCAAAACTCATACAAAAAGAAGATGAAATTTTTTCAGCTTGTATAGTGCTTGATGGAAGTGTGGAGTATGAAGCAACAAAGCTTTACAAGGATTCAAAACTCAGTCAAATTATCCAGCTTTTAGAACTTGCAAGTTCTAAAAAAGCAAAACTTGAAAGTTTGGTCAATAGTCTTTCGGCTTATTTTTCTAGAACGGTTTTATTGATCGCTTTTATTTGTTTTGCTTTTTGGTTTTTTTATAAAGAAGAGAGTTTCGAAATTTCTTTAGTCAATGCGATTGCAGTTTTGATTATCGCTTGTCCTTGTGCTTTGGCTTTAGCAACGCCCGTGAGCAATCTTGTGGCCTTAGGTAGGGCTTTAAAAAAGCATATTTTATTTAAAAGTTCTAGCGTGATAGAAGATTTAAGCAAATGTGATTGCGTGGTGTTTGATAAAACGGGTATTTTAACCAAAATAGAGCTTGAACTTAAAGAGGTTTTTTTAGATGAAGCGCTTGATTTAAATGAGCTTTATAATTTTGTAAAACTTTCTAAACATCCTATCTCTCAAAATATTGCGTCGTATTTAAAGCAAAAAGGAGCTAAAGATTTAAATTTGGATTTTAAAAAGCATTCGAGCATTCAAGCTAAAGGTTTAAGTGCTGAGTTAAATGAAGGGTTGCTTTTAGGCGGAAGTTCTAAATTTTTGCAAGAAAAGGGTATTGTGGCTAAAGAATTTGATAATACACATTTTATTTTTGCTAAGGAAGGTAAAATTTTAGCTTCTTTTGAGTTTGATAGTGTTTTAAGAGAAGGTGCAAAAGAGCTTATCGCTTATCTTAAAAAAGAAAAGAAAGAATTAATGATACTAAGTGGCGATCATCAAAAAGCAGTGGAAAAAATCGCTAAAAAGTTAGAAATTCAAAATTATCAAGCTTCTTGTTTGCCAGAAGATAAAATGAAAACTATAGAAAATTTAAGCAAAAATTACAAAGTTTTATTTGTAGGTGATGGGGTAAATGATGCACTAGCTTTAAAATATGCAAGTGTTTCGATGACTTTAAGAGAAGGAAGTGATCTAGCTATAGAAAGTAGTGATGTTTTACTTTTGAAAAATGACTTGCTTTCTTTAAAAAAAGCCATCAAATTATCTAAAAATACCTTTAAAATTATCAAGCAAAATCTCGCTTTTTCTTTGTTTTATAATGCTTGTACCATACCTTTGGCTTTTTTGGGTATGATTAATCCTTTATTCGCTGCTATTTCTATGTCTTTTAGTAGTATAATAGTTATTTTAAATGCTTTAAGGATTAAAGAATGAATAGTATAATCATGATGATGATAGGGGTTTCTATCTTAGCTTTTTTTATCATTTTGGCAACTTTGCTTTGGGGGATTAAAAATAAGCAATTTGATGATGATTATAAATTTACTACTTTAAATGATGATGAGGATTCTTTGCGTGATGCTATGGAATTAGAAAGGCGTAAAAAAGAAGCTTTGGATAAAAAAAGGCTTTCTTAAAAAGGAAAGCCTTTTTTAGAAATTATTTTAAAGTTTCAATATGGGCTTCAATAGCTTTAAAATCTTCTTCAGTTAAACCTTTAAGGTTAAGTTTCATGATCGCACCTTGACCATAAGCATTTCTTTTGCCTTCTGAATATTCTTTCATGTATTGAAGTCTTTCAGCAGAAGAAAGAGTTTTTAAAGCTGGAACTTTGTTTAAGTAAACTTTGTCAGCATTTGCACCATGACATACTGCACATTTTTTAAAAAGTGTAGCACCATCTGCAGCAAAAGCAGAAACACCAAGACATGCCAAAGCAGAAACTACTAATAATTTTTTCATTTGTTTTCTCCTTAGTAAAAATTAGATTGCTAGGTATTATATATCTTTATTTTTATAAAAATCTTAAGAAATTAAAGATAATGTTTATTTTCTTTTTAAAAAAGCTATATTATAATGTTTTTTATGAAAACAAAAGCATTATTTTTAGATAGAGATGGTGTGATTAATATAGATAAAAAATATGTTTATAAAATAGAAGATTTTGAATTTTGTGATGGAATTTTTGAGCTTTGTAGATATTTTTTAGCTAGAAATTATTTGCTTTTTATAGCGACAAACCAATCAGGCATTGCAAGAGGATATTACAAGGAAAGTGATTTTTTAAAGCTTTGCGATTATATGCTTAAAGAATTTGCCAAACAAGATATAAAAATTGATAAAATTTATCATTGTCCACATTTAGAAGGTTGCGAGTGTCGCAAACCTAAAGCAGGAATGCTTTTAAAAGCAGAAGATGAGTTTGATTTGGATATGAAAAATTCTATCTTTATCGGAGATAACCTAAGCGATATGCAAGCAGGATTAAATGCTGATATTGGCACTTTGATTTTAGTAAATGAAGAAAAAAAAGAAGGCGATTTTTTTAGACAATTTAAAAATTTAAAAGAAATTTTGAGCTTTTTTAAAGAAAAGGACATTTAAATGAGAATAGCAATCACAGGTGGTGCAGGATTTATAGGTTCGCAACTGGCTTTAAATTTGCAAGAAAAACATGAAATTTTAATCATCGATAAAATGCGTAGTAGTGCGACTTTTGAAAATGGAAATTTGCAAAGTTTTGGGCATTTTAAAAATTTACTTGAATTTGATGGAGAGCTTTTTGCAGGTGATATTAATGATGAAAAAGTTTTAAAAAAGATTGAAGATTTTAAGCCAGAGATTATTTTTCATCAAGCAGCAATTTCAGACACTACGGTTTTTGATCAAACTAAGGTTTTACAAACTAATTTAAATACTTTTAAAGATTTTATAGAACTTAGCATAGATCTTAATGCAAAGCTTATTTATGCAAGTTCAGCTTCGGTTTATGGTGATGCAAAAAGTCCACAAACTGTAGGTAAAGATGAAGAACCAAAAAATCCTTATGCTTTTTCAAAATTGATGATGGATAAGCTAGCGAAAAAATACTACGATAAAGCCCATTTAGTAGGACTTAGATATTTTAATGTTTATGGAAAAGGCGAATTTTATAAAAACAAAACTGCTTCTATGGTTTTGCAATTTGGCCATCAAATTTTAGCAGGAAAAAATCCACGCTTGTTTGAAGGAAGTGATAAAATTTATAGAGATTTTACCTATATCAAAGATGTTATTAATGCCAATTTAATCGCCCTTGGCTCAAAATGTGGGGTTTATAATGTGGGCAGTGGTAAAGCAAGGACTTTTCAAGATATAGTTGATATTTTACAAAAAGAGTTAAAAACCGATTTGCCTTGCGAATATATCCCAAATCCTTATGTAAAATCTTATCAATTCCACACTGAAGCAAAACTAGATCAAACTTGGGATTATCAGCCAAAATTTAGCCTTGAAGAGGGTATAAAAGATTATTTAGGTGAGATAAAAAGACTTTTTGAAAAGGAAGTAAATGCTTGAGTTTTTAAGTCAGCAAAAACCTAAAATTTTAATTATAGGGGATTTTATGGTGGATAATTACACTTGGTGTGATTGTTCGCGTATCAGTCCTGAAGCCCCTGTTTTAGTAGCTAAAACCCTTAAAGAAGATAAAAGATTAGGCGGGGCTGCGAATGTTTATGCAAATTTAAAAAGCTTGGGAGCTGATGTTTTTGCACTCGGTGTTGTGGGCGATGATGAGAGTGGGAAATTTTTACAAGAAAATTTAAAAGGAGAATTTTTGATCCAAAAAGGACGCAAAACCCCTTTTAAAAATCGCATTATGGCACACAATCAGCAGGTTTTAAGACTAGATGAAGAAGATATAAGTGAAATTTTACTTGAAAATGAACTTATAGCTTTGTTTGATGAAAAGATCAAAGATTTTAAAGCTGTGGTTTTAAGCGATTATGCTAAGGGTATTTTAACGCCTAAGGTTTGCAAGGCTGTGATAAAAAAGGCTAAGGCTTTAAACATCCCTGTTTTAGTCGATCCTAAAGGGAATGATTTTAGTAAATATAGCGGTGCAACCTTACTTACACCTAATAAAAAAGAAGCTTTAGAGGCTTTGAAATTTGAAAATTTAGAGGGTGAAAATTTAGAAAAAGGGATTAAAAAATTAAAAGAAGATTTTGCTTTGCGTTATTCTATTATCACTCTTTCAGAAGCAGGGATTGCACTTTTTGATGAGAATTTAAAAATCGCACCTGCTAAAGCCTTGGAAGTTTATGATGTAACAGGAGCGGGCGATAGTGTGATTGCGGTTTTAGCTTTTTGTTTGGCAAACGGGATTGAAATTTTTAAAGCTTGCGAACTTGCCAATGAAGCCGCAGCTGTTGTAGTGAGTAAAATAGGTAGTGTGAGTGTGAGTTTTGATGAGATTAAGAGTTTTAATAGTGTGGATTTTGAGAAAAAAATCAAAAGCAAAGAAGAACTTTTAATGCTTTTAAAACAAAATGATCAAAAGATCGTTTTTACAAATGGTTGTTTTGATATAGTGCATTTTGGACATATAAAATACCTTGAAAAAGCTAAAAGATTGGGTGATGTTTTGATTGTAGGTTTAAACTCAGATGCGAGTGTGAAAAGACTCAAAGGCGAGAGTCGTCCTGTAAATTCAGAGTTTCAAAGAGCTTGTATGTTGGCAGCTTTTTATTTTGTAGATTTTGTAGTGATTTTTGATGAAGATACGCCTTTGGAACTTATAAGCTTTTTAAAACCCGATATTTTGGTTAAAGGGGCTGATTATAAAGATAAGCTTGTTGTGGGTGCGGATATCGTTTCAAGGGTTAAATTAATCGACTTTGAAGAAGGATTTAGTACGAGCAAGATCATAGAAAAGATTAAGGATAAAAAATGATAAATTTAGTGGAAAAAGAATGGCAAGAACATCAAAAAATCGTTCAAGAAAGTGAAATTTTAAAAGGACAAATCGCTAAAGTAGGCGAACTTTTATGTGAGTGCTTAAAAAAAGGTGGCAAAATTTTGATTTGTGGAAATGGTGGAAGTGCAGCTGATGCTCAGCATTTTGCGGCTGAACTTAGCGGGCGTTATAAAAAAGAACGCAAGGCTTTAGCAGGTATAGCACTTACAACCGATACTTCAGCACTTAGTGCTATAGGAAATGACTATGGTTTTGAGTTTGTTTTTTCAAGACAAGTGGAAGCTTTAGGAAATGAAAATGATATTTTAATCGGTATTTCAACGAGCGGAAAAAGCCCTAATGTTTTAGAAGCTTTTAAAAAAGCAAAAGAACTTAATATGCTTTGTTTAGGGCTTAGCGGAAAAGGTGGTGGAATGATGAATAAGCTTTGTGATCATAATCTTGTTGTACCAAGCGATGATACGGCTAGAATTCAAGAAATGCATATTTTGATCATACACACACTTTGTCAGATCATAGATGAGAGTTTTTAATGAAAGTTTTTATCATCAATTTAGAGCGTTCTTTGGATAGAAAAAAGCATATGCAAAAACAAATTCAAAAGCTTTTTGAAAAAAATCCTAGTTTAAAAAATAAATTAGAATTTATTTTCTTTAAAGCTATTGATGCTAAAAATAAAGAACATTTGGAATTTAAAGATCATTTTTCTTGGTGGGGTTCTTGGATTTTGGGTAGAGAGCTTTCTGATGGAGAAAAAGCTTGTTTTGCTAGTCATTATAAACTTTGGCAAGAATGTGTGAAGCTTGATGAGCCTATAATCATCCTAGAAGATGACGTGGAATTTAGTGATGAATTTTTAAATAATGGGATAGAATATATAGATGAGCTATTAAAGAGCAAATATGAATATATAAGACTTTGTTACTTATTTGATAAAAGATTGTATTTTTTGAGTGAGGGTGGATATTATTTAAGTTTTGAAAAACTTGCTGGAACTCAAGGCTATGTACTGCAAGTAAGTGCTGCAAAGAAATTTCTTAAATGTGCTAAAAATTGGATCTATGCTGTAGATGATTATATGGATATGTTTTATAAACATAATGTGTTAAATATAGTGAAAAGGCCTTTATTTCTTAAGCAAGCAAATTTTTCAAGTGTTATTGTAGAATATGGAAGAAAATTTTCAATAAAATTAATATTATATAAAAAAATTGCTAGAGAAATTTTTAGATTTTACTCAAATATTTTAAGGTTGTTATCTATTGTATATATAAAAAATCGATTAAAGCTTAAGTAAATTTCTAGCCTCTTCTATAACCCTTTGAGGCTTTAAATCTTTCATGCATTTGTGGTGTTCTAAAGGACAGGTTTTTTGCATACAAGGCATACAAGCTAGATTTAAATGCACTAATTTTGTGTTTTCATTTTGCCAAGGTGAAGTTTGAGTAAATTTCGTAGGGCCAAAAATAGCTACGGTTTTTACCTTATAAACCGCACTTATGTGCATAGGTCCACTGTCATTTGTGATGAAAAGATCGCAAAAAGCGATATTTTGACAAAGGGTTTTGATGGTGGTTTTATTGCAAAGATTTTTTACTTTTATGTTTTGTTCTTTTAAAATTTGATAAATTTCATTACAAAGTTCTTGTTCGGCTTTTCCTGCGCCAAAGATTAAAATTTCATGACTTTGGCTGAAATTTAAAGCCACTTTAGCAAAATAATTCGCATCCCATCTTTTTGCACTTCCAAAGCTTGCACCAGGGTTGAGTCCTAGAATTTTTTTACCATTTCTTAAGATAAGAGGGTTTTGAAATTTTAGTTTAAAGGGAAGTTTTAAGTCTTTAAAATGAGCTTTTATGCCAAGTGAGTTTTCTATAAAATAAAGGTATTTTAATACTTGATGTTCTTCTTTGTGCTTGTTTTTGTCAAAAAAATATCTTTGTTTTGTTTTAAGAATATGCAAGATAATCTTAGAAGAAAACGCAGATCTAAAAGCAAAGCTAAAATCGATTTTGCCAAGTTCTTTGCGTAAAGATAGGGCTTGTTTATAGCGGGATTGTTTATTTTCTATGATGATTTTAGAATTAGGAAATTCCTTAAAAAGTGCCGTGGAAACCAAAGAGCCATAAAGGATAAATTGAGCATTTTTAAAATGTTCTTTTATAGTGTATAAAGCAGGTGAAGCCATCGCCGCATCGCCTAACCAAGTGGGAAGGTGTATAAAAATTTTCATGAATTTCCTAAACTTTGATAGAATTGTTTTTATTATTTTAACAAAATTTAGGAAAAATATGCCACAACTTTCGATCATAATCCCGCTTTTTAATTCTTGTGAATTCATATCAAGAGCTTTGAAAAGTTGTATAAATCAGACTTTAAAAGATATTGAAATTTTGATTATCGATGATAAAAGTAAAGATAATAGTTTAAATATGGTTTTAGAATTTACTAAAAAAGATCCAAGGATAAAAATCTTTCAAAATGAAGAAAATTTAGGCACTTTTGCAAGTAGAAATCTAGGAGTTTCGTGCTCTAGTTCCGATTTTATAATGTTTTTAGATAGTGATGATTTTTTAGCTCTTGATGCTTGTGAAATAGTACTTAAAGAGATGAAAAAAGGTTTTGATTTGCTTTGTTTTGATGCTTTTGTACATAGGGTAAAAACCAAGCAATTTTATCGTTTTAAACAAGATGAAGTTTTTAATCAAAAGGAATTTTTAGATTTTTTAAGCAAACAAAGACATTTTTGCTGGTCGGTTTGGGCGAAGTGTTTTAGAAAAGATATCATCTTAAAAAGTTTTGAAAAAGTTAAAATAGATGAGCATTTAAGTTATGGTGAAGATGTGCTTTTTTGTTATGTTTATTTTATGTTTTGTGAGAAAATAGCTGTTTTTAAAACTTGCATTTATCATTATGAATTTAATCCAAATGGAAGATATGAAAACAAAAATAAAGAAATTTTAAATCAAAATTATCGAGATAAAAAGAAAAGCAACGAAATCATAAAAAAACTATCCAAAGAGTTTTTACATGATGAATTTCATCAAAAATTATTTGAAGTTTTAAAGAGAGAGGAAACAAGTTTGAAAAGTAGAATTAGAAGTTTTGTTTAATATAGAATTAAAATTAAAGTTTTTTATAGTAAAATATTATTTTAATTTAGAAAAAAGGATGCTTTAATTTATGAAATCCATTTTAATCACTGGGGGAAGCGGATTTTTAGGTTCTAATTTATGTAAAAGACTGCTTAGTGAAGGCAATAAAATTATTTGTGTAGATAATAACTATACAGGTAGAATGGAAAACATCAAAGAACTTTTAGAAAATGAGAATTTTACTTTTATAGAGCATGATATTTGTGAGCCACTAAAAATCACACAAAAACTTGATCAAATTTATAATTTTGCTTGTCCAGCTTCTCCGCCTGCTTATCAAGGAAAACACGCCATAAAAACAACAAAAACAAGTGTATATGGTGCTATCAATATGCTCGAACTTGCAAAAGAGCATAATGCAACGATTTTACAAGCTTCAACTTCAGAAGTTTATGGAGATCCACTCGTTCATCCACAAAATGAAGAATATAGAGGCAATGTAAATCCTATAGGAATTCGCGCTTGCTATGATGAAGGGAAAAGATGTGCTGAAAGTTTGTTTTTTGATTATCATAGACATGAAGGCGTTGATATTAAAATAATAAGAATTTTTAATACCTATGGAGAAAATATGGATCCAAATGATGGCAGGGTTGTAAGTAATTTTATATGTCAAGCTTTAAGCGGAAAAGATATCACAATTTATGGAGATGGTTTGCAAACGCGTTCTTTTTGTTATGTTGATGATTTAATTGATATTATTATTAAAGTGATGAATTCTTCAAAAGATTTTCAAGGGCCTATAAATACTGGTAATCCTAGTGAATTTACTATAAAAGAATTAGCACAAAAGGTCATAGAAAAAACAGGTTCTAAATCAAAGATTATTTATAAAGATTTGCCATTAGATGATCCAACTCAAAGAAGACCTGATATTTCTTTAGCTAAAGCTAAATTTAATTGGGAGCCAAAGATAAATTTAGATGAAGGTTTAGAAAAAACTATAAAGTATTTTAAAGAAAAAATTACAGAATTTAAAGGATAGGGTAATACATGAAAATAGGAATCATAGGAACAGGTTATGTTGGACTTCCAACAGGTGTTGGTCTAGCAGAACTTGGAAATGATGTTATTTGTATAGATAGAGAAAAATCAAAAATTGATACCTTAAATAATGGAATTTTAACAATTTATGAGGATAATCTTGAAGATCTTTTTCATAAAAATGTAAAAGAAGGTCGTTTAAAATTTACAACTTCTATGAAAGAAGGTATTAAAGATGCAGATTTAGTGATCATAGCAGTAGGAACTCCACCGCACCCAGTTACAAAAGAAGCAGATATGAAGTATATTCATGCAGCTGCGACTGAGTTAGCGGATTATTTAACAGGTTATACAGTAATTGCTACAAAATCCACTGTTCCTGTTGGCACAGGCGATGATATAGAAAGTTTAATTAGCAAGAAAAATCCAAATGCAGAGTTTGATGTTCTTTCTTTGCCTGAATTTTTAAGAGAAGGTTTTGCAGTATATGATTTTTTCAATCCAGACAGAATTATAGTAGGAACAAATTCACAAAGAGCAAAAGCAGTGATAGAAAAGCTTTATGAGCCTTTTAAAGGAAAAAGTGAGTTGCTTTTTGTAAGTCGCCGTTCTTCAGAAACTATTAAATACGCTTCAAATGCATTTTTGGCTATTAAAATTCATTATATTAATGAAATGGCAAATTTTTGTGAAAAAGCTGGAGCTGATATTTTAGAAGTTGCTAAAGGTATGGGACTTGATACTAGGATAGGAAATCGCTTTTTAAATCCTGGACCTGGATATGGAGGTTCGTGTTTTCCAAAAGATACTTTAGCTATGGCTTTTATGGGTAAGCAAAATGATATCGATTTAACTTTAATCAATGCAGCTATTAAAGGCAATGAAGAGCGTAAAAATCACATGAGTGAAAGAATTTTAAATAGTATTAAGGATATCAAAAATCCAAAAATAGCCGTACTTGGCCTTGCTTTTAAAGATGGCACTGATGATTGTAGAGAAAGTCCCGCTGTAGATATTATTTTTAAACTCTTAGAACAAAAAGTTAAAATTTGTGCTTATGATCCAAAAGCTATGGATTTAGCTAAACAAATTTTAGAGGATAAGATTGATTATGCTGATTGCATGTATGAAGCCATAAAAGATGCTGATGTGATTGCTATACTAACAGAATGGAAAGAATTTTCAAGTCTTGATTTAAAAAAGGCTTACGATTTGGTAAGGCATAAAAAAATTGTTGATTTAAGAAATTTACTTGATAAAAATGAAGCTATAAAGTTAGGTTTTGAGTATCAAGGTGTAGGTAGATGAAAAATATTTTAGTGGTAGGTGGTGCAGGATATATAGGCTCGCATACCTTAAAACATTTACTAGATAATAATTATAATTGCATTGTCATGGATAATCTTATCTATGGACACAAACAAGCTATAGACAAAAGAGCTAAATTTATTCATACAGATTTACTAGATACCTTTTCTTTAACCAATGTTTTCAAGCAAGAAAAAATAGATGCCCTAGTGCATTTTGCAGCTTTTGCTTATGTAGGAGAAAGTGTTATAAATCCTGCAAAATATTATCAAAATAATGTAGTAGGAACTATAAATCTTTTAAATGCAATGCTTGAAAATAATGTTAAGGATATAGTATTTTCAAGTACTTGTGCAACTTACGGAGAGCCGCAATACACCCCAATTGATGAAAAACATCCTCAAAATCCTATTAATGCTTATGGAAGAACTAAACTTATGATAGAACAAGTTTTTGCTGACTATGAAAAAGCTTATGGTTTAAGGCATATTTCTTTAAGATATTTTAATGCTGCAGGTGCAAGCAATGATGGACTTATCGGTGAAAGTCATGAACCTGAAACTCATTTAATTCCTTTAGTTTTAAAGGCTATAAAAGGAGAAATTCCTGCTATAAATATTTTTGGAAATGATTATGATACCGAAGATGGAACTTGCATAAGAGATTATATTCATGTAGAAGATTTAGCATTGGCTCATCGTTTAGCCTTAGAAAATTTACATAAATTTAGCGGTTGTATAAATCTTGGTACAGGAATAGGTACAAGTGTAAAAGAAATCATTAGCGCAGCTGAAGTTGTAAGTGGCAAAAAGTGCCCTATAAATTACGCACCAAGAAGGGATGGGGATCCTGCAAGATTATACGCAGATAATAAAAAAGCAAAAGAAATCTTATCTTGGGAAGCAAAATATACTGATATTAAAGATATAATTAAAAGTGCTTGGAATTGGGAAAATAATAGAAAGTATTAAAATGAAAAAAGTAAAAAATTTAATTGTAGGTTGTGGGCTTAGTGGGGCGATTTTAGCTGAGCGTTTAGCTAGTAAAGGACAAGAAGTTTTAATCATAGATAAAAGAGAGCATATCGGTGGAAATATTTATGATTATAAGGATCAAGAAACTAATATAACTGTCCATAAATATGGACCTCATATTTTTCATACTAGTATAAAAGAAGTTTGGGATTACTTAAGTCGTTTTACAAAATGGCATTATTTTATGTATAGAGTAAAAGCTTTTATAGATGGCAAAGAGGTAAATATCCCATTTAATCTTGATACTTTGCATAAAGTTTTTCCAGAGTATTTAGCTAAAGAGCTTGAACAAAAATTAGTAAGTAAATTTACTTTTAATTCCAAAATTCCTATTTTAGAATTAAAAAATGCAAACGATAAAGATTTAGAATTTTTAGCCGAGTATATTTATAAAAAAGTTTTTTTGGGTTACACGGTAAAACAATGGGGTGTAAAGCCTGAAGAACTTGATTTTTCAGTTACTGCAAGAGTTCCTGTATATATAAGTCGTGATGATAGATATTTTGTAGATACTTATCAAGCTATACCAAAAGATGGTTATACAAAAATGATTGAAAATATAATCAACCATCCTTTGATAAAAATACAATTAAATATCGATTTTAAAGACATAAAAAAAGATATAGAATACGAAAGATTGTTTTATACAGGGGCGATTGATGAATTTTTTGATTATAAATTTGGTAAATTACCTTATAGAAGTTTAAATATAGTATTTGAAACTTTTGATAAAGAGTATATGCAATCAGGCCCTCAGATAAACTACCCTGAAAATTACGATTTTACAAGAAGCGTTGAGTATAAATATTATCTTGATGAAAAATCTAACAAAACCATACTTTCTTATGAATTTCCTTGTGAATATGAAGAAGGTAAGAATGAAAGATACTATCCTATACCTAATGATGAAAATCAAAAACTGTATGAAAAATATTTAAAAGAATCTGCTAAACTTACAAATGTGTATTTTTTAGGTAGGCTTGGCGATTATAAATATTATGATATGGATAAAACCGTGGAGAGAGTGTTGAAAGTTGAATTGGATTAAAATGATTAAAATATTTTTGAAGCAGGATAATATTAAAGATAATTAAAAATTAAATTAAAATCAACAATACGGAGCAATGGTAATGCAACAACCTTTAGTATCAGTTATAATACCAATTTATAATGTAGAAAAGTATCTTAGAGAATGCCTTGATAGCGTTGTAAATCAAACATTAAGAGAAATAGAAATTATATTAATTAATGATGGATCTACTGATAATTGTGGAAAAATATGCGATGAATATGCAACTAAAGATAAAAGAATTATAGTTATTCATAAAGAGAATGCAGGCTTAGGTGCAGCTTATAATAGTGGGTTAGATATAGCCAAAGGAGAATATATTGGTTTTGTGGAATCAGATGATTGGATAGAGTTTAATATGTATGAAGAATTATACTTTAAGGCAAAAAATAATGATAGTGATTTGGTAAAATGTATGTTTTATGATTATAATTCAACTAGAGAGCCAAAAGATAAGCTATATATGCAAAAACATAAAGATTTTGAATTATTTAATTGTGCTCCAGATAATAAAATATTCAAAATAGAAGATTATCCAAAATTATTAATATATCACTCTTCTATTTGGGCAAGTTTGTATCATAAAACTCTTATAAATCGCTTGAGATTTCAAGAAAGTAAAGGTGCAACCTATCAAGATTTCCCATTTGCAATTGAAGCGCTTGTTCTTGCGAATAAAATTACAACTTTAAGAAAAGCATTTTATCATTATAGACAAGAACCCTTAAATATATCTTCAGTGAAACGAACGGATCAAAACTTAATTAAAATGATTGATCAATGTATTTATGCAAGAAAAAGATTGATTTCTTTAGGTGTATTTGAAAAATTTAAGGAAGAATTTTATGCCCATGCTATATCTCCATTATATGGATTTTATTATCAATTACAGGATGATTTAAAACCTTTATTTTTTGAAAAACTTGTTAAATTTTTTAATAATTCTTTGAGTGAAAATTTGAGTTATAGGTATTTTAATCAGCGTGAAAAAGATTTTTTATTTTGTATTTTGAAAAAAGATTTCTCCAAGACTTTGCTTTGCAATAAGCAATCATTATTATATAAATTTAAAAAAATATTTAAATTTTTATTAGGAAGGCGGTATATATGATTAATAAAAACATTCCTTTAGTATCAGTTATAATACCAATTTATAATGTAGAAAAGTATCTTAGAGAATGCCTTGATAGCGTTGTAAATCAAACATTAAGAGAAATAGAAATTATATTAATTAATGATGGATCTACTGATAATTGTGGAAAAATATGCGATGAATATGCAACTAAAGATAAAAGAATTATAGTTATTCATAAAGAGAATGCAGGCTTAGGTGCAGCTTTTAATAGCGGGTTAGATATAGCCAAAGGAGAATATTGTACAATAGTTGAAAGTGATGATTATGTAAAATTGGATATGTGCGAAAAACTTTATAGATTAGCCCACAATCAAGATTGCCAAGTAGTTAAATCTGATTTTATTGGTTTTGAAGATAAGGAGAAAGAAAGAATTTTTAAAAATCTCCCTATATGTTATGATCAAGCTTTATATAATAAAAAAACTAATTCGTATTTAAATCCAAGTATTATTATAAATTCTTGGAATATGAATCAATCTAGTCTTTATAAAATGGATTTTATTAAAAAATACAATATAAGAGCAAATGAAACACAAGGAGCTTCCTATCAAGATATAGGATTATGGTTTCAAATTTTAAGTTTGGCTTCAAGTATTTATTTCTATAAAGAAGGGTTTTATTTTTATAGACAAGATAATGAAAATGCTTCGGTTAAGAGTAAAGATAAAATATATTGCGTCTGTGATGAGTTTGAGTTTTTAGATAAGTTTCTTGATAAAAATTTAGAGCTTAAAAGTAGATTGCAAGATGTTTTTTATTGTTTTAAATTTAAAATATATTCATGGAATTTAAAGCGTATTGATGATAAATATAAATTAGATTTTTTGTATAGATTTTCACAAGAATTTTTACCGATTTATGATAAAATAAATAAGAAATATTTTACTTATAATGAATTATCAGATCTTTGGTCTATTATTCAAGATCCAAAAAAAGCTTATAGTAACAATTTTTTTCACAGAATTAGAAAAGGGATTATCAAAATTAAGTATAAACTTTATAAAAAAGTTGATAATTTAATTTGAATTATTAATTTTTTTATTGTTTGATTTTTTAAAATGTTATTAAGATTTATGATTAAATTTTTTATTATTTTTTAAGAGGAAAGATATTCTATGGATTAATAAATATTGCAATTCTGATTTACAATATAAAGGTGTTTATCAAAAAGTAAAATAAGTCAAATTTGTAAAAAATAGACAATAGGATAAAAATGGTTTTTTATAATATATTTGTATTAAATATTTTTATTTAAATAAGGTATTTTATTTTTTTACTTCTTATGTTAAAATTTTTCAGAGTTGAACTAATATTAAGAGTTTGTTTTTACTATTTTTAAAAAAAATTTTTAGGAAAGATAATGTCTAAAATCTCAATAATTATGCCAACTTATAATGTGGAACAATATATAGCAAGAGCAATAGAAAGTTGTATCAATCAGACTTTTAAAGATATAGAAATAATTATAGTTGATGATTGTGGAAGTGATAAAAGTATAGATATAGCTAAAGAATACGCCAAAAAAGATAAAAGGATAAAAATAGTTCACAATGAAAAAAACTTAGGTCTTTTAAGAGCTAGATATGAAGGAGTTAAGGCAACTAATTCTTTATATATCATGTTTTTAGACTCTGATGACTTTTTAGAGCTTGAAGCTTGCGAGGAAGTATCTAAGTATTTGGATGAAAATAATGATTTGATATGTTTTAATTATAATGCTTTAAATACAACTTTGAAGAAAAATATTTTTTTTGTTAATAATAATTATAGTCTTGAAGAATATTTAATTTTCTTAGCAGAACAAATTGTAAATTTTAAAATAAAGCAATGGTATATATGGGGTAAGGTTTTTTTAAGACAAAAATATTTAAAAACATTTGAAAAAATCAATGAAAATCCAAAACTTACTATGGCAGAAGATGCATTGTTCCTTACTTTGTATTATCTTGAATGCAAGCGTATTGTGACTTTAGAGCAATGTCTGATTAATTACAATATGCAAAATATTAGCTCATCAACCAATGAAAGAAAAAATTTTCATAAGATGCAATTTTTTATAGAAAATTTAAATTTTGTTATTCATAAGCTTAATTTATATTCTAATGCTTTAAATCCTATATATTTTTTATTGTGCCAATATTTTACTAACGAGCTTCTTATACATAAGTTACAACTGGAATATTGTTGTACTCCTTATAGTTGCTTTTTTAAAAAAATATTTATAAAATTAAAAAGAAAGAGAATAAAATTTAAGAGAAAAAAATATATAAAACAATTAGCAATGAAATTAAAATGAAATTTCTTATCATCAATCTTAAAAAAGCAAAGCAAAGAAAAGAATACATTAGTCAATTGTGTCAAAAATATCAACTTGATTATGAAATCATCGAAGCGGTAGAAGGAAAAGCTATAAGTAAGCAAGAATATTTAAATATAGTTGATTATGACAAAATGCTAAATTTTCATAAAAGAGAATTAGGGCTTGGAGAGCTTGGTTGTTCTTTATCTCATAAAAAATGTTATGAAAAAATATTGCAAGAAAAATTAAAATACGCTGTGATTTTAGAAGATGATGCGTATTTTGATGAAAACTTACTTGAATTTTTACAACACCTTAATGAATTTCCTAACGACTTGGAACTTTTGTTATTAGGGCATCAAAGACAGGTTTATAATGATGATGGTTTTAGGATAGAAAGTCCTTACTCAAGAAGATTTGCAAAAAAAATCTTAAATTATAAAATTCGTCGTTTGATCGCTAGAGGCAACGGTACTTATGGTTATTTTATAACCAAAAATGGAGCCTTAAAACTGCTTTCTCATTTAGAAAAAATTTATTTGCCTATAGATGCTCTTACTTGTAATGAAAAAGTTTTAAACACTTACGCTTTATTTCCTGTACTTGTTTATACACATGAAAATTTTATGTTTGAAAGTTCTACTCAAGATGATAAAAAATTTCTTAAAAAGAAAAATAAAATAAGTAAGTATATTAAAAAAATTCACATTTTTATAAAATATTTTTTACCTAGTTTAAAAAAGGTTAGATCTTATGAAAATATTGATTGTTAGTGACTATTTTAACAAAGGTGGGGTAAGTTATGTTATTTATCAACTTGCTAAAGAATGGAAAAAAATCACGAGCTTTCTTTGTTATTTTTTGAAAAGACGCCTCTAGCTTATGATGATATTTGTAACAATGCTTATGTTGAATTTATCAACACTAAAGCTTTAACTCCCATCCGTTTTTTAAATAAACTTATTAATAAAATCATATATAAGTGTGCAATTAAAAAAATAAAACAGTATAAGCCTGATATTATGATTTCTTTTAAAACCAAGCCTAATTTATTTACTCTACTTGCAAATAAAAATATAGGCATCAAGCATATTATTTGCGAGCATGGTTTTCATCTTGGAGAAAAGTCTAAAAAAACCAATCGTTTAAGAAGAAAACTGTATCCTTTGGCTACCTATTTAAGTGTTTTAACTGGGGAAGATTTTAAATATTATTCTTTTGTAAAAAATAAAATCATCATGCCTAATCCCTTGGGTGTAAAAAAATTCATACAAATGATAAAGAAAACATTAATTTATATGTAGGAAGATTAGAAGAGGAAAAGGCTGTAGATGTTTTTATCAAAGCTTTATTTTGTATCCAAAAAGATGTTTTAAGTAAATGGAAGATTATCATAGCAGGAGAGGGTTCTTTAAAAAAGAATTTGATGGAGCTTGCTAAAAATTTAAATTTGCACATCGATTTTGTAGGCTATATAGAAGACTTAAGTTTTTACTATGAAAAAGCTAAAATTTTATGCTTATGTTCCAAACAAGAAGGCTTGCCCATAGTTTTAATTGAGGCTGCTTTTTATGAATGCGCTAGAATCAGTAGTGATTATATGGGTGTAAGCGAGTTAATCGATGATAAAAATAATGGACTTTTATTTAAGATGGGTGATTTTAATGATATGGTTTTAAAAATATCACTTTTAATGCAAGATGAAAACTTGAGACAAGAAATTGTTAAAAAGGCCAAAGAAAAAGTTGAATCTTATAAAATAGAAGGCGTGATGAAAAAATGGGACGAATTGTTTGATATGATTAAAACTACTTAATATATTTCCAAAAAGTATATTGGGCATAAAGCTTTGCTATGATAAAACCTCTTTTGCCTTCTAAAAAACCTAATTTTACAAAATAAAGTTTAAAAAAAGTCCAATAAGGATTTATTAAAGCTTTAAGAAGGTTATTTTTTTTAGGATTTAAACTCGAGTATTTGTTTTGCTTATCTATAAATTGCTCGATATTTTCATAAGCATAATGTAAAAAATGATGTTTTAATTTCCCTATTTTTTCTTGACAGATTATGCTTTCATGAACTTCTCTTTCATTAAATTTGGCATATTTTTTATGAAATAATCTTATGTTATAATCAGGATATAGCCCCATTTTTGTTATTGCTTCTCCAAAGAAAAAATTTAATCTTGCTACTTTGTATGCTTTAAATGATGGATTTTTAATTATTTGCAATACTTCCTCTTTTAATTCTTCAGTAAAAACTTCATCACTATCTAAAACAAATATCCAGTCATTATTTGCTTTTTCAACTCCAAATTGTTTTTGCTTTCCAAAACCAAGCCAATTTTGATGGAAAATTTTCACGTTTTTAAAATTTTTTGCTATTATTAAACTATCATCCGTGCTTCCGCTATCTATTAAAATAATTTCATTGGCAAAATTAACACTTTGCAATACTTCTTGAAGATATTTTTGACTATTAAAAGTTAGTATTACTATTGAAATATTCATGAGTATATTCCTTGATTATAACTAGCAAAGCGTCTATGAAAAAAAAAGTATTCCCAAGGTCTTTTTTTAATCATTTCTTCGCAACTTTGTGCTTGATAAAGTGTCAGTTCTTCTAAGCTTGCATTTTGAGAATCTTTTGCTTTAAAAAACTCTATGCAAAATTTACCACCTTCTTTATAGCCATAAACAGGGATGATCAAAGCATTGCTTCTTTGTGCGATAAGGCTTGCTCCCATTTGATAATTCACTTCTTTGTTAAAAAATTTTAATCTTACGCTTTCGTTTTCTGCGCAGTCTTGATCGGTTAAAATTCCTAAAGTTCGCCCCTTTTTTAGGGCACTTAGCATTTGTCTTATACCGCCTTTTTTGTCAATAAGCTCTATGTTAAATTGGGTGCGATTTTTACTTAAAATTTCATACATAACTTCGCTTTTTAACTTTTTCCCCACTATGGAAATCGCACCATATTTAGCTGCATAAGCAAGGCTTAAAATTTCCCAGTTTCCATAGTGTGCAGTTGTGAAGATAATAGGACGCTTTAAAGCTAGAGCGTCTATAAGAAAATTTTCATTGATAAAATTTACTTTATTGAGAATTTTTTCTTTGGTGGTGTTTTGATTTTGTAAACAATCAATTCCAAATTGAGCAAAATTTTCATAAATTTTCAAAGATAGTTTATCGCGTTCTTTTTGAGTGTATTGAGGAAAACAGATTTGCAAATTTATATCGATGATCTTGCGATGTTTTTTGTTAAGATAAAAAGTGATTCTTGCTACAATCAAAGCTAAAAAATGCAAGATACACTCAGGCATAAAAGTAACAAAAAATTTCAAAATATAATAAAGACTAAGATATATTCTATCACTATTTTTCATTAAGTAAGCCTTTGGCAAGTTTGAAGATATCTTCTTCTTCTATACGCGTGATACAAAAATCACTTTTATCGATATGCTTGGCATTTTGGATTTTTTTACCTGCATCAATGATTTTATTGATATGAGTTTGAAAAGCATTGCGGTAGCTTGGTGTTGCACCAAAAATCGTAATAGATGCTTTGTTTAAAGCAAAAGCTAAATGTGTTGGACCACTATCATTTCCTATGATAAGATCCATCATTTTTGTAAAAGCCATTAGTTCTTCAAGGCTAAATTTTGGTGCTAATTCTATATGTGTTTCATCAATGCCGCTAAGATTTAAAACCTCTTTAGCAAATTCGTATTCTTTTACATTTCCCCAAGCGAGCCAAATTTTTGCTTGTTGAAATTCATTGATTAAAAGCTTACAAAGTATAGCAAGTTTGGTTTTAGGATAGATTTTATTTTCTACGCTTGAACCCACGTGTATGAGTATGTTTTTTTCGTTTTTATCGAGCTTGAGTTTATTGTTTAAGAGTTGCTTTAAATTTTCATCCACGCTAAAAATATCTTGTTTAAAGGCTAAATTTTTGACATTAAAATCAGTATTTAACATAAAGGAGGTAAGACTTAAGTATCTTACAAATACATTTTCATTGTAATCTAACTCAAGTTTTTGGTTGTAGAAATTATGAGCAAAACTTTCTTTAAGGCTATTTTTATCAAAACCAAAATTATTTCTACTTAAAATTCGACTTACAATAGCAGATTTTATAAGCCCTTGTAGATCTATTACTGTATTATAGTTGTTTTTTCTTGCTTTAAGAAGAATTTTTAGGCTTTTTAAAATTTTTTTGTCTTTTAAGGGCAGGGCATAGAGTTTGTCTATTAAAGGATGGTTTTTGAGTATGCCTTCAAATTTTTCATCTACAAACCAATGAATTTTTATATCTTTTTTAAAATTTTTGATAAATTGCAAAACCACGGCACTTTGGATAATATCACCAAGTGCTGATAAACGAACAATTGCTATTTTCATTAAAAGCCTAATATTTTAAAATTTTTGCTATGATTTTAGCGAAATTATTTAAAAAAAGGTTAAAAAATGGCAAAAAATGAAGGTTATATTTGTGTTTTTGATTGTGAGAGTGTGCCAGATGTTGAGCTTATCCGCAAAACTTTAGGTTTTGAAGGAAGTGATTTAGAAGTAAGTTTGAAAGCATTTCAGTGGCAAAAAGAACAAAGTGGGAGTGAGTTTTTGCCTTTGCCTTATCATAAAATCATCAGTATTTGCGCGGTTTTAAGTGATAATTTTGGAAAATTTATCAAAGTAAGTAAAATTGATGGGCAAAATGAAAAAGAAATGATTGCTAATTTTTTTAATTTTATAGAAAATTATGAGCCAAAATTAGTCAGCTTTAATGGTAAAAATTTCGATATGCCTGTTCTTGTTTTAAGGGCTTTAAAATACAATTTAAAAGCAGCAACTTATTTAGATACTCAAAGCGATAAATGGAATAATTATAAAACAAGATTTTCAGAATTAAAACATTGTGATTTATTAGAATCCTTAGGATCTAATGGGCGTGGAATAAAGCTTGATACACTTTGCTCTATGGTGGGTTTGCCAGGAAAATATGATGTGCATGGCGATGAGGTGATGAAACTTTTTTATGAAAATGAAATTGAAAAAATTCACGAATATTGTGAAAGTGATGTTCTAAATACTTATATGCTTTTTTTAAAATATGAACTTATTAAAGCTAATGTTAGTGAAGAAGATTATGTTGATTTTCTTTTTTATATGAGGGATTTTTTGCGTGAAAAAAAATCAGATCGTTCTTATACAGAAGTTTTTGCAAAAGCTTGTGAAAGTGAAATTTCAAAAGTTCAATCTTAAGTATTTAAGAAAATATATTAAAATTTATTTTTGACATTTTTAAAAAAAGGAATGATGATGAAAATTCTTATTAGCGGTGGCGCAGGTTATATTGGTTCTCATACTT
The DNA here is from genome assembly GCF_004379075.1 of Campylobacter sp. US25a. Lineage (NCBI taxonomy): Bacteria > Pseudomonadati > Campylobacterota > Epsilonproteobacteria > Campylobacterales > Campylobacteraceae > Campylobacter > Campylobacter sp. US25a. The sequence goes on from NZ_RYYM01000001.1 coordinate 176,769, forward strand.
TAAGACAATTTTTAAAAACAGATCATGAAATTTGTGTTTTAGATAATCTTTCTAAGGGCTCTAAAATCGCAATAGAAGATTTGCAAAAAATAAGAGCTTTTAAATTTTTTGAACAAGATTTAAGTGATTTTCAAGGTGTAAAAGCATTGTTTGAGAGAGAAAAATTTGACGCTATTGTGCATTTTGCAGCAAGCATTGAAGTTTTTGAAAGTATGCAAAACCCTTTAAAATATTATATGAACAACACTGTTAATACGACAAATCTCATCGAAACTTGTTTGCAAACTGGAGTGAATAAATTTATATTTTCTTCAACGGCAGCCACTTATGGCGAACCACAAACTCCTGTTGTGAGCGAAACAAGCCCTTTAGCGCCTATTAATCCTTATGGTCGTAGTAAGCTTATGAGCGAAGAAGTTTTGCGTGATGCAAGTATGGCAAATCCTGAATTTAAGCATTGTATTTTAAGATATTTTAATGTTGCAGGTGCTTGCATGGATTATACTTTAGGACAACGCTATCCAAAAGCGACTTTGCTTATAAAAGTTGCAGCTGAATGTGCCGCAGGAAAACGTGAAAAACTTTTCATATTTGGCGATGATTATGATACAAAAGATGGTACTTGCATAAGAGATTTTATCCATGTAGATGATATTTCAAGCGCGCATTTAGCAGCTTTGGATTATTTACAAGAGAATGAAAGCAATGTTTTTAATGTAGGTTATGGACATGGTTTTAGTGTAAAAGAAGTGATTGGAGCGATGAAAAAAGTTAGTGGAGTGGATTTTAAAGTAGAACTTGCCCCACGCCGTGCAGGCGATCCTAGTGTGTTGATTTCTGATGCAAGTAAAATCAGAAATCTTACTTCTTGGCAGCCTAAATATGATGATTTAGAGCTTATTTGTAAATCTGCTTTTGATTGGGAAAAACAGTGTTAAAAAAACTTTTTTTTATTTTAAGCAAGGAAGATAAAAATTTTTTATTTTTCTTGCTTGTTTTTTCAGTATTTGTTTCTTTTATGGAAACTTTTGCAATTTCTTTGGTAATGCCTTTTATCACTTTGGCTAGTGATTTTTCTTATTTTGATCGTAATAAATATTTAATCAGCCTAAAAGAATATCTTAATATCCCTGTTTTTGAAATCATTGTTTATTTTGGAGTGGGGCTTATTGTTTTTTATGTGTTTAGAGCTTTGTTAAATGCGTATTATTTTCATCTTTTGGCAAGATTTTCTAAAGGGCGTTATCACGCGATTGCTTATAAGGTTTTTTCTAAATTTTTAAATATTAACTATGAAAAATTTACTCAAAAAAATCAATCTGAAATTTTAAAGTCCATTACAGGAGAAGTTTATAATCTAAGCACTATGATTTCATCATTTTTACTTTTGATGAGTGAAATTTTTGTAGTACTTTTGCTTTATGCTTTAATGCTTTTGATTAATTATAAAATCACTTTATTTTTAAGTATTTTTATGGTGTTAAATGCCTTTATTTTAGTGAAAATTTTAAGCCCTGTCATTAAAAAAGCAGGACTAAGACGCGAAGAAGCGATGAAAAATTTCTTCGAAATTTTAAATACAAATTTAAATAATTTTAAATTTATCAAGCTTAAAACCAAAGAAGATGGAGTATTAAGCCTTTTTAAAGCACAAAGTGAAGCTTTTTCTAAAGCAAATATTACCAATGAAAGCGTAGCTGCAGTGCCTAGAATTTATCTTGAAGGAATAGGTTTTTGTGTACTTGTTTTTATCGTGGTATTTTTGGTTTTGAAAAATGAAAGTGATATTTCAGGTATTTTATCCACGATTTCTATTTTTGTTTTAGCGCTTTATCGCTTAATGCCAAGCGCAAATCGTATTATCACAAGTTATCATGATTTGCTTTATTATCATTCTTCTTTGGATATTATTTACCAAAATTTAAGACAAGAAGAAGAAAATTTGGGCGAGGAAAAATTAAGCTTTAATCAAGAGCTTAAAATTTGCAATCTTAGCTTTGGTTATGAGGGAAAAAAATATTTATTTAAAAATCTTAACTTAAACATTAAAAAAGGCGAAAAAATCGCTTTTATAGGGGAGAGTGGTTGCGGAAAAAGTACCTTAGTAGATCTTATCATAGGACTTTTAAAACCAAAAGAAGGGCAAATTTTAATTGATAAGCAAGAGTTAAATGCAAGTAATGCAAAAAATTATCGCCAAAAAATAGGCTATATCCCACAAAATATCTATCTTTTTAATGACAGCATAGCTAAAAATATTACTTTTGGAGATGCGGTTGATGAAGAAAAACTTAACAGGGTTATCAAGCAAGCAAATTTAGAGCATTTTATAAAAAATTTACCTCAAGGAGTGCAAACAAAAGTAGGTGATGGGGGGAGTAATTTAAGCGGGGGACAAAAACAACGCATAGCTATAGCAAGAGCTTTATATCTAGAGCCTGAAATTTTAGTGCTTGATGAAGCAACTTCTGCGCTTGATACTCAAAGTGAAGCAAAAATCATGGATGAAATTTATAAAATTTCTAAAGATAAAACCATGATTATTATCGCACATCGCCTTTCTACGATAACGCAATGTGATAAGGTTTATCGTTTAGAACACGGTAAGCTTAAAGAGGAGAAATGATGAAAATAAGCTTTATTATCGCAACTTTAAATTCAGGAGGCGCTGAGCGTGTTTTGGTAACTTTAGCTAATGCACTTTGTAAAGAGCATGAAGTAAATATTATTAAATTTCATACAGGAGAATCTTTTTATAAGCTTGAAAATGAAGTTAAAGTTACAAGTTTGGAACAATTTAGATTTGACACACTTTATCATAAAATCGCAAGTCGTTTTAAGAAATTTTTTGCCTTAAGAAAGGCTTTAAAAGAAAGCAAGGCTGATGTTTTTATTTCTTTTTTGGATACAACTAATATTGCTTGTATTCTAGCTAATATAGGACTTAAAACTCCACTCATCATTAGCGAGCATAGTAATGAAGCGTATTTAAAACCTAAAACTTGGCGTTTTTTAAGAAGGGTAAGCTATCCTTTTTGTGATGCTTTAAGTGTGCTTGGAAGCAGTGATAAGGTGTATTATGAAAGATTTGTAAAAAGGGTTAAGCTTTTATTAAACCCTTGTCATTTTAGCGATGAAATTCCTTTTGATTCTAGTTTTGAAAAAGAAAATTTGGTTCTTTTTATAGGGCGTTTAGATCACAACAAAAACCCTGCAATGTTTTTAAAAGCTATAGCGCATTTGGATAAAAATTTGCAAGAAAATTATAAATTTGTTATAGCAGGAGATGGAGAGTTAAGGCAAGAACTTGAATACAAGGTAAAATCTTTAGGAATAAAAGTTGATTTTTTAGGACGCGTTGAAAATGTCAAGGCTCTTTATGAAAAAGCAAAAGTGCTTTGCCTTTGTTCTTTTGTAGAGGGTTTGCCAACGGTTTTAATTGAAAGTTTGTATTTTGAGGTTTGTAGAATTTCAAGTTCTTATTATAATGGTGCTAAGGATTTAATCAAAGATAATCATGATGGGCTTTTGGTAGGTTGTGATGATGAAATAGCACTTGCTAAAAAACTTGAACTTGTTTTAAATGATGAAAATTTTAGAAAAGAACTTGTAAATAGTGCCAAACAAAGGTGTAAAGACTTTGAAATTTCTCATATCAAAGAAGAATGGCTTAAGCTTATAGCCGAGGTTAAAAATGCCTAAACTTTCTGTTATAGTACCAACTTTTAATCGTCAAGCTTTGTTGGAAAAGGCTATTAAAAGCATACAAAATCAAGATTTTAAAGATTTAGAAATTATTATAAGTGATGATAATTCTAGTGATGATACTAAAAGTGTGGTGCAAAATTTACAAAAAGATGATGATCGCATTAAGTATTTTTTAAATCAAAATTACAAACAAGGTCCAAATGGCAATAAAAACAATGGCTTAGATCAAGCAAGTGGCGAGTTTGTAACTTTTTTAGATGATGATGATGAGCTTTTATCCGGGGCTTTAAGTACCTTGATGCAAAAAGCAAATGAGGGTTATGCTCATGTTTTTGGAAATTGTTTGATAGAAAAAGAAGGAAATTTAAGCAAGGAATTTAGCGGCAAGGGCTTGGAAAAAGATAGTGAAATTTCTAAAAAAGATTTTTTAATGGCTAAATTTAGCGGAGAGTTTTTTTCTGTTTTTAAAAAATCTCTACTTGAAAACAAGCGTTTTAATGAAGAATTTTATGGCAATGAAGCCACGCTTTGGGTAAATTTATACAAGGAAAAAAGTTTTTATATCCATAAAGCTTTTAGGATTTATAGGATTTTTAGGCAAGATAGCGTGACTTTAGGTGCGAGTAAAAATGCTTATAGGGTGTATTTGGGATATTTAGAGCTTGCTAAAATTTTAGAAAATGAACTTAGAATGAGTAAGGATAAAGATTATAAAAAAACTTGTGCGAGTTATTATAAAATGGCAGCTTATTATGCAAAACTTGCAAAAAATTATAAAGCTCTTTATAAATGTTTGTTTAAAAGCCTGAGTATAAAAATCAACGCTCCTGCTTTGATATTACTCATTTTAAGTATAATTCCAAATAATATGATTGAAAAATTATCAAAAATTCGGGTGGCTTTATGCAAAAATTAGGCATTTTTATTTATTCTTTAGGAAGTGGTGGTGCTGAAAGAGTTGTGGCGACTTTATTGCCTATTTTAAGTTTGAAATTTGAAGTGCATTTGATCTTGATGAATGATAAAATTTCTTATGAAATTCCAGAGTGTCAAATTCATTTTTTAGAATGTTCAAAACCTAGTGAAAATCCTATTTTGAAATTTTTAAAACTACCTTTTTTGGCTTTAAAATACAAAAAACTTTGCAGAAATTTAGGCATTGATACAGAATTTGTTTTTTTAAATCGACCTAATTATATAGCTTTAATGGCAAGAATGTTTGGAAACAAAACTCGCCTTGTGATCAATGAATGCACTACACCAAGTGTGATGTATATGAAAAATAATTTTAATTCTTTGGCAAATAAATTTTTAATTTCTTTACTTTATCCAAGGGCTGATTTAATCTTGCCTAATTCTAAAGGAAATTTAGAAGATTTAGTGCAAAATTTTAGTATAAATCCAAAAAAATGTGAAATTTTATACAATGCCATCGATTTAGAAAACATAGAGCAAAAAGCTCTTGAAGATATAGCTTTAAAAGATAAATTTATTTTAAGTGTAGGCAGGCTTGATAAAGGTAAAAATCATGCTTTATTAATTCGTGCTTATGCGAGATTGAAAACAGATTTAAAGCTTGTGATTTTAGGTGAAGGTGTGCTTAAAGATGAGCTTTTGGCTTTGATTAAAGAGTTAAATTTAGAAGAAAAGGTTTTGCTTTTAGGATTTGATAATAATCCTTATAAATACATGGCTAAATGTGAATTTTTTGCTTTTGCTTCTGTGTTTGAAGGTTTTTCAAATGTTTTAATTGAAAGCTTAGCTTGTTCTTGTGCGGTAGTTTGCACTGATCATAAAAGTGGTGCAAGAGAGCTTTTTGGAGATGATGAATTTGGACTTTTAGTAGAAGTAGATAATGAAAACTCTATGTTTCAGGGTTTAAAGACTATGCTTGAAGATGATAAATTAAGAAAAGCGTATAAAAATAAGGCTAAAACTAGGGCTAAGGCTTTTGATAAAGTAAAAATTGCACGTGATGCTTTGAAATATTTATTAGGATAAAAGATGTTGAAAAAAGAGTATTTAAAAAACCCTTATTTAGTTTTGTTTGCGATGATTATATTAGCTTATGTTTTTAGTGTATTTTGCAGGTTTTATTGGGTTTGGTGGGCAAGTGAGTTTAATGAGTATTTTTTCAATAATCAATTAATGATCATTTCAAACGATGGCTATGCCTTTGCTGAGGGCGCAAGAGATATGATAGCAGGTTTTCATCAGCCTAATGATTTGAGTTATTATGGATCTTCTTTATCCGCGCTTACTTATTGGCTTTATAAAGTCACACCTTTTTCTTTTGAAAGTATCATTTTATATATGAGTACTTTTTTATCTTCTTTGGTGGTGATTCCTATTATTTTGCTAGCTAATGAATACAAACGTCCTTTAATGGGCTTTGTAGCTGCTCTTTTAGCAAGCATAGCAAACAGTTATTATAATCGCACTATGAGTGGGTATTATGATACGGATATGCTGGTAATTGTTTTACCTATGTTTATTTTATTTTTTATGGTAAGAATGATTTTAAAAAAAGACTTTTTTTCATTGATTGCCTTGCCGTTATTTATAGGAATTTATCTTTGGTGGTATCCTTCAAGTTATACTTTAAATGTAGCTTTAATTGGACTTTTTTTAATTTATACACTTATTTTTCATAGAAAAGAAAAGATTTTTTATATAGCTGTGATTTTGTCTTCTCTTACTCTTTCAAATATAGCATGGTTTTATCAAAGTGCCATTATAGTAATACTTTTTGCTTTATTCGCCTTAGAGCAAAAACGCTTAAATTTTATGATTATAGGAATTTTAGGTAGTGCAACTTTGATATTTTTGATTTTAAGCGGTGGGGTTGATCCCATACTTTATCAGCTTAAATTTTATATTTTTAGAAGTGATGAAAGTGCGAATTTAACACAGGGCTTTATGTATTTTAATGTCAATCAAACCATACAAGAAGTTGAAAATGTAGATCTTAGCGAATTTATGCGAAGAATTAGTGGTAGTGAAATTGTTTTCTTGTTTTCTTTGTTTGGTTTTGTATGGCTTTTGAGAAAACATAAAAGTATGATTATGGCTTTACCTATATTGGTGCTTGGGTTTTTAGCCTTAAAAGGGGGGCTTAGATTTACCATTTATTCTGTACCTGTAATGGCCTTAGGATTTGGTTTTTTATTGAGCGAGTTTAAGGCTATATTGGTTAAAAAATATAGCCAATTAACTTCAAATGTTTGTATTGTTTTTGCAACTATTTTGACTTTAGCTCCAGTATTTATCCATATTTACAACTATAAAGCACCAACAGTTTTTTCTCAAAATGAAGCATCATTATTAAATCAATTAAAGAATATAGCAAATAGAGAAGATTATGTGGTAACTTGGTGGGATTATGGTTATCCTGTGCGTTATTATAGCGATGTGAAAACTTTAGTAGATGGTGGAAAGCATTTAGGTAAGGATAATTTTTTCCCTTCTTTTGCTTTAAGCAAAGATGAACAAGCTGCAGCTAATATGGCAAGACTTAGTGTAGAATATACAGAAAAAAGCTTTTATGCTCCGCAAAATGATATTTTAAAAACAGACATTTTACAAGCCATGATGAAAGATTATAATCAAAGCAATGTGGATTTGTTTCTAGCTTCATTATCAAAACCTGATTTTAAAATCGATACGCCAAAAACTCGTGATATTTATCTTTATATGCCTGCTAGAATGTCTTTGATTTTTTCTACGGTGGCTAGTTTTTCTTTTATTAATTTAGATACAGGGGTTTTGGATAAACCTTTTACCTTTAGCACAGCTTATCCACTTGATGTTAAAAATGGAGAAATTTATCTTAGCAACGGAGTGGTTTTAAGCGATGATTTTAGAAGTTTTAAAATAGGTGATAATGTGGTTTCTGTAAATAGTATCGTAGAGATTAATTCTATTAAACAAGGTGAATACAAAATCACTCCAATCGATGATAAGGCTCAGTTTTATATTTTTTATTTAAAGGATAGTGCTATTCCTTACGCACAATTTATTTTAATGGATAAAACCATGTTTAATAGTGCTTATGTGCAAATGTTTTTTTTAGGAAATTATGATAAGAATTTATTTGACTTGGTGATTAATTCTAGAGATGCTAAGGTTTTTAAACTTAAAATTTAAGGGTTGAAAATGAGAATAGGATTTTTATCTCATGCAGGAGCAAGTATTTATCATTTTAGAATGCCTATTATAAAAGCATTAAAAGATAGAAAAGATGAAGTTTTTGTTATAGTGCCACAAGATGAATACACGCAAAAACTTAGAGATCTTGGCTTAAAAGTAATTGTTTATGAGCTTTCAAGAGCTAGCTTAAATCCTTTTGTGGTTTTAAAGAATTTTTTTTATCTTGCTAAGGTTTTGAAAAATTTAAATCTTGATCTTATTCAAAGTGCGGCACACAAAAGCAATACCTTTGGAATTTTAGCAGCAAAATGGGCAAAAATTCCTTATCGTTTTGCTTTGGTAGAAGGCTTGGGATCTTTTTATATAGATCAAGGTTTTAAGGCAAATTTAGTGCGTTTTGTTATTAATAATCTTTATAAATTAAGTTTTAAATTTGCACACCAATTTATTTTTGTCAATGAAAGTAATGCTGAGTTTATGCGGAATTTAGGACTTAAGGAAAATAAAATTTGTGTGATAAAATCTGTAGGGATCAATTTAAAAAAATTTTTTCCTATTTATGTAGAATCGGAAAAAAAAGAGCTTTTTTGGAAAAATTTAAACATAGATAAAAAACCCATTGTGCTTATGATAGCAAGAGCTTTATGGCATAAAGGTGTAAAAGAATTTTATGAAAGTGCTGCTATGCTAAAAGACAAAGCAAATTTTGTTTTAGTTGGTGGAAGAGATGAAAATCCTTCTTGTGCAAGTTTGGAGTTTTTAAACTTGGGTGTGGTGCATTATTTGGGTGCTAGAAGTGATATAGTCGAGCTTTTGCAAAATTGTGATATTTTTGTTTTACCAAGCTATAAAGAAGGCTTTCCTGTAAGTGTTTTGGAGGCAAAAGCTTGTGGTAAGGCTATAGTGGTAAGTGACTGCGAAGGTTGTGTGGAGGCTATTTCTAATGCTTATGATGGACTTTGGGCAAAAACAAAAGATGCCAAGGATTTAAGCGAAAAAATTTCACTTTTATTAGAAGATGAAAAATTAAGAATAAATTTAGCTAAAAATGCCGCCCAAGATGTTTTGCAATACGATGAAAATAATATCGCACAGCGTTATTTAAAACTTTATGATAGGGTAATTAAGAATGTATGAAAAAGTTTTTAAAAGAATTTTTGATTTTATTTTAGCTTTAGTGCTTTTAGTACTTTTTTCTCCGGTGATTTTAATCACTGCTTTACTTTTAAAAATCACTCAAGGAAGTGTGATTTTCACTCAAAATCGCCCTGGGTTAGATGAAAAAATTTTTAAAATTTATAAATTTAAAACCATGAGTGATGAAAGAGATGAAAAGGGTGAGTTATTGAGCGATGAATTGCGTTTGAAAGCTTTTGGAAAAATTGTTAGAAGCTTAAGTTTGGATGAGCTTTTGCAACTTTTTAATGTTTTAAAAGGGGATATGAGTTTTGTTGGACCTAGACCTCTTTTGGTTGAGTATTTACCCCTTTATAATGAAGAGCAAAAATTGCGTCATAAAGTGCGTCCAGGTATAACAGGATGGGCGCAGGTAAATGGAAGAAATGCTATTTCTTGGCAGAAAAAATTCGAGCTTGATGTGTATTATGTGAAAAATATTTCTTTTTTACTTGATTTAAAAATCATGTTTTTAACAGCCTTAAAGGTTTTAAAACGAAGCGGGGTAAGCAAAGAAGGTTATGTTACAACAGAGAAATTTAATGGCAAGAACTGAAAAAATTTATATTTATGGTGCTAGTGGTCATGGGCTTGTTTGTGAAGATGTGGCTAAAAATATGGGTTATAAAGAATGTATTTTTTTAGATGATTTTAAAGGAATGAAATTTGAAAGCACCTTGCCAAAATATGATATTTTTATAGCCATAGGAAACAATGAAATTCGAAAAAAGATTTATCAAAAAATTTTAGAAAATGGCTTTAAAATTGTTAATCTTATTCATAAAAGTGCGCTTATAAGTTCTAGTGCAAGTGTGGAAGAAAATGCAGGAATTTTAATCATGCCTTATGTAGTAGTTAATGCTAAAGCCAAAATAGAAAAAGGCGTGATTTTAAATACTTCAAGCGTGATTGAACATGAATGCGTGATAGGGGAATTTTCTCATGTGAGTGTGGGGGCTAAATGTGCGGGCAATGTAAAAATCGGTAAAAATTGTTTTTTAGGGATTAATTCTTGTGTTTTGCCTAATTTAAGCTTAGCAGATGATAGTATTTTAGGTGGTGGAGCAACTTTAGTTAAAAATCAAGATGAAAAAGGTGTTTTTATAGGAATACCTGCAAAAAGGATGTAAATTGCATTTTAATAACAATCTTGTTGTTCACTATATAGTAAATCCTTCGCCTTTGGGGTGGATTGTCATTAATTTACTAACCATATGTCTAATATGCTACATATTTCCTTTGAAAAATTCTTTAAAACACAAAAAACTTTTTAGTCTTAAAGCAAATGTAAATTCTAAAAATAGTAGGATTGTAAAATATACAGGTATTGCTGCTTTTTTGGGTGGATTAATAGGAATTTGGTATAATTTTGAAGGTTTTTATCAACTTCTTTTTTTCTTTGAATTAGAAAATGAAAATTTAAAAACACTTTGGAGTTTGCAAGTATCAGTTTCTTCTGTGATAACAGGTATGTTATTATTGTTGATGTACGTTATAAATTTAGCAATAGTTTGTGAAAATGGAATTTATATAGTTAGTAAATTTAATCTTTTTTATATGTATTTTATAAAACGAGAAGATTTGGAAATTGTTAAAATAGAAAAAATGAAATTTTTAAATCAAGTTGAAGTTTGTTTTGTTATCAAAACAAAAAATAAAATACTCCTTAAATGCTTTGAAAGTATTTATAAAAAAGAAGACTTAGAAAAGCTTAAAAATTGGTATGAAAACAAGCTTTGACTATAAAAAGAATTTAAATATTTGAATCTTGGTAATTTTTTTTAGATAAAATATATAAGGATAAAAAATTCTGCTTTATATAAAGGATAAAAAATGAGATTTTTTCTTTCTCCTCCGCATATGGGTGGTAATGAATTAAAATACATAGAAGAAGTTTTCAAAAGCAATTATATAGCACCTTTGGGTGAATTTGTAAATCGCTTTGAGCAAAGTGTAAAAGATTATAGCAAAAGTGAAAATGCCTTAGCTTTAAATTCAGCCACAGCGGCTTTGCATTTAGCTTTAAGGGTGGCAGGGGTAAAACAAGATGATATTGTTTTGGCTTCTTCTTTTACTTTTATCGCTTCAGTAGCACCTATTTGTTATCTTAAAGCAAAGCCTGTATTTATAGATTGTGATGAAACTTATAATATTGATGTAGATTTGTTAAAACTCGCCATTAAAGAATGTGAAAAAAAACCAAAAGCATTGATTTTAACTCATCTTTATGGCAATGCTGCAAAAATGGATGAGATTGTTAAAATTTGCAAAGAAAATGACATTGTTTTAATCGAAGATGCTGCCGAAGCTTTAGGAAGTTTTTATAAGAATAAAGCTTTAGGAACTTTTGGAGAATTTGGAGCTTATTCTTATAATGGTAATAAAATCATCACCACTTCAGGTGGAGGTATGCTTATAGGAAAAAATAAAGAAAAGATTGAAAAGGCAAGATTTTACAGCACTCAAGCAAGGGAAAATTGTTTGCATTATGAACATTTAGATTATGGTTATAATTACCGTTTAAGCAATGTTTTAGGAGCTATTGGTGTAGCACAAATGGAGGTTTTAGAACAAAGAGTGCTTAAAAAAAGAGAAATTTATGAGTGGTATAAAGAATTTTTAGAAGAGCATTTTAGCTTTTTAGATGAATTAGAAAATTCAAGAAGCAATCGCTGGTTAAGTACAGCTTTGATTGATTTTGATAAAAATGAACTTAATGCTTGTCAAAAAGATATAAATATCAGTCAAAAAAATATCGCATTGCATCCAAAAATTTCAAAACTCATAGAAGATTTGAAAAATGAACAAATAGAAACAAGACCATTATGGAAAGCTATGCACACTCAAGAAGTATTTAAAGGAGCTAAGGCTTATCTTAATGGCAATAGTGAGTTATTTTTCCAAAAAGGAATTTGTTTGCCAAGTGGCACGGCGATGAGTAAAGATGATGTTTATGAAATTTCAAAACTGATCTTAAAGAGCATAAAGGCTTAAAATGATTTTTTATAAAAGCAAAAGATTAGCATTTTTTTTAACTTCAGATATTGTTTTAATTTTACTTAGCGTTTATCTGGCTTTTTCTTTGAGATTTAGTGGAGATATTCCGAGTATTTTTTATCATGGTATGATGATTTCTGCTATTATTTTGCTTGTTTTAAAACTTTCATTTTTGTTTGTTTTTAGAATTTATAAAGTAGCTTGGAGATTTTTTTCTCTCAATGAAGCAAGAAAAATTTTTATTGCTTTGCTTTTAGCTGAGTTTTGTTTTTTTCTTATTTTTTATTTTTTTAGTGATTTTTTTAATCCTTTTCCAAGAAGTGCTATTGTGATAGATTTTGTTCTTTCTTATATGTTTATAGGTACTTTAAGAATTAGCAAAAGAATGCTTGTGGATTTTAAACCTTCTAAAATGAAAGAAGAAGAAACTCCTTGTGTTGTAGTAGGGGCAACTTCTAAGGCTTTGCATTTGTTAAAAGGCGCAAAAGAAGGTTCTTTAGGACTTTTTCCTGTGGGTGTAGTTGATGCGAGGAAAGAGCTTATAGGGACTTATTGTGATAAATTTATTGTAGAAGAAAAAGAAAAAATAAAATCTTATGTAGAACAAGGGGTAAAAACTGCCATTATTGCTTTAAGACTTGAACAAGAAGAGCTTAAAAAACTTTTTGAAGAACTTGTAGCTTATGGTATTTGCGATGTAAAAATATTTTCTTTTACAAGAAATGAAGCAAGAGATATCAGTATAGAAGACTTGCTTGCTAGAAAACCAAAAGATTTAGACGATAGTGCTGTGGCGACTTTTTTAAAAGACAAGGTAGTTTTGGTAAGTGGAGCAGGTGGAACTATAGGCAGTGAACTTTGTAAGCAATGTATTAAATTTGGCGCTAAGCATCTTATCATGGTTGATCATAGTGAGTATAATCTTTATAAAATCAATGATGATTTAAATTTATATAAAGAAAAAATTACTCCTATTTTGTTAAGTATTTTAGATAAGCAAAGTTTAGATGAGGTATTAAAAACTTATAAACCTGAGCTTATTTTACATGCAGCCGCTTATAAACATGTGCCTCTTTGCGAACAAAATCCACATTCAGCAGTAATTAATAATATTTTAGGAACTAAAATTTTATGCGATAGTGCTAAAGAAAATAAAGTAGCTAAATTTGTGATGATAAGTACAGATAAAGCAGTGCGACCAACAAATATTATGGGTTGCACTAAGAGAGTTTGCGAGCTTTATACTTTAAGTATGAGTGATGAAAATTTTGAAGTTGCTTGTGTGCGTTTTGGTAATGTTTTAGGTTCTAGTGGTAGTGTGATACCGAAATTTAAAGCACAAATTGCCAATAATGAGCCTTTAACTTTAACACACCCTGATATAGTGCGTTATTTTATGCTTGTGGCTGAGGCAGTGCAACTTGTTTTACAAGCTGGAGCTATTGCAAAAGGGGGAGAACTTTTTGTTTTGGATATGGGTAAGCCTGTAAAAATCATAGATTTAGCTAAAAAAATGCTTTTACTTTCTAATCGTAATGATTTAGAAATTAAAATCACAGGCTTAAGAAAAGGCGAGAAGCTTTATGAAGAGCTTTTGATTGATGAAAATGATGCTAAAACGCAATATGAGAGTATTTTTGTAGCAAAGAATGAAAAGGTTGATCTTGATTGGCTTAATAAAGAGATAGAAAATTTACAAATATGTGAAGATATTTCAGAAGCTTTATTAAAGATTGTGCCTGAATTTAAACACAATAAAGAAGGTGTATAATGTATATAAAAGATATACAAAGATTTGAAGATAATCGCTATCGCGCTAGAGCTTATATGAGTTATATTTTAACAAGAAATTTACCTAATAAACTTCCTGACATTCACCTTGAAACGATTAAAACAGCTTTAGATAAAATAGCTCATGAAGTTGTTGTTTTTGATGCTCTGTATATTTTAGATATTTCAGGCATGCAAATAGAAAATGCAATTTCCTTAAATAAGGCTCATGAAATAGGGCAGGGTGAGGATAGAAGTACTCGTTCTTATTTTTACAGAGCTGTAAAATTAAGACGATGCGTTTTAAGCGATCCTTATCCTTCGGTTTTAAACAACGAACTTTGCGTGACAGCTTCTATGCCAATTTACGATGATAAAAATAACTTGCTTTTTGTTGTTTGTATCGATATCAAGCTTGAAGATATTTTAAGGATTATTCAAGCAGGAAAATTTGAGTTTGTTTTTACTCAATTTAGTCGTTTGGTATATTTTTGTTTCGCACTGGTTTTATTTGTGATTACTTGCTTTTTATTTCAAAAAGGTTTTTTTAGTCTTTTTGATAATCAAGCTATAGGTATAGAACATATGTTTGAAAGTACTATTGCTATAACTTTAGCTTTAGCTATTTTCGATTTGGCAAAAACTTTGATCGAACAAGAAGTATTAGGAAAAACAAAAAAAGAAGAAGGCGGAATTCAAAAAACTATGGTGAGATTTTTAGGTTCTATTATCATTGCTTTGGCTATAGAAGCTTTGATGTTGGTATTTAAACTTGCTATTGGTGATTTTTCTCAGATGATTTATGCGATTTATCTTATCGGTGGAGTGAGCTTGCTTCTTTTAGGTTTAAGTGTATATTTATTTACGGTTAAGTATAAAAATAATAATATTTGAGTAAAATTTTAAATAAAAGATGATATAATGCTATTTTTTAAAATTTTTTAGCTTGATTAATAAGGCTAAAAAGGGTAAAATAAAACTATAAAAACTTTGAAAGGACGAAATTGTGAAATTGTTAGTTGTTGATGACAGTTCTACTATGAGAAGGATTATTAAAAATACCCTAACAAGACTTGGACACGATGATGTTTTAGAAGCCGAGCATGGCGTTGAGGCTTGGGATTTATTAACTAAAAATGAAGATGTAAAAGTTTTAATTACAGATTGGAATATGCCAGAAATGAATGGCTTGGAGTTGGTAAAAAAAGTAAGAGCAGAGAAAAAATATGAAGATATGCCTATTATCATGGTTACAACTGAGGGCGGAAAAGCTGAAGTGATTACTGCTTTAAAAGCTGGCGTAAATAACTATATTGTAAAACCTTTTACTCCACAAGTTTTAAAAGAAAAGCTTGAAGATGTTTTAGGAATAGGAAGTGGAGAAGGTACAGCTGAGTAAAGGCTGATTTTTAAAATTCTAAATGCAAAAAAAATATTACGAATTGTTCTTTATCGTAGAAGAGCAGTATAAAAATTTATTTCTTGATTTTGCTTTTGATTTAGGTATAGAAGCTATAGAAGAGAAAGATAATGGTGTTTATATTAGATCCCATGAGAGTTTAGAAGAGCTTTCATGGGCACTTGAAATATTTGCTCAAAAACTTACAACTACTTTCAATTTAAACCATAAAATTATTTCTAATTTAAGTCTTGTAGAGAAAGAAAACAAGGACTGGATACAAGAATATAAAAACGGCATAAAACCTATTTTAGTGGATAATGTTTATATCCATACCACTTGGCAAGAAGAAAAAAAGAATTATATAAATATAAAGATTAATCCAGCCTTAGCCTTTGGCTCAGGACATCATGAAAGCACATATTCTTGTGTAAAATTTTTACAAAAATTTTCTAAAAGTAAATTAAGAGCCTTAGATCTTGGTTGCGGTAGTGGAATTTTAGGTATTATCATGGCAAAGTTTGGCTGTAATGTTGAAATTTGTGATACTGATGAGTTGGCTATTGATAGTTCTTTGGAAAATGCAAGATTAAATGATGTCGATTTTCATAAGACTTGGTGTGGATCTATAGATAAAGCAAATGGTTTATATAACCTAATTGTTGCAAATATCATTGCAGATGTGATTTTAATTTTAGAAAAAGATATTAAAAACCATTTAGAAGATAATGCTATACTTATTTTGTCAGGAATTTTAGATAAATATTCAACAAGAATTAAAGAAAAATTTCAAGATTTAGAACTCATTGATGAAATGCAAATCAATGAGTGGTGTAGTTTTGTATATAAAAACAATAAAAAGGATAAGTAATGAATAATAATACCCCAAATAATAAGGGTAATCCGCAGGGTAATAATTTTTTTAACAAAAATCCCATTTTTATTTTTGCGATTTTTGCAATTGTAATGATAATTATTTTTAAGGGATTTTTTGATGGCAATGGTTCTTTTGGTGGGGCATTGAATGGTAATGAAGTAAATAAAAATGTCCCTTATTCTGAGTTAAAAAAGCTTATTGAAAGTGGACAAATCAATCAAGTTAGTATAGGACAAACAACAATCAAAGCAATTTCAAGCTCTCACAATACTGTTTATACAGCAAAAAAAGTTAACGATCCTGAGCTTGTGAGTTTACTAGATAGTAAAAATATCGCTTATGGTGCCTATTCTGAAACAAATTGGTTTACGGACATACTTTTTTCATGGGTTTTGCCAGTATTTATTTTCTTTGGTATTTGGATGTTTTTGGCAAGTCGTATGCAAAAAAATATGGGAAGTTCTATATTGGGTATAGGAAGTTCTAAGAAGCTTGTAAATTCAGAAAAACCTAAAGTAAAATTTAGCGATGTAGCTGGTGTTGAAGAAGCTAAAGAAGAAGTAAAAGAAATTGTAGATTTTTTAAAGTATCCTGAAAGATATATTAAATTGGGAGCGAAAATTCCAAAAGGACTTTTGCTTGTTGGACCTCCAGGTACAGGAAAAACTTTGCTTGCAAAAGCAGTTGCAGGTGAAGCTGATGTGCCGTTTTTTAGTGTTTCAGGTTCGTCTTTTATAGAAATGTTTGTGGGTGTAGGTGCTTCTCGTGTGAGAGATTTGTTTGAAAATGCAAAAAAAGAAGCTCCTGCTATTGTTTTTATTGATGAAATAGATGCTATAGGTAAAAGTCGTGCGGCAAGTGGCATGATGGGTGGAAACGATGAAAGAGAGCAAACTTTAAATCAGCTTTTGGCTGAAATGGATGGCTTTGGGACAGAAAGTTCTCCAGTCATTGTTTTAGCAGCAACAAATCGCCCAGAAGTTTTAGATGCAGCGCTTTTAAGACCAGGAAGGTTTGATAGACAAGTTTTAGTTGATAAACCTGATTTTAAAGGTAGGTGTGATATTTTAAAAGTGCACATGAAAGATGTAAAAATCTCCCCAAAAGTTAAGGTAGAAGACATAGCACGCTTAACCGCAGGGCTTGCAGGAGCTGATCTTGCAAATATTATTAATGAAGCGGCACTTTTAGCGGGTAGGGATTCTAAAAAATATGTAGAACAAAATGATTTAGTTGAAGCTGTTGAAAGAGCTATAGCAGGACTTGAGAAGAAATCACGTCGTATTAATGAAAAAGAAAAGAAAATTGTTACTTATCATGAATGCGGTCATGCTTTAATCGCTGAAACTACCAAAGGTGCAAAACGTGTAAGTAAGGTTTCTGTGATTCCGCGTGGTCTTGCGGCTTTAGGTTATACTTTAAATACTCCTGAGGAAAATAAATTTTTAATGCAAAAACATGAACTTATCGCTGAAGTAGATGTACTTTTAGGTGGTCGTGCAGCTGAAGAAGTGTTTATAGGTGAAATTTCAACGGGTGCAAGTAATGATTTAGAAAGAGCAACCGATATCATAAAAGCTATGATTTCTATGTATGGTATGAGTGAAATTGCAGGACTTATGGTGCTTGAAAAACAAAGAAATACTTTCTTAAGTGGTGGACAAACCATAAAAGATTATTCTGAAAAGATGGCAGAATCTTTAGATGATTATGTAAAGAAAACCTTAGATGAACGCTATAAAGATGTTAAAGATACTTTAAATACTTATAAAGGAGCGATTGAGACTATGGTTGCAGCCCTTTATGAAGAAGAAACTATTGAAGGTACTAAAGTGCGCGAGATTATTAAAGAGTTTGAGGATCAAAATAGTCTACCAAGTCGTTTACAAGAACTTGAAGAAGTTAAAACTGAAGTTAAAGTAGAAGAATGAAAGATTTTATTGCAAAAGATGGATATTTAAGTCTTATTATTTTAAGCTTGATTTTTATTTTTGTGTGGATTTTTTATTCTTTTTCCATCTTGCTATTAACATTAATTGTAATTTGTATTTTTCTTTTTAGAGTGCCTAAAAGAGAACTTGTTTGTAGTGATGAAAAAGCTATTTTTGCACCTATAGATGGTAGGGTTACTAAAATAGAAAATATTCATCATAAAGATTTGGGTGAATGTGTTGAAATTACTATTAAAAATGCTCTTTATGATGCTGGAAATTTTAATACACCTTTTGCAATGACTATAACAGATATTCGTTTACGACATGGCCTTTTTTTGTGCAGTGAATTAAAATCTGCAAAAATGATGAATCAAAGAGTTTTTATTTTGGCAAAAGTTAAAGAGAATAAAACGATAGCTTTGCGAATCTATGCAGGTTCTTTTGATAGAAAATTAAAGCTCGATAATATTTCTCATGATTTAAAAGCAGGAGATAGAATGGGTTTTTTAATTAATGGCTCTATAAGTTTACTTTTACCAAAAGATACTAGAATTCATATAGGCTTAAATGATGAAATTAAAGCAGGTTCATTGTTAGGCTATTTTGCGTAAGGAAAAATAATGAATAACAGACCGCAATTAATTTATATTTTACCCAATCTTTTTACAGCTGCTTCAGCTTTTTTAGGGGTTATTTCTATTATAGCTTCAATACATGGAAATTATTATACAGCTTTGATTTATATTATTTTATCTTTGATTTGCGATGGGCTTGATGGCCGTGTTGCAAGACTTACAAATTCTACTTCAAAATTTGGAGTAGAATTTGATTCTTTAGCCGATCTAGTAGCTTTTGGAGTTGCTCCAGCGGTTCTTTTTTATATGGCTATAGGTTATGATTTTGGAAAACTTGGATCTTTGATTACGGCTTTTTTTGTGGTTTTTGGAGCCATTCGTTTGGCGAGATTTAATGTTACCACGGGTACTTATGAACCTTCTGTTTTTATAGGTCTTCCTATACCTACTGCAGCAGTTGTGAGTGCTATATGGACTTATGCGTTTATCAGTTATGATTTTTTAAAGCCTTATGGTGTAGTTTTTTTGGTGCTTCAAGCAATTTTAGGGCTTTTAATGGTAAGTAATATACGCTATCCCAGCTTTAAAAAGCTTGATTTTAATCGTTCTAGCGTTTTAAAAGTTTTGATTATTTTAATTATAATATTTTCATTTTTATATCTTTACCCCCTTGAAAGTTTAGTAATTTTAGCAAGCTTGTATGTGCTTTATGGAATTATTCGGGTTTTATATACCATTATTGTTTCAAAATTTAAGATAAGAAATCAAGAGTAAAATTTTTCAATGACTTCGCATTCTTCTTGAGTAAAACCAGCTTTGATTCTTGCCTGAATGTTAAGTTTTTTTCCTGCAAGAGAGAATTGTTTAAATGTTTTGCAAAGTTCGATAAAATCATACTTGTTTTGATTTGAAAATTTCCACCAAGTATCTCCTTTTTTAACGTGTTTTATTTCATCATTAAGTATAATTTCAAGATATTCCATTAAAAGATTTTTAATGGAGTGATTGGAGCTTTCAAGTTTTTGAACAACAAAGGGGTTGGCATCAAGCCCTTTAGCTTCTAAACCTCTATGAACTACTCCCATTCTAAAGCTTAAAGAGTCTTTTGTAGCTTCTAGAGCAGATTCTAAATTATCATGCACTGGAAAATCTCCATATTTGTAACCAAGTTCTTCAAGTACTGAATTTAAAAGTTTGAAATGTTTAATTTCCTCATCTGCTACCTCCAGCCAATCGTAATAAAATTGCAAAGGTAGATTTTTAAAGCGATAACTAGCATCTAAAGCTAGGTTAATTGCATTAAATTCTATATGAGCGACTGAATGAATTATTTTAGCAAGCGCATGAGTTGAATTGACAAATTTAGGTCTTCTTATACGCGTAGGATGAAGTAAGGTAATTTGTTGTGATGTATTTTTTTTGAAAATGCTTTGATTCTCGTGATTAAAAATAAATTTGTGGCTTTTAAAGTCTTCATAAAAATTTTGAAAAGAGTGAAATTTTATATTTGTATTTTTTTCATATAAAATATTTTGAAGCTCTTGAAAAAATTCTTTTTGCATTTAAAACTTTCTTGAAAATTATAAAAATTTATCATTTAAAATTGAAATTTTAATTATATAATATAAAAATTATTTTACAAGGGTAGATCATGAAAGAATTAAATGAAGAAGAAAAAAAAGTAATTTTAAATAAAGGAACAGAAGCTCCTTTTAGTGGGAAATATAATGATTTTTATGAAAAAGGAATTTATCAATGCAAGCAATGTGGAGCTTCGCTTTATAAATCCGAAGATAAATTTAAATCAGGTTGTGGATGGCCTAGCTTTGATGATGAAATAAGAGGAGCTATTAAAAGAATTCCTGATAAAGATGGGATTAGAACCGAGATTGTGTGTGCAAACTGCAATGGACATTTAGGTCATGTTTTTGAAGGAGAGGGGTTTTCTGCTAAAAATGTAAGACATTGTGTAAATTCTATTTCTTTGGAATTTGTAAAAACTAAGGATTGATAATGTTTTCTAGTATGGGTTCTGAGCTTTATTTGATATTTTTTGCTGCAATTACTTTACTTGCCATCTTAAATCCTTTTGGTAATTTAACTCAATTTTTGGCTATGAGTGATGGATTGCCTTTAATGCTTCGGAAAAAACTTTTTAGAACTATTGTCTATACAGCTTTTACTATAGTTTTGGTATTTTTATTATCAGGACCTTTATTTATGAACTATATTTTTAGAGTTTCATTAGATGATTTAAGGGTTTCTGGTGGTTTGGTTCTTATTGTAATGGCTATTAAAAATTTACTTTTTTCAACAAAAATTGTAACTAAGGATTTTAGTTCTTATCAGGATATGGATGATAAGGAAATTTTAAGACAGAGTTTAATACCTATGGCATTTCCTATGCTTGTTGGACCTGGAACTTTAGCTAGTATTGTCGTTATAGCCGAAGATGGTGGGCTTGATGTTGCTCTTGGCGGAGTAATGATAGCTTTTATATTTATGTTTGTACTTTTTCATTTTGCAGCTACTATAGAAAAAATAGTTGGAAAATTGATTTTACATGTTTTTTCTCGCATAGCACAAGTGTTTATTGCTGCTATGGGATTTAAGATGATTATTGTAGGTTTAAAGGATATATTTAACTTATAAATTAATATAATTTTAAGTAAATAATACTATATAAATATGATATAATTTTAAAATAATTTATTATTAAAAAGGTGAGTTTTATGTTTGGTGCTAAGAAAAATAATACTGAAATAATTGAACAACTTGAAAAAAAGTGCAATGGTTTAGGAGATATTTTAAGATCTATTGGGAATACCATGGCGGTAATTGAATTTACCACCGATGGCGTTATTTTAGAGGCAAATCAAAATTTTTTAACAACTATGAAATACTCCCTTTCAGAGATCAAGGGCAAGCATCATAGTATGTTTTGTTTGCCTGAAGTTGTTAATTCTTCAGCATATAGTGATTTTTGGAAAGATTTAAGAGATGGAAAAGCTAGAAGTGGTCTTTTTAGACGTATAGCTAAGGGAGGGATAGATGTTTATTTAGAAGCAAATTATCTTCCAATTAGTGATAATAATGGTCATGTTTATAAAATTATTAAATTTGCCAATGATATAACTCAAAGACATTATGAAATGCTTGATCTTAGAAATACTATTGCTGCTGCTAATCGTTCTATGGCTATTATTGAATTTAAACCTGATGGGACTATTATTACGGCTAATGAAAATTTTTTAAGAACTATGGATTTTAATATTGATGAGATTAAAGGAAAGCATCATAGTATGTTCTGTGATTCTAATTATAGACACTCTAAGGACTATGTTCAATTTTGGGAAGATTTAAGAGAGGGCAAATTTCAATCAGGTAAATATATAAGATACGGAAGAAATAATAAAAAAGTATACCTTGAAGCAAGTTATAATCCGGTTAAAAATGATGATGGGAAAATTTACAAGGTTATTAAATTTGCTACAGATATAAGCGAACAAGTTAAAAAAGATCAAGAAAAACTTCGCCTCATAAGCGAACTTGCAGAAAAAAATGATAATCTTACTCAAGATGGAGATCGTGTAATTGAAAACACTGTTTCAAATGTTCAGAATATTGCTGATATGATGTCTCAAAGTTCAAATCTTGTTTCTTCATTAAATCAACAATCAGATGAAATTAAATCTATTATTCAGACTATTAGTGATATTGCTGATCAGACTAATCTGCTTGCTTTAAATGCTGCTATTGAGGCAGCGCGTGCTGGTGAACATGGTAGAGGTTTTGCTGTTGTTGCTGATGAAGTAAGAAATTTAGCCGAAAGAACAGGGCATTCAGTTAATGAAATTACCACTACGATTAATTCTATTCGTAATGTTACATCACAAGTGGTTGAGAGTATTAAAAGCGGTTTAGAGGATGTTAATCAGAGTGTTGAACTTGCAAAAGAAGCAAGAGAATGTATGGAGAAAATTCGTGAAAGCTCTGCTGAAGTTGCTAAAGCAATGTCATAAGCGTGATTTTCACGCTTATTTTTTAAGTAATTAAATCTTTAAAATTTTTAAAACCACTTTCTTGATTGCATTTTTCTTTTAAAATATTTAAAAATTCTTTCCTAGAAATATTATGAGCACCCATAAATTCTAAATGTTGGTTATAAACTTGACAATCTATGATAAAATCATAAGGTTTTAATAAATCACAAAGTTTAATCATGGCAACTTTAGATGCATTTTTTTTAATGCTTACCATACTTTCACCAAAGAAAACCTTGCCTAAAATTAAACCATAAATTCCACCTATAAGTTCATTATTTTCATAAAGTTCAAGGCTATGCGCATAGCCTTGGGTAAATAACTTATAATAAGTGGTAATAAATTCATCATCTATCCAGCTTTGAGAGCGTGTATCGCGACATAATGTAATTAATTTTAAAAAATCATAATCAAGTTTAATTTGATAGAGATTAATAAATTTTTTCATATTTTTTTGGATGTGAATTTGATTTGGAATTAAAATGCATCTAGGATCTGGACACCACCAAGTTACAGGTTTACTTGTCCATGGGAATAGACCAAAAGTATAAGCTTTTACAATAAAATCAGCTTCTAAATTTTGACTTAAAAATACAGGAGCATTTTTAGGTGCATTGAGTAATTTAGAATATAAATTCGAGCTTTCCATTTTTACCAAGTTTGATTTTAGCTATACCGCCTTTTTTAAGCTTTCCGAATAAAATTTCATCACTGATTTTTTCTCCTATCTCCTCAGAAATTATGCGTTTTAAAAGCCTTACTCCAAATTCTTTATTATAGGCTTTTTTAGCTAAATAAATTTTAGCTTTATCATCCGCTGATAATTTTATATTATTTAAATTTTTAGAAATTTCATCAAGTTCTTTTTCGATAATTTTAACAAGTATAGCATCGTTTAAATCATTAAAATGTAAAATTTTATCAATGCGATTAATAAATTCTGGAGCAAAAAAGTCTTTGATAGCACGATTACTTTTTTCTTCATTTTTACTTAAAAAACCAAGCTCATTGCTTTCTTTAAGTCCTAGATTGGATGTCATAATAATGATTGTATTTTTAAAATCTACTTTAAGACCGCTATTGTCGGTGAGTTCAGCATTGTCAAAAATCTGTAAAAAGGTATTACTTAAATCAGGATGAGCCTTTTCTATTTCGTCAAAAAGAACAAGACTGAAAGGATTTTTGCGGATAGCATTGCTTAAAAGTCCACCCTCTTCAAAACCTATATATCCAGCTGGAGATCCTATTAGTTTACTTATAGCATGTTTTTCTGCATATTCACTCATATCAAAGCGTTCTAAATTTAAACCTAAAAATTCAGCTAAAGCTTTGCAAAGTTCTGTTTTTCCAACTCCACTTGATCCAGTAAACAAAAACACTCCGCGTGGTGTATTGGAATTTTTAAATCCTGCGAAACTTTGCTTAAGTGATGAAACAAGGCTATCTATAACTTCATCTTGGCCAAAAATTTTTGCTTTTAAATTTGCTTTTAAATTCATTAAAGCTTTATTTTGATCGAATTCAAACATTTTGTGATGGTGGGTCATTTTTGCTAAAACATTTTCTAAATCTTTTAAATTGGCATTTTTTTTAGCTTTTGGATTTAAAGCAAAAGAAGCACCAAGTTCATCGACCAGATCTATAGCACAATCAGGTAAAAATTTATCATTAAAAAATTTTTTACCCCAAATTACAGCATATTGAAGAATTTCATCGTTTAATTTTATATGATGAAATTCTTCATATTTGTTTTTTAATCCTTTCAGAATTTGCAAGCTTTCTTCTTGGCTTGGTTCATCTACATTTATTTTAGCAAAACGGCGACTTAGGGGTTTATTTTTATCAAAAGTATTTTTATATTCCATAAAAGTTGTTGCACCTATGCATTTTAAAGTTCCATTACTTAGAGCCGGTTTTAAAAGATTGGAAAAATCAGTATGAGATTCTCCTGTATTTCCAGCTCCTACTATAGTGTGAATTTCATCAATAAATAAAATAGCATTGGGTATTTTCTCAAGTTCATTTAAAATTTCTTTAATTCTTTTCTCAAAATCTCCACGGTATTTTGTTCCCGCAAGTATACTAGCCATATCAAGACTAAAAATTTTTGCATTTTGTAAGTTTTTAGGCACCTTTTTTTCCGCAATAGCCAATGCTAATCCTTCTACAATGGCCGTTTTACCAACTCCTGCCTCTCCTACTAAAATAGGATTATTTTTTTTGCGACGTGAAAGAATTTGCATCATTCTTTCAAGTTCAAATTTTCTTCCTATTAAAGGATCAATCTTGCCATTTTGAGCTAAAAGTGTTAAATCACTTGTGTGGTTGCTTAAATTTTGTATATTTTCATGATTTTGAAGTTCTTGAATTTTGTTAAGATTTATGTTGTGTTTTTTTAAGAGATAGCTAGAATAACTTCTTGAATCCTGTATGAGCTTTTCTAAAAAATCTATAATTTTAATTTCATTATTTTTATTTTTAAGTGAAAGTAAGATTTCATCTAAAACAACAGATATTGTAGGTTCTATTTCTTGTTTAATAATTTGATTGTTTTGAGAAATGTAATTTTTTAATTCAGTTTCTAGAAGTTCAAGATCTCCATCTGAAAATTCTTCAAATATATCCTTAAAATCAGTGCTTAGTTTTAGTAATGCAAACAGTACATGCTCACAGGTAACAAATTCATGGTGGTTTATTAAGCTTAGATTTTTGGCATTATCAAGATATTTTTGTAAATTTTCTTGGTATTTCATTCTTCTTCTACCTTTGCTTGTAGTGGAAAATTAGCAAGTTTAGCCGCATCTATAACTTTTTTTTGTTTTGAAAGAGCTATTTCTTGAGTGTAAATGCCACAAATTCCAGAACCATTGTGATGAATTTCTAACATTGTTTGACTTGCTTTTTCAAGGTTTTGATGAAAAATATTCATCAAAATTTCTATGACAAAATCCATGGTTGTTACATCATCATTTAAGAGTATAACTTTATACATTTTTGGTTCACTAAGTTTTGTCTGCTCTAGAGTTTGGGTTTTTGGCATTATTTTCCTTTGTAGATTTTATTTAAATCTTCTTGCATGAGTTCTGTTGGAATTTTGCCAAGATAAAAATTTGTTGGAGTATTATTATTCCAGTAATCGCTTATTTTTTGATAAATTCCATTTTTTAAAACAACTTTAAAAGGAAGTTGCTCCATATTTTGATAGTCTATATCTTTTAAAATTTGAGCAATAATACGATCATTAGAACTGCCATTGCTTAGAAAATAGTAAGCACCATAATCATCTGCGAATTTTTTAACTGTTTCATCGCTAACATCTTCAAAATGTGTAAGTCCTATAATGATAAATTTGCTAGAATTATTTTTCCAAAGTTTGCTAAGATCTAAAGCTTCTTCTTTGCATGGGGTGCAAAAAGTGCCAAAAAAATCAAACATTAGAACTTTTCCTTCCTCTCCTTCTACCACAAAACCTTTATCTGTTCTTATTAAAGTTTTGCTTCCACCATTTACACTATTTAAGACTATTTTATCTCCTTTGTGATACTCTTCAAACATAAAATCATTTTGAATTTCTTCTTCTTTGGAGCAAGCATTAAGAAAAAATGCTAAACTTATTAAAAATAGGGTTAAAATTTTTTTCATTTAATTTCCTTTATTTATAATTTTTCATAGCAGCTCTAGCTTCTAAATCGGCTTGCTTTTTCTTTAAAGTTTCACGCTTGTCGTGTAAATTTTTCCCTTTAGCTAAAGCAAGAGTGGCTTTTACTTTATTTTTCGTGTTAAAATAAAGATCTAATGCAACGATAGTATATCCTTCTATACTTACTTTACCTAATAATTTATCAATTTGCTTTCTATGTATTAAAAGCTTTCTAGCGCCTCTTTCTTCGTGTTTATAGAAAGAATGTGTAGTATGAAGTAATGAAATATGAGAATTAAGTAAAAAAATCTCATTTTTTATAATGCGAACAAAAGAGTCTTTAAGATTTGCTCTTCCTGCCCTTAAGGCTACAACTTCACTTCCTTTAAGGACAATTCCGGCTTCAAAGCGTTCTATGATGCTATAATCAAATAAAGCTTTTTTATTTCTCGCAATAATTTTCATCGATCAACCTTAAAAACACTACTACCGCTACCGCTTAGAAAAAAATCTTCTTGTAAGTAAGACTTCATTTTAGGATATAAAGTTGCACAAGGAGTAAATAAATCATTTAATTCTTTGTTTTTAAAATTTTGTAACAACTCTTTTGTGCTGAGTTTTTTGTATATTTGCGCTTGATTATTGTTTTTTTGAAAGTCAAATATTCCTCTATCAAATTCATCATAAACAGCTTTAGTTTGGCAAGATATTTGTGGAAAAGTCCATTTTAAATTAGGTATGTCATCTTCAAATTCTTCTATAATTTCGCCACAGCTACTTACATTAGCAGAGTGAAAGCCACTTAAAAAAAAGGCAATATCACTTCCTAGTTGTATGCTTAAATTTATAAGTTCTTGTAGGTTTAATTTTAAATTTAGGGTTTCATTTATTAGTAGTAAAAAACTCGCACAATCGCTACTTCCACCACCAAGCCCAGCACATACTGGGATATTTTTTGTGAGTTTTAGACTTTTTTTGCTAAATAATTCTTTTAATTCGTTATTATATCTTCTAGAAAGTAGCAAATAAGCCTTTTGAATAATATTATTTTCGCATTTAAAATTACTAATGATTTCAAATTCTTTTTTAGAATCTGATTCTTTATCAACAAGCTCAAGCTCATCAAAAACATCTTTTAAAAGTATAAATCGTGATTCTAAAAGATGATATTTTCTTGAGTCAAAACCGGTAAGTTTTAAAAAAATATTTGCTTTAGCGTAAGCTTTCATTTGATTAGTTTTTTGCTTAAGTCATCAAGTTTAATATCATTCTGAACAACAGAATGCAAATTTTCATCCTTTACTTGTTGAACAAGTTCTTTTCTAAGTATCATAAGGGATTTTGGAGCTTCTATACCTATTTTGGCATATCCTTTCCCTGTTTGAACGACTTTGATTTCTATACCTTCTCCGATAATTATACTTTCATTTTCTTTTCTTGATAATATTAACATTTTTCAACCTTATTTAGAAGATATTTTACTGTATTTTCTTTAATATTAATTATGCTAAAATATTTTTCTGTTTCAATATAATAATCTCCTTCATCATGAAATTCTAATTCTTCGACAAAAATTTTAGCACCATTTTCGAGTTTATTTAAATCCTTGATAAAATTTGGCTTTAGGTTAATGTATTTTAACACATTTAAGCTTTTCTCATTATTATAAACAAATTTGCCTTCTTTAATGCGCTCTAAAGAGCTTAAAGTCGCATTAATACCTAGTTTTCTAGCAAAAAGTTCGCAATAAGATCTTATATAAGCACCTTCACTGACTGTGATTTCAATATTTAAAAAAGGATGATTATAGCTTAAGATCTTGCAATCAAATACTTCCATTTGACAAGGTTTTAAATTTACTTCTATACCTTTTTTTGCAAGTTCATAGGCGCGAGTTCCATTGATTCTTTTGGCGCTAAATTGCGGTGGTGTATAGGAGATAATTCCTTGCATTTGATCAACGATTTGTTGTAAATTTGCAAGATCAAATTCTTTTATATTTTTAATTTCTTTTATATTTTGATCATCAAGACTTAAGGAGTAAACTCCAAGCCATAAAGTAGCTTTATAGGTTTTTGGAGTTTTTTTTAAAAAACGGAAAAGTTTTGTGTATTGTCCAAATGCAACGATTAAAATCCCTTTGGCGAAAGGATCAAGAGTGCCAGAATATCCTGCTTTTTTATTTTTATATTTTTTCTTTAAAGTGCTTAAAAAGGCATTAGAGCTCAAACCCCTTGGTTTAAAGGCTGCAAAGATCTTGTTCATACTGCTTTTTCCACAAAGCTTGCCATGATTACACGCATTATGCCGCCAAAATTAATATTAAGCTGTTCCTCTTTTCCTCTTTTATTAACTTCAACAACCCTGCCAATGCCAAAAATTTTATGTTTAACTAGATCTCCTTTACAAAAGCTAGTTTTTTGTATATTTTGATTTTTTGATTTTTCATTGATTAATTTACTTTCTTCTAAGAAGCGACTAGGATTGATATTTGCTCTTGAACCATGATAAAAACGAGAATTTGCAACACTTATTGTGAGAAATTTTTTGGCGCGAGTGATGGCAACATAAGCAAGACGGCGTTCTTCTTCGAGATTTTCTTCGCTATTTAAAGGAAAAAATCCTTCATCAAAGCCTATTATAAAAACATAATCAAATTCCAAACCTTTGCTAGCATGAATACTCATCAAGCAAACACATTCTTCATCTAAATTATCTTGATCACTTAATAAAGAAATTTCACTAAGTAGATCTTCTAAAGAAGCTTCGGGATCTTCTTTGAGTTTTTCTCTTAGATTAGCATAAAACTCATCAAGATTTCTGATTCTTTCATCTCCATCATCTTGCTCTGAAAAATAATCTTTGATTTTAAATAATTCTTCTATATTATCAAAAACCTTTTTTGCATTATCGTAGCTTTTTAGAGTGTGAATATTTTGTATAAAAATATTTGCTTCATTTTGTGCTTTTTTTGTTGTTAAAATTCCTACACCGCCATCGCTTTCACATAAGGCATCAAAAAGTGAAATTTGACGTTTTTTTGCATATTCTTCTAAATTTTTTAGGGCTTTTTCTCCTATGGATCTTTTAGGGCGATTAATAATACGCCTAAATGACAAATCATCGTTTGGATTTAAGATAAGTCTAAGATACGAGATTAAATCTTTTATTTCTAATCTTTCATAAAAACGCATACCGCTAAGCAGTTTATAAGAAATTTTTTCCTTCATAAATGCTTCTTCTATTGCTCTTGATAGTGCATTAACTCGAAATAAAACGGCGATCTCTTTAGCTTCTACTCCAGAATTTAGCAATTTTTTCACTTCTTGAGCGATATATAAACCTTCATCTTTTTCGTTTTCGTTTTTTAATATTTTAATATTTTCCCCAGTATCTTTAGTGCAGATTAAAGTTTTTCCAAGTCGTTGCTCATTGTGAGATATGAGATTATTTGCTGCTTGTAAAATAGTCCCTACTGAACGATAGTTTTGTTCAAGTTTTACAAGTTTAACATTTTTAAAATCGTTTTGAAAATTTAAAATATTTTCAATTTTTGCTCCACGCCAACTATAAATACTTTGATCATCATCACCAACAACTGTGATATTTTCATGCATACAACATAGATTTTTTAGAATTTTATATTGCAAGGTATTAGTATCTTGATACTCATCAACTGTAATGTAATTATAAAGTAAGCTTTGTTCTTTGGCAAAATTTATATCATTTTCCAAAATGAGATTGCTTAGCAATAAAAGATCATCAAAATCTACAAAATTTTGTTTTAATAAGTATTCTTCATAAGCACGGTAATAGTTGGCAAATTTGTATTCATTTTGATATTTTTCAAAATTATGTTCTTTTAGTAAATTTAAATCTTCAAAGACATTGCTTACTCTTTTGCCTTCATTTTTGCAATAAGATATGTATTTGATAATATCATAGACATTATCTTTGTTTTTATCATGGATTAAGTCTTTAATTATTTTTTTTGTATCATCTGTATCGATAACAATAAAACTATTTTTACGCTCCAATCTTTCAAAATGGAGTTTTAAAAATAAAAGTCCAAATTTATGAAAGGTGCAAAGCAAAGGATTGTGATTGCCTTGTAGAAAATTTAATGCTCTATGACGCATAACACTAGCTGCTTTATTTGTAAAAGTAAGAGTAAGAGTGTTATGCGAGGGGATGCCTACTTCACCGATAAGATAAGCAAGACGAGTAGTAATAGTTTTAGTTTTTCCACTACCTGCACCTGCTAGGATAAGCATAGCTCCATCAATGTGGCTTACTGCCTGTTTTTGACTATCATTTAAATCTTCAAATAGATTCATTTTTTGAAAATATCTTTATTTTTTGGATTATTTAAAAATATATTTTTAGATTTTTGTAAATTTTTACTATCTTCGCGTTTATAAAGGCTAAAATTAACAAATAAAATGCTATTTTCTATTTGAATTTGCGTGATAGCTCCTAAATCAACCTTTACAAAACTATCAAAATCATCATTTCCAAAACCTGCGTGAAATTGAATGAAATCTTTATTTAGTTGTATGGATTCAAAGGTGTATCCTCCAAGAGCAAAAAGAGCATAAGGATTTTGTTTAACATCAAGCTCTTTGGGAAGTTCAGGGTTAAAATCTATGAAATTTGTATTTGCAACTATAGAAAATTCTATATTTTCTTCTATAAGATGTGAAATAACTTCATAGCAATGCTTTTGCATGGTATGGATAAAATTTTCATTTTTTAAGATTGTTTCTAGCATGATTGTAACTCCATAAATTCATTGATGAGTTTTTGAATTTCTTTTATGCCTATTTCCCAAAAATCTTCATCTTCTATATCAAATCCAAACATTCCTACTAGTTCTTTTGGACTCACGCTTCCACCCAAAGAAAGCATTTTGATATAGAGTTCTTTAAAATTTTCACATTTTTTTCTTTTGTAAAGTCCATAAAGAGCTAAAACTAAAAGTTGAGCATAAGCATAAGCATAGCAGTAAAAAGGAGAATGGATAAAATGAGGAATATAACTCCACCAAGAAGCATAATTTTTTGTAAGTTTTACGCTGTCTTGAAACATCTTTTGAGATTCTTCCATCCAAATTTTATTGATTTCTTCGGTGCTAAGTTCATTTTCTTGAGCATGTAAGCGTCTTTCAAAACAAGTAAAATTAATTTGTCTATAAAAAGTTGCAAAAATATCTTCGATTTTATTTGCATATAAAGATAGGAGTTCTTCTTTTTTTAACTTATCTTTAATAAAATCAAATACGAGCATTTCAGCAAAAACTGAAGCTGTTTCTGCGGTGGTTAAAGGCGTGTTTTGATTTAAATAGCTTACATTATAAGAAAGTTTTTGATGGATGGTGTGTCCTAATTCATGTGCAAGTGTAAAAAGATCACGCCTTTTATCGGTGTAGTTTAATAAAACAAAAGGATGTGCATCAGAAGTTGCAGAATGTGAAAAAGCACCCCCTTGTTTATTTTCTTGTGGATAAACATCAATCCAGCCTTGATCAAAAGCATTTTTTGCTATATCATAAAATTGAGAAGAAAAAGCTTGAAATGCCTCTAAAACAATATTTTTACTTGTTTTAAAATCAAAACTTGCTTCTTTTCCTATGGGTGCATATCTATCATAGTCTTTAAGCTCATCATAGCCCAAAATTTGTTTTTTTCTTTTGTAAAATTGCGATACTAAGTTAAAATGTTTTTGCGCACTTGCTATCAAGGAATCAACGCTTTTTTGCGAAATTTGATTGCTGATATGTCTTGAAATTTCAGCATTTTCATAACCTCTTAATAAGCTTATATTTTTTCTTTCTGTTTTTATCATATTGATAATAAAACTTAAAAGTCTGCTATTTTTTTGCAAAACTTTACTGAATTTTTTAGCAGCTTTTTTGCGTATCTTTCTATCTTCGTCATACATTTTGCTTAGAATTTCTTCTTCGCTAAGTTTTTTACCTTCAAAAGGGATTTTTAAAGCACTCATACTTTCATCAAAAAGCCTACTAAAAGCATTTGCACCTGTATTTGAAAGATAGAGCATAATGCGTTCTTCGTTTTTGCTAAGATTATAGCGTTTGTTTTGCAATAAATTAGAAAGATAAAAATCATAATCTTTACAAAAAGTTGTAAATTCTTGACTTTTTTCAGGAGCTAACTCACAAAATTCAAGCTCGAAAAAGAGTAAATTTTCTTCTATTTTTTTGCATTCTTCTTCGTATTGTGCATAAAAAGAACCATTTTGAGTGTTTTTAGCAAAAAGTAAATAAGCATAAGTCATGATTTTGCCAAGGGCTTGATTTAAATTTTCATAATCTTTTAAAGCTTGTAAAAACTCATTAGCATTTAATGTATAAAGTTTATTTTCATAGTTTTTTTTGAAATTTAAACTTTGTTGGATTTGATCTTGTGTAAAATTTTGTAATGCTTCTTTATCGTGGAATAAAGCACTTAAATCCCATTCTAACATTTTTTATCCTTCATTTTCTAATATGAGTTTTTTAAGAACAGCCATTCTAATGGCCACTCCATTTTTAACTTGTTTTAAAACTAAAGTTCTTTCATCGCTCATCATTTCATCGCTTATGTCAATATTGCGATTTACAGGGCCTGGATGTAGTAAAATAAGCTTTTTATCTTTTGCTAAGCTTTTTTGAATACAAAAATCATTTGCATAGTCTTTAAGTGAAGCGTAAACGGTTTTATTATGTCTTTCTGTTTGTGTTCTAAGACTCATGATAATATCTGAATTTGCTATGATATTCTCATCAAGCTTATAATGTTTTTTAAGATGGGTATTAGGCATAAAATGTGGTGGAGCTACTAGGGTGATATCAAGATTAAATCTGCTTAAAAGTTCTATATTGGACGCTGCAACGCGGGAATTTTTGATATCACCTACGATGCAAATTTTCTTACCTTCGACATCGCCTTGAAAATGATTATAAATAGTGAATAAATCTAGCAAAGCTTGGGTAGGATGGGCGTGTTTTCCATCTCCTCCATTAACAACTGGACAATGCATATGCTTTGCTAATATCAAAGGAACTCCTGAGTTTGCGTGTCTTACAACAATAGCATTAGGACTCATGGCATCTAAATTAGCAGCAGTATCATAAAGAGTTTCTCCTTTGCTAGAGCTTGATCTTGAAACATCAAGGCGTAAAACCCTAGCGCCTAATCTTCTTGCAGCGCTTTCAAAAGATGAAAGGGTGCGTGTAGAGTTTTCAAAAAAAATTGTCGTGATACTTTTTCCTTTAAGAAAAGTTCTAGGTTTTTCATCTAAGAAATCACTTGCTTCTTTAAAAAGCTCCATAATTTCGACTTTATTAAAATCTTTTGTAGTGATGAGATGACGCAATACTTTTACCTTATTTGATATTGTAATTTAATTCATTTTTAGAACAAATTGCTGTAAAAAGAACATCTGTAGAACTATTTAAAGCAGTTTCAACACTATCTTGAATAACCCCTATAATAAAACCTATGGCAACTACCTTCATAGCAATATCATAGTCTATATTAAATAAAGAACAAGCCAAAGGTATAAGCAGTAAGGATCCACCCGCAACTCCGCTAGCCCCGCAAGCTGCAAAGGTGGCAATAATGCTTAATAAAAGGGCTTGCAAAAGACTGATTTCTATACCAACGGTATTGGCTGTAGTAAGACTTAAAATAGCTATAGTAACTGCCGCTCCTGCCATGTTGATAGTAGCTCCTAAAGGTATAGAAATGCCATAAAATTCTTTATCTATGCCAAGTTTGGCGCAAAGTGCCATATTAACAGGGATATTTGCCGCTGAACTTCTTGTGAAAAAAGCAAAAAATGCACTGTGTCTTAAGCAGATAAAAATCAAAGGAAAAGGATTTTTTCTTGTATAAAAAAAAACTATTAAGGCATTGATAACAAAAGTAACAAAAAGCATAGTAGCTACAAGTAAAAATAAAAGTTTTATATAGCTTAGTAAGCCTTGTGCTCCTGTTTGTGCTACAGAATTAGCCACAAGTCCAAAAATTCCAAAAGGAGCAAGTTTTACTACAAATTTAACAATTTTCAAAACCCCTTCATTGATATCTATAAAAACTTGTTTTACTTCGTTAGAGCAGTGTTTTAATGCTATGCCTCCAGCTATTGCCCAGGTTAAAATTCCTAAATAATTCCCACTTGAAAGAGCATTTATAGGATTATCGACAATTTTAAATAAAAGATCTTTAAAAATCTCACTCATGTGGGTTGGAGATGAGTTTGTAGCGGTTTGAATTCCATCTAAAACAAGCTTTACAGGAAAGAAAAAATTAGCAAGAACCGCACAAGCTGAAGCAAGAAAGGTGCCTACTATATATAAAATGATAATATTTTTGATCTTAGCACCACTTTGAGAA
Source organism: Campylobacter sp. US25a (assembly GCF_004379075.1). Taxonomy (NCBI): domain Bacteria; kingdom Pseudomonadati; phylum Campylobacterota; class Epsilonproteobacteria; order Campylobacterales; family Campylobacteraceae; genus Campylobacter; species Campylobacter sp. US25a. Next base: position 211,436 of record NZ_RYYM01000001.1, read on the forward strand.
AAATCTTTAGTGCAAATTGAAGTTAAAATCAAAACAAAAACAAGCATAGGAGCGATAGCTTTTAAGGCACTTGTAAAAAGTATTCCGAGTAAATTTGCAATTTCAGATATTTCTTTAGAACTAATGCCTATAAGTATTCCTAGTACTATACCTATGCAAATTTGAACTATGAGGTTGCCTTTAGCGTAGCTTTGAATGATTTTAGAAAACATAAAAACCTTTTAAATATTTTTTATATCAGAAGTTGATTTTAGCTAATTTTTGCTTAATTTTAGAGAATTTTTAATTTATCAAGCTTTGATAAGTTTATTTGGATACAATTGTGGTTCATTTTAAATGAAAGGACTTTTTATGTATCTATTCACTTCAGAAGTCGTAAGTGCAGGTCATCCAGACAAGTGCGCTGATATAATCGCTGATACGATAGTGGATATACTCTTGAAAAATGACAAAAATTCAAGGGTGGCGAGTGAGGTTTTTGTCGCAGGAAATAAGGTTGTGATAGGAGGCGAAGTTAAGTCAAATCACAAACTTAGTAAAGCTGATTACGATAATTTAGTTAAAGATGTTTTAAAAAACATTGGTTATGATGGGGCAGGGCATTTTAACAAAGAGCAGTGTTTGCATCCTGATGAAGTTGATGTTATGGTGTTTTTAAATGAACAAAGCCCTGATATCAATCAAGGTGTTGATCAAGAAGATGGCGAAACAGGAGCAGGTGATCAAGGCATTATGTTTGGTTTTGCAAGTTGTGAGGCTGAAGAATACATGCCAGCAGCCATTAGCTATGCAAGAATGCTATGTGATAAAGTCTACGCTTATGCAAAAGCAAATCCACACGAACTTGGCGTGGATATTAAAACTCAAGTAACTATTGATTATGGCACTAAGGCGAATTTTGAAAATTGCAAACCGCAAAGTATTCATACTATAGTAGTTTCTGCGCCTTGTGTTGAAAGTATGAAAATAGAAGATTTAAGATCTTTGGTGATGAAACTTATCTTAGATAGTAATTTACCAAAAGAACTTTTTGATCCTAATAAGACTAGAATTTTAATCAATCCAACTGGTAAATATATTAATCATTCTTCTTTACATGATAGTGGTTTAACAGGAAGAAAACTTATAGTAGATAGTTTTGGAGGTTATTCTCCAATAGGTGGTGGCGCACAATCAAGCAAAGATTATACTAAAGTTGATAGAAGTGGACTTTATGCAGGTAGATGGCTAGCTAAAAATATAGTTGCAGCAGGGCTTGCTAAAAAATGTATTGTTCAACTTAGTTATGCTATAGGTGTTGCAAAACCTACTTCGGTAAGTGTGGATTGTATGGGCACAAATACCAGTGTAAATGATGATGTTTTAAGTGATTTTGTTATGCAAAACTTCTCTTTAACGCCAAATTGGATCCGTGATAAATTTCATCTGGATAAACCAAGTAAAGAAACTTTTCTTTATGCGGACGTAGCGGCTCGTGGGCAAGTAGGACAAAAGGACTATCCTTGGGAACAACTTGATGCTCTAGAACAGTTTAAAAAGCTGCTTTAAAAAATTAACAATATTATACAAGCTTAAATAAGGCTTGTATAATTATAAAGAATTAATGAAGTTGTATTAATTTTTGACTTAGAGGGATATTTTTCAATATCCCCCATAAATATAAAAGTTAGGAAGGAAGCTAAATTAATTTAGCTTTGGGGCAAAAACCCCTCTAAGTCAAAATATTATTTGACAGAATTATAATATAAAATAACTTAAATTACTTTAAAATTAAAATTTTAATATTATTTTTTATCATTAAATATTTCTTTGGATAAATTTTTTCCAATCTTTACTTAAAAGCTTTTTAGGGAGTATAACTATATTCTCTTTACCATTTGTAGCATGATAAACACTAACCCCATATTTACTTGCATAAAATTTCATTAAGAGTTGTTGGAGTTTGTATTCGCTGCTATTATTAAACCAAGCATTGTTGCTTAGAGCTATAATAATTTGTGAATTTTGATAGTTTTGTTCTTTGGTAGCTTCATAACAAATTGCATTTGTAATAATTTGATTGTCTAATTTATATTTGCTTTGTATAGGACCTTGGGAAAATTCTTCAATATTTTTAAGAAAATATTTTTTTATTAAGTCTTTAAAAAATGGAATTTCTTCACCAAAGGGAACTAAAAAATGCTTATTTAAAATATAGACATTGCCTTTTTTAAAGATATACGTGCTATTGTAAGTATGCTCTTTTTCAGTATAAAATGCTCCCGTAATAATGGTAATTTTATAAGATAATTCTTTAAGCATAAGTTCATATTTGGTATTTTTTAAATCAAAAGCAAAAGCGGTTTCAGGCAAGATTACAAGTTCTTTTTTTTCATTTATAGCTTGAAATATATCTTGAATTAGGATATCAGAATTTGATTTTAAATTTTCTTGTAAAAATTTTTGATCTTGAGAGATATTAGTATTGATGAGTTTGTAGTTTAAATTAAGAGTTTGAGCTTGTTTTTCATTATATTGAAATCCACTAAAGAATAAAACAAGAATAATTGCTATTTTATAATATCTTGATATATAACCCTCATAGATGAAATATGCTATTAAAAATATGCAAATAATGCCACGATAACTTGGGTCAAAAAAACCATAAACTGTAAAAATTCCCCAATTAAGCCAATCAAATCCTAAAGGATGGATAAAACTTATGCAAAAAATTCCACAAAGTCTTAAAAAATCAAATTTTAATAAATAACATAATCTAAAAAGTAGTCCATAAATAAAACCAATGATAATTGGTATAATTGGTACTAAATAGTTTAGATTAAAATAAATTGAAGATAAAGCAATCCACCAAAACCAAAGAATCCCTACAAAAAAACCTATCCAAAAATATTGTTTAGAAGTTTTACTTTTTAGGAGTAAAACTAACCCCCAAATAGCTAAAAACGGGCTAATGGTTTGTGTAAAAATATTTTCAAAAAATGATAGATAAATAGAATTTGAAAGTAAAATTGCAATAAAAAAGACTTTTATTATTTTAAAAATGATAGAATTAGTGTTTAATTTTTTTGGAATAAAGGAAAAATATGGCAGAAAATTCAATTTTAACTTCATTGTTACCTCTTGTAGTGTTATTTGCAATTTTTTATTTCTTGGTGATCAGACCGCAACAAAAACAAGCAAAAGCACATAAACAAATGCTTGAGTCTTTGCAAAAGGGAGATAAAATCATCACTAATGGCGGACTTATTTGTGAAGTCGTAAAACCAGAGGAGGATTTTATCAAAGTTAAGCTTAATGAAGACAATGTTACTGCAAAAATTTCAAGAGAATTTATAGCAAAGAAAATTGATGCGTAATTCTAAAATCAATTATCGCTTGATTATTTTTATAGCGGTATTTATTTTTGGAGTAGCTTTTTCACTCCCTTCTTTTTTGCAGTCAGAACGTGGTGCGAAGATTAATTTAGGGCTTGATTTGCAAGGTGGGCTTTATATGCTCTTAGGTGTAGATAATGAAGAAGCTGTAAAATCTAAGATAAAATCAATTGCATCTTCATTGAGTTATTCTTTTAATAAAGAAAATATTTTAAATGATGGCTTAAATACCCATGATGATATTTTAGAATTTACTTTGCTTGATAATGCGGATATTGCAAAAGTTGAAAATTTGCTTAAAGAAATAAAAGGAATTAATATACAAAGTGAAAATATGCACTATAAAATTTCTTTTACCTCAGAAGAAGTAAAAAATATAGAAAATTTTGCACTTTTGCAAGCAGTTGAAACCATAAGAAATAGGCTTGATCAATTTGGTTTAGCAGAGCCAACAGTTGCTAAACAAGGTGATGATAAGATTTTGGTTGAACTTGCAGGGATTAAAACCAAAGAAGATGAACTAAGAGCAAAAGAACGCATCACAAAAGCAGCACATTTACAACTTATGGAAGTTGATGATTCTAAAATGGGTCAAGCTTCCACAATGAGCGACGCTGAGGCTGCGAGTTATGGACTGATTTTAGTGCCTGATTCTAGAAATCCAAATTTAAAATATACCTTAAAAAGCATACCTATTTTAGATGGATCTATGCTTACTGATGCTAGAGTAGGGATTAGTGATAAGAGTAATTATCCTGTGATTAATTTTACTTTAAATGCCGAGGGTTCTAAAAAATTTGCTGATTATACAGGAGCAAATGTTGGAAAGCGTCTTGCTATTGTACTTGATAATAAAGTGTATTCTGCCCCATCTATCAATGAACGCATAGGTGGAGGTAGTGGGCAAATCAGTGGAGCTTTTACCCAAGAAGAAGCGCGTGATGTGGCGGTAGCTTTAAGAAGTGGAGCTTTGCTTGCGCCTGTAAAATTACTTGAACAAAGAAGTATAGGACCATCTTTAGGTGCTGATAGTATTAAAATGAGTATGATAGCCTTAATTGGTGCATCGGTTTTTATTGTAATATTTATGATGATGTATTACGGTGTGGCAGGAATTTTTGCAAATATTGCAATGTTAGTTAATGTTTTGGTAGTAGTGGCTGTTATGGCTATGTTTGGAGCAACTTTAACTTTACCAGGGATGGCAGGACTTGTTTTAACTGTGGGTATGGCAGTAGATGCAAATGTGATTATCAATGAACGCATACGAGAACTCTTGCGAGATGGAGTAAATATAAGAGCTAGTATAGAGCAAGGTTATAAAAATGCTATGAGTGCGATTATAGATTCAAATATCACTTCTTTAGTTACTTCGGTAGCACTTTATGCCTATGGAACAGGAGCAGTTAAAGGTTTTGCTGTGACTTTGGGAATTGGTATCGTTGTTTCTATGATTACAGCTATTTTAGGAACTCATGGAATGTTTGATTATTTTATGCAACGCATAGAAAAAAGTAATAATACAAGATTTTGGTTTGGCTATAGGAGAAGATAATGCAGTTTTTTAGCGAAAAGAAAATTTATGATTTTATGAGAATGCGTTTTGCTGCTATTTCTCTTTCTTTTATTTTGTTTTTTGGTTCTATTTATTTGCTTTGGGATAGGGGTTTGCAATATGGTATTGATTTTAGCGGAGGAACTTTAGTTCAGCTTAAATATGAAAATGCGGCTCCTATAACACAAATTCGAGAAATTTTAGAAAATCAAGGAACTTTTCAAAATTTATCTGTAACTGAATTTGGAAGCAATGAAGAAGTAACCATACGCTTTTTAGGAAGTAATGATAATGTAAGCAATGATATAGGTGAGCATATAAGCACTCTTTTAAAGGATACGGGAAAATTTGAAGTGCGTCGTGCTGATGTGGTAGGTCCAAAAGTAGGTGATGAACTTAGAAATAAAGGACTTATGGCTATAGCTGTATCTTTGATAGCAATTTTAATTTATATAGCGTTGCGTTTTGAGTGGCGTTTTGCTCTCGCGGCTATAATCAGTGAAATTCATGATGTTGTGATTACTTTAGGGGCAATTTCTTTATTTAAAATTGATGTCAATCTAGATACCTTGGCTGCTGTTTTAACTGTGCTTGGGTACTCTTTGAATGATACAATTATTATTTTTGATAGAATCAGAGAAGGCATTAAAACAAGTAAAAAAACCGAACTTGCACCTATTATCAATGAAAGTGTTTCAGCAACTTTATCAAGAACGGTTTTAACTTCAGGGTTAACTTTAGCAACCGTTGTGATACTTTATTTCTTTGGCGGGGAAATGATACAAGGATTTTCTTTGGCTTTAATTGTAGGTATTATAGCGGGAACTTTAAGCTCTATTTTTGTTGCAAGTCCGACATTATTATGGTTTAAATTTAGTGTGCTTGAGTTTAGAAATAAAGAAATTGAAAAAGCAAAAAGAAAACAAGATAAAGAACGCAATCGTGCAATGTATGAAAAAGGAACAGTGTAAGGAGAATTTATGGCTTATGAAGCAAGTTTAATAGAAAAAAAATGGCAAAAAATTTGGGATGAAAATGAATATTTTGAGCCAAAAGATGATTTAAATTTGCCTAAAAAATATATTTTATCGATGTTTCCTTATCCTAGCGGACGCATTCACATGGGGCATGTAAGAAATTATACTATAGGTGATGCTTTAGCAAGATATTATCGCAAGATAGGATTTAATGTTTTACATCCTATAGGTTTTGATAGCTTTGGTATGCCTGCTGAAAACGCAGCTATTAAACATAAAATTCATCCTAAGTCATGGACTTATGAAAATATAGCTTATATGAAAAAAGAACTTTTTTCTTTAGGTTTTTCTTTTTCTAAAAAAAGAATGCTTGCTACTTCAGATCCACTTTATACAAAATTTGAGCAAGAATTTTTTATTAAGATGTTTGAAAAAGGTTTGATTTACACTAAAGAAGCAAATGTGAATTGGTGTGAGCAAGATCAAACGGTTTTGGCTAATGAGCAAGTTGAAGACGGAAAATGTTGGCGTTGTGGTCATGAAGTGGTGCAGAAAAAAATGCCAGGTTATTATGTAAAAATCACTGCTTATGCTGAGGAACTTTTAAAAGATTTAGAAGAATTAAAAGATAAATGGCCTAATCAAGTTTTAACTATGCAAGAAAATTGGATTGGTAAAAGCGAAGGTTTGGAATTTTCTTTAAATTTAGACGAAGAAAGCAAGCAAAAAACCAAAGAAAGTTCTTTAGAAGTTTTTACTACAAGAGCAGATACAATTTATGGAGTTTCGTATATCGCTTTAGCTCCAGAACATAAGATTGTTCAAAATTTGCTTTCGCAAAATTTATTAAATCAAGATGTATTAAATAAAATCAAAACTATTCAAAATCAAAGCCCAAGAGAAAGACAAAGTTCTGAAAAAGAAGGTTATTTTTTAGGAATTTATGCCATTCATCCTTTAAGCGGAGAAAAAATTCCTTTATGGGTGGCTAATTTTGTCTTGGCTGATTATGGTAGTGGAGCGGTTATGGCTGTTCCAGCTCATGATGAAAGAGATTTTGAATTTGCAACAAAATATAATCTTGCCATCAAACAAGTTATTCAAACTCAAGAAAATTTACCTTATACGCAAAAATCAGGAAAATTAATCCATAGTCAAGAATTTGATAATCTTGATTGTAATGAGGCAAGATTAAAAATTATTTCTCAGTTTGAAGCTAAAAATATAGGAAAAAGGGTTGTAAATTTTAAAATTCGTGATTGGGGTGTTTCGCGTCAAAGATATTGGGGTGCGCCTATTCCTATGATTAAATGTCAAAGCTGTGGTATAGTACCTCAAAAACTAGAAAATTTACCTATTACTCTGCCTGAAGATGTGCAAATTACAGGAGAGGGCAATCCACTTGATAAACATCCAACTTGGAAAAATTGTATTTGTCCCAAATGTGGCAAAGAGGCTCAAAAAGAAAGCGATACTTTAGATACTTTTTTTGAAAGTTCTTGGTATTTTACACGTTTTGCAAGTGATGAGAAAACTTGGCAGGAAAAAGCTTTAGATGAAAAAAGTGTGAAGTATTGGATGAGTGTGGATCAATATATAGGTGGTATTGAACATGCAATCTTGCATTTACTTTATGCGAGATTTTTCCAAAAAGCTTTAAGAGACTTGGGTTATTTAATACAAAATGAACCTTTTGATAGACTTTTAACTCAGGGTATGGTGTTAAAAGATGGTGCTAAAATGTCAAAATCAAAAGGCAATGTTGTAGATCCTGATGAGATTATAGAAAAATACGGTGCTGATACCGCAAGACTTTTTATACTTTTTGCCGCACCTCCGGCTAAAGAGCTTGAATGGAATGATGATGCGGTTGAAGGGGCTTATAGATTTATTTGTAAACTCTATGATAGGGCGCAAAATGTTAAAAAAGGTGAGCTTGTAGAATTAAAACAAGAAAATTTAAACAAAGAAGAAAAATATGCAAGATTAAAAGTGTATGAAGCTTTGAAAAAATCTTTTGAAGTTTATCATCAAAGTTTTGCTTTTAATACTTTAATTGCAGCTTGCATGGAAGCTTTAAATGCTTTAGCGCTTTGTAAAAATGAAGCTTTGGAGCAAGAGGCTTTTTATATTATTTTAAATATTTTAGAGCCTATTATTCCTCATGTTTGTTTTGAGCTTAGCGAGGAGCTTTTTAAATGTAAAAATTTCAAAAAATTAGAACTTAAAGAAGAGGTTTTTGTAAAAGATACTTTAAATTTGGCTGTAAGTATTAATGGTAAAAAAAGGGCTGAATTTGAAATTTCAAGTAGTGCGAGTAAAGAAGAAATTTTAACTTTTGCAAAAGAAAATACTGCTAAATGGCTTGAAGGTAAAAATATAGTTAAAGAAATTTATGTGGAAGGAAAGCTAGTTAATCTAGTGATTAAATGAAAAAGATTTTAATTTTTTGCATAGGTTTATTTTTAGGTGCTTGTGGATATGTTCCTACATCAAAGATTGCTAATAATATTTTCGATGAGAAAGTTTATGTTAATGTTGAATTAAGTCAACAAGACCCAAAAAATAGCATCTATGTTGCCGATACTTTAAAAGAAATGGTAATTTCAAAATTAGGGCGTAAACTTGCTTTAAAACACGAGGCAGATGATGTAATTAATGTTAAAATGAATAATTTAGAATTTATTCCTTTAGCTTATGATAAAAATGGCTATGTCATTAGTTATAAAGCTAAATTAAATTTAGATTTTAATGTTGTCTTTAAAGATGGTTCAAGTCAGGCTTTTAGTACAAGTGGAAGTTATAATTTTGAAATTTCTCCAAATAGTATTATTAGTGATTCTGCAAGGTATGAGGCTATTCGAGCAGCTTCAAGCGAGGCATTTGATGAGTTTATTTCCGTAATTGCTATTAAAGGGCAAAAACGTGATTCCAAATACTAATGAAATGGCAAAGCAAACTTTAATTGCATTAAAAGAAAGAAAACTAAAACCAACTCCTGAAAATTATACGGAAATTTTTGAAGAATTATCTTTAAAATATGGTATCACAAGCTCAAATAAAGCTAAACTTGACAAATACAAAACCTTGCTTTTACCGATTTATCAACAAGAATTAAATTCTAAAACTATAAGAAGTTTAGAAGAACTAATTAGTTTTTTAATTTCTGTTTTAAATAGACAAAGCGGAAAACAATTTAGTGAATTTTTTGATTTTTTATATACCATATCTAAAACTTTGCAAATAAGTAAGGATAAAAAGATAAGAGATTTGGCTAAGGTGACTTCGATTAGAATTTCTAAAACTATGGATAGTGAAAGTATTTACTTGCTTACCAAAAAATGGAAAGAGCTTGAAAGAAATTATGATGAAAATAATTTAGAAGAACAAGCTCGTAAATATGGCATTAGCAAATATGATGATTATGATAGCGTGATTAAAAAACTCTTAGTTAAACTTGAAGAGCGTAGTTATGAGCACTTTAGTGAATTATTATGCTTGGGTTTAAATCCTTCATTGGTGGAAGATTTAAAAATTCAAGGTTTTATACAAAATTTAACACAAAAGCCTTTTGTAATAGGCGAAGAAAATTTTAAAAACGAACTAATGGAATTTATCAATCATCGCATAATGGTTGATAATATGTATGTCCAAAAAAATTTAAATTTTTTTAATGATAATCTAAAAAAAATCTATGAATTGCTTATTTTGCTTAATAAATCAAATGAACAAAACATGGATTTTATCAATACCTTAAAACCAGATGAAAATGGGGAAGTAAAACTTAGTTTTGAGGATTTAAAACTAAAATTTAAACAACTTGGAGAAAAAATTACATCTTTAAATAATCAAATTGAATTCACGCAAAGTTTGGAGGAGAGAGAGGCTTGGAGTGTTCTTAAAGAGCTTGATAAAATGGATGAAAATTTTAATAAGTATAAAGTTAATTACTCTTTAGCTTTATTTTCTATAGTAAATTACCGTTTCATTATGGAAAAATATGGTATGGGAAGTTTGAATGAAATTTTTGTTCGATTTAAAAAAATTTTAAAAGATTCTTGTAGCGAATTTGATGAACTATGGATGATAGATGAAAAGAGTTATTTGATTGTTTCGCCAGGAAAAAGTAAAGATGAGATTACACGGCTTGTAAATACAAATCTTAAAACTATAGAAAATTTTAGATTTATTTATAAGCAAGATATTATAACTCCTAAAATTCAAGTGGCTTATCTTGATAAGCAAAGTAAGCCAAGTATTAATATTTTAGATGAGTTAATAAAGCAAATTACAGCGGTTAATGAGCAATATAATGAAAGTTGAGAATTTTTTAGCCCAAAAAAGTATAAATTACGATAAAATTGACCGTTTTTTGATGTTTAGAATGTATGAAAAATATAAGAAATGTTTTAAAAATATTCCTATAATCCAACTTATAGGCACAAATGGTAAAGGTAGCACGGGTAGATATTTAACCCAACTTTTAGAAAATTTAAATTATAAAATAGGGCATTATACTAGCCCGCACATTTTCAGTTTTAATGAAAGATTTTATCTTGGTGGTAAGATTGCGAATGATGAAGAATTAGAACAAGCTCATATAAGACTTGAAGAAATTTTTAAACAAGACTTGCAAAAATTAAGTTATTTCGAATATGCTACTTTTTTAGCTATGATTTTATTTCAAAAATGCGATTTTATTGTTTTAGAAGCAGGAGTGGGTGGAGAATATGATGCTACTTCTGTTTTTGAAAGAAGAATGAATATTTTTACAAGAATTGGATTTGACCATATTCAAATTTTGGGCAATTCTTTAGAAGATATTGCAAGAACCAAGCTTAAAGTTATGGCGCCTATAGCACTTATAAGTGATGAGCAAGAGCAAAATGTTTTAAATTTAGCAAAAAAAATTGCTTTTTTAAAAAAAGCTAATTTGCAAGTTTCTTCCTTAAATCCTTTTTTGAAAGAAAAATTTGAGATTTATTGTAAAAAGTTTGTTTTACCTTGTTTTTTAAAGCATAATTTAAAGCTTGCATTAAAGGCTTGTGAAATTTTAACTTCGCAAGAAAAAACCTTAGAAGCTTTAAAAAAGTTACAAGAGTTAAATTTGCAAGGAAGATGCCAAGAAATTTCTCCAAATTTTTTTGTTGATGTGGGTCATAATCCCATGGCTGCTAAGGCTATGCTTGATAAATTTCAAGGAGAAAAAATAAATCTTATTTATAATGCTTATTTGGATAAGGATATTTTTCAAATTTTAAATGCATTAAAGCCTATTATTGATACAATACAAATATATAAATATAAAAGTTCAGAACGAAAGCTGGCTGATGATGAAATTTATAGTATTGCATCAAAGCTAGGCATACAATGTAAAGAATTTGTAAAATTAGAAGAAAATAAAAAAAATCTAGTTTTTGGCTCTTTTATGCTGGTAGAAAATTTTTTAAAGGAGTGGTGTGGTAAAAAATAAATTCACTATTACCATTACAGATATTAACGGTTCAAGACATTTTTATTTAAATCAAATAATCAAAAAAATAGTTTTTTATACTATTGCTTTTATTGTTTTATTTTTATTTTTTAGTGGTTTTTATATCAAATATCTCGATAGCAAACTTAGTGATATCAGTGAAAAGCGTGAGGAGCTTTTGAAAAAAAGTAAAGAATTGGAATTATCTAATTCGCAAATGCAAAAAAGCATAGAAGAAAAAACTCAGCAGTATGCAGCTATAGAAGATAAAATAGCTTCTTTTGAAGAGGCTTTGGGCTTAGAAGCAGAAAATAATCTTACAATTAGTGCAAGACTTGATAATCTTCAGCTTACCAATGAGCAGCAACTTGGAATTTTGGGACAAATTCCTAATGGATGGCCTATTGAAAATAAGGGTATTACGGGAAATTTTGGCTGGAGAGAGCATCCGCTTTTAAAAAGAAGGGAATTTCATCCTGGCATTGATTTAAGAGCAGAAATTGGTACTCCTATTTATGCACCAGCAAGTGGAGTGGTGGAATTTTCAGGTTATAGTGATAATGGCTATGGCTATAATGTAATTTTATTGCATAATTTTGGTTTTAAAACAGTATTTGCTCATATGATGCGCAAAGAAGTAGTCAAAGCAGGTCAATTTGTTAATAAAGGGCAGTTGATAGGTTATAGTGGCAATACAGGTCTTTCTACGGGACCGCATTTGCACTATGAGGTAAGGTTTATTAATAAAACTTTAGAACCTTTGTACTTTTTAAATTTGCAAAGAAAAAATATGAATGATTTTTTTAATCAAGAAAGGAGAGTTCCATGGCAATCTTTAATAAAGGCGGTATCAGCCCAACATCCAGCTCTAGCTCAGAAACAACAGTAATTTCTTCAGGTGCGAGAATTGAGGGTAAATTTTATTTTGCTTCTATGCTTCATGTTGATGGAGAGTTAAGTGGTATTATTCATTCTGAAAGTATTGTAGTTATCGGAAAAAATGGAAATTTAAAAGGTGAATTACAAGCAGATAAAATTGTAGTAAATGGGTATTTTGAAGGGCAGCTTGAGGCTAATAGTTTAGAAATTTTAGCGGGCGGAGTTGTTAATGGCGATATTTCAACGCAAAAAATTTCTATAGAAAATGGCGGTCGCTTTAATGGAACTAGTAAAATTAAAGAAGATACTATCAAACTTATTGAAAATAACAACGAAGAATAATGCAAGCTTCATTTTATGAATACTTACAAAATCCAAAAATTTGTGAACTTTTGCTTTGTAAAGATGAAAAACAAGCAGATTTGCTCGCTCAAGTTTCACGATTTAAGGGTTTAAAAACCTTTGTTTTACCTGATTTTAGAGCGCAGTTTGGAGATGATTTAAGGGCTTTTTCCAAAGAACTTTTTGATCTTTGCAAGATTTTAAATGCTTATCATAAAGAAGAAGAAAAAAAAATCCTTATTTCTCCTTTAAATACTGTTTTAAAAAAACTTCCTTCAAAAAAACATTTGCAAAATTATTATATCGATAAAAAACAAAATTTTGATTTGAAATGTTTTGAAGATGAAATTTCAAGATTGGGATACGAATTTGTAGATATAGTTCAGGATAAAGGTGAAATTTCAATTCGTGCGGATATTATTGATATTTTTTGTATCAATGAAGAAAATCCTATTAGAATTTTACTTTTTGGCGAAGAGATTGAAAGCATAAGATATTTTGATTTGCAAAGTCAAAAGTCTATTCCTAATGAACTAGAACATTTTGAAATTTGTCCTTTTTTAAAATATTTTGACAAAGAAAATTATGAAATTTTTAAGGACAAATTAGAAGATTTTCAAAGCGATACTTTAATACATGATATCAATTCTTTAGGGTTTTGGTGTATTGATGATTTTTTTGATTATTTAGAACTTGATTTTTTAGCTTGTGAAAAGTTTGATATTAATGAATATGAAAAAGATATAAGTTTTGTGAATGCAAAAATTTTACCTCAAGCTAAAAAATTTAAAGAATTGCAAAGTTCTTACAATAAAGATTTTTTTGAATTTCATAAAAATAAAAAAATCACACTTTTAGCTAAAAATGAAGCTTTGTTTAAAGCTTTGGAGCTTGAAGATACTCAAAATATCCATTTTGTAAAAAGTGATTTAAGGCTTAATCTTATTAGTCCTGAAGAGCTAATCATTTCTTTAAATCAAAAAGAAAAACAAAAAACAAGAAAAAAAGCTAGTTTGATTATAGATGAGCTTAAAAATGGGGATTATATAGTACACGAAGATTATGGGGTAGGTAAATTTTTAGGTCTTGAGATGATAGTGATAAGCGGAGCAAAAAAAGAGTTTGTTGCTATAGAGTATCAAAATTCTGATAAGCTTTTATTGCCAGTGGAAAATCTTTATTTAATTGATAAATATTTGGGCGTGAGTGGATCTATTCCAAGTTTAGACAAACTAGGTAAAACAAGCTTTATTAAACTTAAAGAAAAATTAAAAACTAAACTTTTAGCCATAGCTTCTGAAATTGTTATTATGGCAGCTAAAAGATCTTTGGTGCAAGCAAAAAAAATCACAGTGGATTTAAATAGACAAGCTGATTTTATAGCTAGTGCGGGTTTTATTTATACAAGCGATCAAGAGAAAGCTTGTCATGAAATTTTGCAAGATTTTCAAAGTGGAAAAGTCATGGATAGGCTTTTAAGCGGTGATGTGGGTTTTGGAAAAACTGAAGTTGCCATGAATGCTATTTATCCAGTGGTTAAAAGTGGATTTTGCGCATTTTTATTTGCGCCTACAACTTTGCTTTCTCATCAGCATTATAAAACCTTAAAAAAGCGTTTTGATCCTTTTGGTATAAAGGTTTTTAAACTTGATCGCTTTACAAGTAGTGCAGAAAAAAAACAAGTTTTACAAAATTTAAAAGAAAATAAAGCTTGTGTAGTTGTAGGAACTCATGCGCTTTTAAGTGTAGAATGTGAAAATTTAGCTCTTGTTATTATTGATGAAGAGCATAAATTTGGAGTGAAGCAAAAAGAAAAGCTTAAGGAAATCACTCAAAATTCACATATTTTATCTATGTCAGCAACTCCTATACCAAGAAGCTTAAATCAAGCTTTAAGCTCTATAAAATCTTATAGTGTTTTGCAAACTCCACCAGAAGATAGGATGGATGTAAGAACCTTTGTTAAAGAAAATGATGACGCGCTTTTAAAAGAAGTTATAGCAAGAGAGTTAAGACGTGGTGGGCAAATTTTTTATATTCATAATCATATTGCAAGTATAGAGCAGTGTAAAAAACATTTATTAGAACTTTTTTCTACTTTGCGTATTTTGATTTTACATTCTAAAATCGATGCCAAGGTGCAAGAAGAAGAAATGTTAAAATTTGAAAACAAAGAATATGATTTGCTTTTAAGTACCTCTATCGTAGAAAGTGGGATTGATTTACCTAATGCAAATACTATTATAGTAGAAAAAAGCGATCGTTTTGGTATAGCTGATCTACATCAATTGCGTGGGCGTGCGGGAAGAAGTGATAAGCAAGGTTATTGTTATTTTTTAATCGAAGATAAAAATACTATCACAAAAGATGCTTTAAAGCGTCTTGTTTCCTTAGAAAGCAATTCTTTTTTGGGCGCAGGTTCTGTTTTGGCTTATCATGATCTTGAAATTCGTGGCGGTGGAAATTTATTAGGTGTGGATCAAAGTGGACATATCGAGCAAATTGGATATAGTTTATATCTTAAAATGTTAGAAGATGAACTTAATGCTTTAAGTAAAAATGAAGTGGATCAAAAAGAAAATAAACTTGATTTAAAACTCAATGTTAATGCCTTTTTAAATAGCGAGCTTATCAGTGAAGATCGCCTAAGATTAGAACTTTATAGAAGACTTAGCAAGTGCGAGCAAGTTCATGAGGTTTATGAGATTGAAGGTGAAATTGAAGATCGCTTTGGAAAACTTGACATTTATACTAAGCAATTTTTATCTTTGATTATTATTAAAATTTTAGCTTTAAATAAATTTAAAAGTATTAGCAATTATGAGCAAAATATTCAATTTACTGCTTTAAATGATGAAAAAGAACTCATCAAAGCAAAAAGCAAAGACGATGATGATATTTTAGAGGCAATTTTAACGCATTTAAGAAAGGCTTAAAATGGATTGGAATAAAACTTATGCAGCAATTTATAGAGCAAGAAAAGACTATTTAAAGCCTATTTTTGAAATCGATCCTATCACTTTAAAAGATTTAGTAGGTATGGAAAGTCAAAAAAAAGCACTTTATGAAAATACTTTAAATTTCATTCAAAATAAGGGAGCAAATCACGCACTTTTATGGGGATCTAAGGGCACTGGAAAATCAAGCTTAATTAAAGCTACATTTAATGAATTTAAAGAACAGGGCTTAAGACTTGTCGAATTAAATAAAGAAGATTTATTTGCCTTAGCAGATATCATCGATGAAATCAGATTAGAAAATTTTAAATTCATACTTTTTTGTGATGATTTTTCTTTTGAGAAGGGAGATGATAGTTATAAATTTTTAAAACCTTTACTTGAGGGAAGCATAGAAAAAGCCCCAAATAATATAATTATTTATGCAAGTTCAAATCGTAGGCATTTATTAAGTGAAAGCATTATTGATAATCTTGATACGCAAATTGCACATACAGAACTTCATTTAAGCGAGGCTGCTGAAGAAAGATTAAGCTTGAGCGATAGATTTGGTTTGTGGTTAAGTTTTTATCAGGGAAATTTAGAAGAGTATTTAAAGATGATAGATTTTTATTTTAAAGATTATTCTTGTGATAAAGAGCTTTTACACACTAAAGCTAAAGAATTTGCTACTCTAAGAGCAAGTAGAAGTGGTCGTACTGCAAAGCAATTTTATTTGGCTTTTAAGGAGAATTTTAAATGACTGGAGCGCAAATTTTTACCAAGCTTTTAAATTTGGATTTAAATTATCATGATTTTGATTGGCTTGAAAATCAAGGATTGAGTGAATTTGAGCTTTTAATTTCTGTGATTTTAACTCAAAATACAAATTGGAAAAATGTCTTAAAAGCTTTAGAAAATTTAAAAAAAGAAAATATTGCAAGCTTAGAACAAATCAATGCTTTATCCAATTTAGAACTTGCAACTTTAATTAAGCCTAGCGGATTTTATAATACCAAAGCCAAGCGTTTAAAAGGCTTAGTAGAAAGTATCACAAACACTTATGAAAATTTAGAAAATTTTAAAACAAATGTAAGCAGAGAGTGGCTTTTAAATATCAAAGGTTTGGGTTTTGAAAGTGTTGATGGTATTTTAAATTATCTTTGTAAAAGAGAGATTTTGGTTGTAGATAATTATAGTTTGCGTTTGGCTTTTCACTTAGGCTATGAGTTTGAAAATTATGAAGAATTAAGAGAATTTTTTCAAAGTGGTATAGAAAGTGAGCAAGAAAATTTGTGTAAAATTTTAGGGAGAAAATGCGAACTTTACGAACTTTATCAAATTTTTCATGCTTTGATCGTAGCTTTTGCAAAACAGAGTTTTAAAGGACAAAAATTAAGCTCTAAGGGTGAAGAATGGATCAAAATTTTAAAGGAAGATTTATGAAAGCAAAAGGAAGCGAACTTATACCTGTTTTAACTATAGCAGGGAGTGATTGTAGTGGTGGAGCAGGGATACAAGCCGATCTTAAAACCTTTAGTGCGCACAATCTTTTTGGTATGAGTGTGGTTTTAAGTGTGGTAGCTGAAAATACCGCAAGGGTGATTTCTGTACACGATATACCTACTCAAAGCGTGGACGAACAAATGCTTGCCGTGTTTGAAGATATAGCGCCAAAGGCAACTAAAATTGGAATGATAGGTTCTTGTGAATTAATGAGCTGTGTAGCTAAAAATTTAAGCGAGTTTAAACCTCAAAACATAGTGATCGATCCTGTAATGTTTGCTAAAAATGGTTATGCTTTAATGCCGCAAGAAAATTGTGATTTTTTCAAGCAAACCATAGTAAAATTTGCAGACATTCTTACGCCTAATATTCCTGAAGCAGAGTTTTTATGTGGTTTTAAGATCACTAATGAAGAGCAGATGATAAAGGCAGCTAAGCATTTATGTAGCTTGGGGGCTAAGGCAGTTTTACTTAAAGGCGGACATAGTGAAGAAAATGCCAATGATGTGCTTTATGATGGAAAAGAAATTTATATTTTAAAAGGCGAACGCATAGAAACTAAAAATACTCATGGTACAGGTTGTACGCTTTCTTCGGCTATTGCTAGTAATTTAGCTAAAGGCAAGGATTTATTTCATGCCGTTAGTGAAGCTAAAGAATATGTAAGAAATGCGATTTATTATTCACTCAATCTTGGAAAAGGTTGTGGTCCTACAAATCATTTTTTCAAGTTTTTAGATGAAAAATAAATTAGATCTTAGTCTTTATCTAGTTGCCTCTCAGGGAAATAAAAGCGAGGAGTGTTTTTTAAATACTTTAGAAAATGCTATAAAAGGCGGAGTGAGTATCATACAACTTCGTGAAAAAGAGCTTAATGCAAGAGAATTTTATAAACTAGGTTTAAAGGTACAAAAACTTTGCAAGGCCTATAAAATACCTTTTTTGATTAACGATAGAGTGGACATAGCTTTAGCCTTAGATGCTGATGGGGTGCATTTAGGGCAGGAAGATTTAGAAGTAAAACTAGCTAGAAAGCTTTTAGGAGATGAAAAAATCATAGGCTTAAGCCTTAAAAAGCTAGAACAACTTGAGTTTATACAGGGAGCAAATTATCTAGGTTGTGGAGCTATTAAGGCAACACCTACTAAAGAAAGTTCGCTTTTAAGTCTTGAGCTTTTAAGTCAAATTTGTGATAAAAGTCCTATAGGGGTTGTAGCTATAGGAGGGATTGATAAAGAAGCACTTGTTGAGTTAAAGGGTATAAATTTAAGCGGTGTGGCTGTGGTTAGGGCGATTATGGATGCTAAAGATGCTTTTTTGGCAGCTAAAGATCTAAAGTGTAAAATCTATGAAAATTTACCTCTTAAATGAAACTCCTTTTGAAGGGGTGGAAAATCTTATTTTAAATGAGATTGTTTTTTATGATTTTAGTGTGGATTTGAGTTTATATGATGCTTTAATCTGCACCTCAAAAAATGCTTTAAAAGCTTTGCAACATGCAAAAATCACTTTAAATTTCAAACTCAATTTATACGCTGTGGGACAAAGTACAGCTCAATACGCTAAAAATTTAGGTTTTAAAAAGATTAAAATTCCATCAAAGGCTTACGGAAAAGATCTTTTTCTTGAATTTAAAGAGGAATTAAAAACGCAAAAATGTTTGTATTTAAGGGCTAAAAATATTGTTTCGACTTTAAATTTGGATCTTAAAAATGCAGGTGTGGATTTAGATGAAATGATTGTTTATGAAAATGTTTTTAAAAAAGGTGATAAAAAACTTACTCATCCTGCTATTTTTATATTTACCTCTCCTTTAAGTGTAGAAAATTTTTTAAAATTTTATAGCTTAAAAGAAGAAGATAAGGTTGTAGTTATAGGACAAAGCACAGCAAAGAAGCTTTTAAATTTTAAAAATCTTTATATATGCGAAAATCAAAGTCTTTTAGAGTGTGTTAAGCTTGCTAAGACTTTGGTTTAATTTTTTAAATTCCAAAAATTTTCTTTGGGATAAATGATAATGCTTTTTGTGAGTAAAATTTCATCATTGACGTTTTTATCACGATTTAAAGCAATGCTAATGTGGGCTATAATAACACCATCTTTGCTTAAATTTGCATCGGGATTAAAGTTGGAAAATTTAAAATTAACACATTGTGCAATAGGATAAAAATATTTTATTTTAATCAAAGCTTTTGCGTAATTAAAATATATATTATCTAAACATTCTTTATTTTCTTGCTTTGCTTGATATAAAAAATATTTAGAAAATTGTGTTGCATTATGACTTAAAATTTGAGCTTGAAGGTAGTAATAACTATCTTGGATTATTTTTGGAGTGTAGCTGGATATGTTTAAGGTTAAGCTCATCCATAGACTTATTAGTAATATTAAAAAAATTGTCCAAATTAAAACATAAGCTTTTTTCATAGTAAAATTCTTTTTTCAAGGCAAAATGTTGTTTGTCTTTTTAGGCAAATTTTTAATTTATTGTTTTGCAGGTTAAATGAGCTTATGTTTTTAGAAATTAATCCTTGTTGGTTTAATTGTTCATTAAATTTTGGCTTTATTTCATATATAAGTCCTTCATTTTGCAATTTGATAACTAATTGAGCTTGCAAAGGAATAAAACTACCTGTAAAATTTGCAGATATACCATTTTCCAAGATGGATATTTTTTCAATCTTATTAATTTTATAAGCATAGCCAATATGTTCATTGTCGTTATATAAATCTTTTCTGTTTTGGAGTTGTGTTTTAAAATCAGAATGAGGTGAATAAAGTGTATGATTATTTTCTAAAATAAGAGCAGAGTTAATAAGATAAAGTTTATTATCTTTTAGGCTAATTAACTCATCTTTTAAAAGACATTTTAATGTATTTTGTGAAAATGTAATATTAATACAGTTTTGTATTAATTTTTCTATTTTAAGCAAGTTTAAATGTGTTTGAGTGATAAGATTGTTTGTATGTAAAGCAGTGAAATTTAAATGATAAAAATCCATTAAAGGTTTTGAAAGTAAGCTAGTTATAAAAGTAAAAAGTATTAGTGATATTATAAGTTCAAAAAGTGTAAAAGCTTTGCTCATTCTTTAAAATAAACGCTATAATTTTGATCTTGAAAGTATAATTTTTGAAATTGAAATATACCATCATTAACAAACTGTTCTTGTAAAACTATAGGTTTTAAGGCTGAAGTTTGAAGTATGATGGTTTTAAAAATGGGCTTTTCATATAATTCTTCTTGAAGTTTATAGAGTCTTTCAAAAATATTTAAATTTTCATAGTTTTTGTAAAGTTGAGTATAGTAATAAAAAATACCAATGAAAATTAAAGATATGATCGTTATAGCACTAATACTTTCTATAAGTATGAAAGCCTTTTTCATTTAGCGCTGCTAGCATTTATGGCTTCAAAAAAACTTCCGCGAATTCCTTTTTGTTCGAGTATTTTTATGCCTTTTATTGTAACTCCGCCAGGGGAGCAAATATTTTCTTTGATAATAGCTGGATGTTCATGTTCTAGTAAAGTACTAGAGCTTTTAAATAAAGAGCGCGTAAGATTGAGACTAAGTTCTTTTGACAAACCTTCATAAACTCCAGCATTAGCAATACTTTCTGCTATAAGTGCTAAAAAAGCAGGAGCGCAGCCGCTAATCGCCATAGCTGCATTCATTTGTATTTCATTATCTAATTTATAAGCCGAGCCAAAAGTTTTTAAAATGTCTAAAATTTCATTTTCAAAATGAGAGTTTTTAAGTATATATGGTGTGGTTGAAGCCTTGTATTTAGCTGCTGTATTAGGCATTATTCTAACATAATTTTGAGCTTTGATGGTTTGTAGTTTTTCAAAATCAACATTGGCTAAAACAGAGATTAAGATACGTGCTTGTCCTTTTAGTATTTGAGCAATATTTTCTAAAGCATAGGGTTTAAATGCTAAAATAACATCTTTACCTTCTATGTTAAAATCTTTGTAAAGTAAGGTTTTAAAGCCTTCTTTGGTGAGGGCTTGAAGTTTTTCTATACTTCTTCCTACTATACAAATTTCATAATCATCTTTTAATCCATAGGCTAAGGCTGTTGCCATAGCTCCATTTGCAAGTATATAGAGCATTATTTTTTAATATAATTAGCAATTTGATCAGCTTGAAAAAAGTCCGGATAATTAACTGTATCTAGTATCACTTGTACCATAGTATTATTATCAAGATTAATGACTACTGGAGCTAGAAAATTCACTGTCGATTCTTCAATGCTTTTTGCTATGGCTACTATATTAAAAATTTTCATATTAGATTCAGGTGTTAAAGAAAGAAGCTCTTGATAATAAGTTGGTATATCAAATTCATAATCAGGTCTAATTAAATAAGGATTAATTAAAACAAAAGAAAAGTCTTTACCATCAAGACTTTTAAGTCTTACAAATACTTCATCGATAGTTGAAAATTCCATATTTTTGGTTTCTTCAAAACCTAAGATAGGGCATTTAACAGCTAGGGTCATGTTTTCTCCTCAAGTTATAATGTTTAATATTTTAACATAAAATAAGCAATAATCATTCCAAAATTTTAAATTATTTAATTAATTTTATTATAATTTTAGAAGAACATAATTATAAAATCGTTAAAATATAGATTTTTGAGAATATAAATCAAGGTGAAGTATGAAAAAAGGTATTTTTTTATTGGTTTTTTTATTGGTTTTTTTTAATGCGTGTAGTACGAAAAATGATGAAGGTTTATACAATCTTAGTGCTAGTGAGTGGTATAAGCAAATTATTAAAGATTTGCAGGACAAGGATTTGGAAAAAGCCGATGATCATTATAATGGTATGGCAAGTGAGCACGTTGCCGATCCTTTATTGGAAACTACTTTAATTATTTTAGCACAAGCTCATATGGATGAAGAGGAATATAAGTTAGCTGAATTTTATTTAGATGAATATAATAAAAAATTTGGAAATTCACGCAATGCTGATTATATTCGCTATCTTAAAATTAAAGCAAAATTTGATGCATTTGCAGTGCCAAATCGTAATCAGGCTTTAATGCTTGAAAGCCAAAAAGAAATAGATACTTTTTTGAAAGATTATCCTTATACAGAATATGAACCTTTGGTTCAGACAATGCTTACAAAATTTAATTTAGCGGTTTTTTATCTTAATAGTACTATAGAAAATCTATACCAGCGCATAGGGCATGATGAAAGTGCACAAATTTATAAACAAAGACTTCAAGAAAGTGAATTTTATCAGCAAAGTATTATCAAACCTGAGCTTCCTTGGTATAGAAGTATATTTGAAAGATTTTAATAAACAAGGAAAATAAATGCAGATTGAAGAGATACAAAATTATCCAGCAAATTTACCAGTATTGGTTGAAGATGAATTATTTTTATATCCTTTTATGATAACTCCTATTTTTATTAACGATTCATCCAATATGAAAGCTTTAGATCTTGCGATTAAAAATGATAGTATGCTTTTTGTTGCACCTTCAAGGTTGGAAAATGGAAGAAATTTTGATGAAATCTATAATTGTGGAGTGATTGGGACTATCATGCGAAAAGTTCCTTTACCTGATGGAAGAGTGAAAATACTTTTTCAAGGATATGCTAAGGGTAAAATTATAGAGCAAGTTTCTAATAAACCTTTGGAAGCCAAGATAGAACTTATAAAAGAAGACTTTTTAGAAGGAACTAAAAAAGAAGCACTTCTTGAAGTTTTAAAAGAGAAGGTAAAAAATTTGGCAAATATTAGTCATTATTTTTCTCCGGATCTTTTAAGAACAATTGAAGAAGGCTTTGATGCATCTAGGATTTGTGATTTGATTTTAAATACTGTGCGTATTAAAAAACAAGTTGCTTATGAGTTTTTTGTTTTAACAGATCTTGAGCAAAAATTAGTAAAATTAATAGATTTAATTGCTCAAGAAATAGAAGCCAATAAAATTCAAAAAGAAATTAAAAACAAAGTACATTCTCGTATTGACAAGGTAAATAAAGAATATTTTTTAAAAGAACAATTAAGACAAATTCAAAAAGAGCTTGGTTCTGATACACAAAAAGAAGATGAGGTTAGAGAATATCAAAAGCGTCTGGAGTTAAAGAAGAAATTTATGCACGAAGACGCTTATAAAGAAATCAAAAAACAAATTGAAAAATTCGAACGCATTCATCAAGATAATTCCGAAGCATCGATGATTCAAACTTACATAGAAACAGCATTAGATATTCCTTTTGAAAAAATTTCTAAGAAAAAACTTGATATTAAAGAAGTTTCAAAACAGCTCAACCATGATCATTATGCATTAAATAAACCAAAAGAACGCATAGAAGAATATTTTGCAGTTAGGGAACTTTTAGAAAAAAGAAAAATAGCAGAAAAAGATGGTGCTAAAGTTATACTTTGTCTTTATGGGCCTCCTGGCGTGGGTAAAACTTCACTGGCAAATTCTGTTTCAAAAGCTTTAAAAAGAGAGCTTATTCGTATAGCCTTAGGTGGACTTGAAGATGTTAATGAGCTGCGTGGTCATCGTAGAACTTATATAGGCGCTATGCCTGGACGTATTACCCAAGGACTTATAGAGGCAAAACAAATTAATCCTGTAATTGTATTGGATGAAATTGATAAATTAAATCGCAGTTTTAGAGGAGATCCAAGTGCGGTGCTTTTAGAAATTTTAGATCCAGAGCAAAATTCTAAATTTAGGGATTATTATTTAAATTTTAATATTGATTTAAGTAAAGTCATTTTTATAGCAACGGCAAATGATATTAGCAATATTCCTGCACCTTTAAGAGATAGAATGGAATTTATAGAACTTAGCTCTTATACTCCAAGTGAAAAATTTCATATAATGAAAAAATATTTAATTCCAGATGAGCTTAAAAAACATGGCTTAAAATCCAATGAATTATCTATTGGTGATGAAACTATAGAGTTAATCATTAGTGATTATACTCGTGAATCAGGAGTTAGAAATTTGCGTCGCAAAGTGGCAGAGTTGTGTCGTAAGAGTGCTAAAAAACTACTTTTAGAAAATATTAAAAAAGTCATTATTAATACAAAAAATTTGAATGAATTTTTAGATAAAAAAGTTTTTGAAATAGAAAAAAATAATGGAGAAAATCAAGTAGGTCAGGTTAATGGTTTGGCTTGGACAAGTGTAGGTGGAGATGTTTTAAAAGTAGAGGCTGTAAAAATTAAAGGTAAAGGAGAATTAACGCTCACGGGAAGTTTGGGTGATGTAATGAAAGAATCAGCTAGAATTGCTTTTAGCATGATAAAAGTTTTAATCGATGAAGGAAAAATAAAAATACCTAAAAAAATAATTATCGATCCTAAAGTTAATGTTTATGATAGTTATAATATTCATATACATGTGCCAGATGGAGCTACTCCAAAAGATGGCCCAAGTGCAGGCATTACGATAAGCACAGCTATTGCTTCTATTTTTAGTGATAGAAAGGTTAAAGCAGATATTGCAATGACAGGTGAAATAGATTTAAAAGGAAAAGTTTTACCAATAGGTGGATTAAAAGAAAAATTAATTGCAGCTTATAAAGCAGATATAAAAATAGCTTTAATCCCAAGAAAAAATTACGAAAGGGATTTAAAAGATATTCCTAGTGAGGTTAGAGACAATATGGAAATCATTGCTGTTGATACTTTTAGTGATGTTTTAGAATATACTTTGGTTTAATTTTATTTTGAGAATAAATGTATATAAAAGCAAACTTTTTACAAGTTTGCTTTTAAAAGATTATAGTCCTTCAAAAGGATTATTGATTACTTCTTTTCTATCCACTATATAAGGGATAAGAGCTACATGTCTTGCACGTTTGATTGCAACTTCTACCATTTCTTGGTATTTTTTGCTTGTACCTGTTAAACGGCGTGGCATGATTTTAAATCTTTCAGATAAAGCATGTTTTAACATTGCTGTATCTTTATAATCAATAAATTCAACTTTTGCTTCAGTGTATTTGCAATATTTGCGAGAGTATTTTCTTTTTTCTGCCATAGTTTATCCTTTAAAATGGTAAATTAGTATCATCGCTATCATAAGCATCGATATCAATTTCTTTTAATTTTTCTTCGTGTTGTGGGTTTTGGTTTCTTTGTGGAGCAGGGTTTGTTTTTGCTTTATTAAAATTTTGATTTTCACTCATATAAGGATCATAGCTTTGATTTTCATAGTTTCCACTATAATTGTTGTTTGAAAAGCTATTATTGCCAATTCCACCTTGTTGTGGAGCATTGGAATTGCCAAGCATTTCCATATTTTCAACTTGAATGCTATGTTTAGAGCGATTTTGTCCATTTTGATCACTCCATTGTTCAAATCTTAAACGTCCTTCTATGAGTACTTTTGAACCTTTTGTAAGGTATTGGTTTGCAACTTCTGCGGTGCGACCATAAAAGCTTATATCAATAAAGCAAGTTTCTTCTCTTTTTTCTCCATTTGTGGTAAATCTTCTTGTTACTGCTATAGCGGAAGCTCCAATAGCACTACCGCTTTGTGCATAACGCATTTCTATATCACGTGTAAGATTTCCAACCAAAACAACTTTGTTAAACATCTTTTTCCTTATTGAATTTCAGGAGCATCTAAAGGTTTGATTTCTTTTTTAGATTGCTTAATCCCGTGGCTTAGTTTTTCCCAAGCTGCAATTTCTTTTTTGCTTTCATATTTTACGATTAAAAATCTTATTACTTCTTCAGTGATTCTTAACACCCTTTCAAGCTCAGCGATCAAATTTGTAGGAGCTTTGAAATAAATCACAAAATAAGTTCCTCTTTCGTATTTTTTGATTTTATACGCTAATTTTCTAGTGCCCATTGGAACAACAGTTTCAATTTCTGCACCATTTTTGGTTAGGACTTCTTTAACGAATTCCAACTTCGCATTCACTTCCTCTTCGGTAAGTGTTGGTTTTAAGATAAATAAAACCTCATAATGTTTCATCTTTTCTCCTTATGGATATTAAAGCCCATTTTCATGAGCAAGGATTTTGCATAAAGCAAGATTAAATTATATCAAAATATACTTAATTTATACTTCAATAAGTGTTGTAACTTTTTGTAATTACTGTTTATAATTTAAAGGTGAAATTTTAACCTTTTATCTTAATCCGTGATATAATTAATTTAAGTTGCGAATTGTTAAAAAAGGAGGGTGGATATGAATAGTACGAAACCTATTCGTTGGTTTACTTTTATGTTTTAGTTATTGGCGGAGGAACTGTTTTTAAACTTTCCTCTTTAAAAGATGCCTTTTATGTGCCTATGCAAGAATTTATGAATCTTAGCAATACACAAATTGGACTCGCGCTCTCAGTTTATGGCATAGTGCAAACGGTAGGAAATTTTGCATCTATTTATATAGCAGATAGATTTTCTAAAAAAATACTCATTCCTTTTTCATTGGTTTGTGTGGGTTTGGTTGGAATTTATATTTCTACTTTTCCTTCTTTTTATGGAATTTTAATAGCTTGGGGTTTGCTTTCTTTATTTGGAGAAGTTGTGTATTGGCCTGTTTTGCTTAAAGCCATTCGCTTGCTTGGAGATTCTACTCAACAAGGAAGACTTTTTGGATTTTTAGAAGCAGGACGTGGTGTTATAGATACTATAGTTGCTTTTAGTGCTTTGGGAATTTTTTTACTTTTAGGGTCTGGCGCAGGTGGACTTAAGGCTGCTATATTATTTTATAGCGCTTGTGTGATTATAGCAGGTATTTTGGCATATTTTCTACTTGAAGATGACAAAATTAATACCCAAGATGAGCAAGGAAATGAAATCAGTAAAAACAAAGTCGCTTGGAATGGAGTTATCAAAGCGATTAAAACTCCTGAAATTTGGGTGGTATCTTTGACCATTTTTACTATTTATTCTGTGTATTGTGGTTTGACTTATTTTATTCCATTTTTAAAAGATATTTATGGTATGCCTGTGGCTTTGGTCGGTGCTTATGGTATTATCAATCAATACACTTTAAAATTAGTAGGTGGGCCAATTGGGGGATATTTAGCAGATAAAACCTTTAAATCTTCAACAAGATATTTGCGTTTTGCTTTGATTTTAGGAGCCTTGGCCATATTAATTTTTGTTTTTATGCCTCATGAGAAATTAAATATTTATTTTGGTATGAGTTTAACCTTAGGTTTTGCCGCTCTTGTTTTTACTATGCGTGCGACATTTTTTGCACCTGTGGATGAGATAGAAGTACCTAGAGAAATTAGCGGAGCTGCTATGAGTATAGCTTGTATTTTTGGTTATTCTCCACAACTTTTTTGTTTTGCACTTTATGGTTTTATGATCGATCGTTTTAAAGGTTTATTAGGCTATCAAATTGTTTTTGCGTTAATGGGGATTTTTGCTATTTGTGGTGTGATTGTAACTACGATTTTGCTTAAGATGATAGCTAGAAAAAAAGCATTAAAAGGAGTGGTATCATGAAAATAGGTTTAGAAACTGAAAGCATGCATTTATGGTTTCAAAATGGTAGGATGGATATATTTTCTTATATCGATTTTGCTAAAAATTTGGGCTGTGAGGGTGTGATTATAAATATCATTAAAGATTTTGGTTTGGATGAAGAATGGGGATGCTTAGGAAGCGATGACGAAAATCATCTTAAAAAAATTAAAGCCAAATTGGATGAATACAATATGTATTGTGAGATTGACTCTAAGGGTTTTAATAAAGATAAATTTGAAAAAATTGCTAAAGTAGCTTCTATTTTAGGTGCTAAAATTATACGCTCTTATGTGCCCTTAACCGATAAAAATAAAAAAGTTAAACATGCTAGCGATGGGGCTTATGATGATTCTAAAATTACTACTAGATTCGATAAAGAAGATTTTTTAGCTACAAAGGATGAAATAAAAGCTTTGATACCGATTTTGGAAAAATATGATTTAAAACTTGCTATAGAAAATCATGAGTATCAAACTTCAGAGGATTTGCTTGATTTGTTGAAATTGATCAGTCATCCTAAAATAGGATTTTTATATGATTTTGGAAATTCTATGATGGCCTATGAAGATCCTATAAAAGCTTGCAAAGACATGGCTAAATATACTTTTAGCACGCATTGTAAAGATCATATAGTTTTCATTGAAGAGGGTGTAGAATATGTTTGCGGCGTTCCTTTGGGAGAAGGAAATTTAGACATTAAAACTTGTGTAGAAATTCTTAAAAAAGAAGGACTTGACCGTATTAATGTAGAGCAATGTTATCCTTATTGTGCGACTTTTAAAAGAGAAAAAGGAACAGGCGGGGTTAAAGAATTAGGTAAAGGGGCTTTTAAGATAGAAAAATCTTTGTTTGAAGATTTAAAAGCTATGCAGTATTATTATCCTCAAGAAGTATCTCAAGAATGCTTAGAGAGGCTTTTAAAACTTCAAAAAAAAGGTTGCGAGAAAAGTGTAGAATATTTAAAAAGTATTATTTAGATAAAATTTGGAATAAATTTTGTTTAATATTTTCAAGCATGGCAAAACGTTTTTTATACATGGAGCGTTTTTGTGAAGGGATTTCTTCTAGGTTTTTTTGCGAGTGGTGGAGCTTGTAGTATTTGTGTTTATCGATTTTTATCAATTCTCCACCATTTTCTAGCCAAATTTTTTGATAATCTACAAAATAGCCTTTTTCTTTTCCTTTTTGAGAACGGATTTGATTTTTTTCATGTACACCTAAAGTAGCTTGAAGTTTTAAAATTTCACAAAGCATCTTAGAGCATTCTATAAGCAAAGCAACAGGGCGCAAACCATGACATTTTTTAGTTAAAATTTTATTAATTTCTAAAATATTAAAATCTTTGTATTTATATCCTTGTATGCAAGAAAGTAGAAGATTATTTTCTAAAGTAAAGCAAAAATTACATTGTGAAATAGTGTATTTTTTAAATTTTAAAGAAAAAGCCCAAAAACCTTCTTCGTAAACATTATGATTATATCCTAAAAAAAGCTCAAAATCTTCATCAAAAGAAAAAATCATTTGTTCTTCGGGAAGAAATTTAAAACAAGTAAGTCCCTTATCAACATCATAAATAAGTGTTTTAACGCGTTCATTTGCTTTAAAACTTTTATCGCAAAATCTTCTTATAGCATTGTAGCAAGCATAGGGTCTTTGAGAGAAAAAGTCTTTTAAATGTTTATTTTTTTCCTCATTAAGCGTTTTTTCTAGAAGCCTTACTTGAGGAAAATATAGAATTTTTCTTGCTTGAAAACGTAAATAGCGCCAAAAGATGATACTTTTTCTTCTATCAGTAAAATTTGGAATAGGGTAGGAAAATTTTTTATTCACCTGCAATCCTTGATATATCGTTATAAGTTGCAAAGAGCATCAAGCTTAAAAGTATTGCCATGCCTGCATAACTTAGATATTCAAAAGCACGCTGTGGAACCTTGCGTCTAAAAATCATTTCATAAATATTAAAAAGTATATGTCCTCCATCAAGCATAGGAATAGGCAAAAGATTTAAAATGCCTAAATTTATAGAAATTAAAGCAGTGATAAATAAAAGTAAAGTAAAGCTATTTTGTGCAGCCTTTGAGGTAATTTCAGTCATGGTAATAATACCACCTAAATTTTTTGCTTCAACTTCACCACTTATGAGTTTTACTATACCCTTGATGATGAGTGTAGAAGCTTGAAAACTTTCTTGTGCGGCATATTTAAAACTTTCTAAACCTTGATGTTTTACAAGAGTGCTTGTACCATTTGGACTGATTCCAAGTTGAGGTTTTTCAATAATTTGCCCAAAGTCATTATATCCTTGTCCTATTTTTGGAGTTAAAATAAATTCTAAATTTTTTCCTTCTCTATTGGTTAATATTTTCAAAGGCTCTAAACTTAAATGTTTTGAAATTTCATCAAAGCTTTGAATTTTTACACCGTTGATTTCTAAGATAGTATCATTTTTTTGAAGTCCTATGTCTTGTGCAGCAGAGTTTGGCGCTATGTTTCCTATTTGTGGAGCAAGTTTGTTTAGACCTAAATTTCCTATGATAATATAAAGAAAAAAAGCTAAAATCAGGTTGAAAAATGGTCCAGCAAAAAGAATATAAATCTTTTTTAAGGGGCTTAAAATGCTATAGCTATCTTTGTCTAGATTTTCAAAACCAGGACGCATATCATCTTGTCCTTTAAGTTTAACATATCCTCCAAGTGGTAAAGTGCTTAAGCGATAGTTTGTGCCTTTAAATTCACGTTCTATAAGACTTTTTCCAAATCCTATGCTAAAGACTTCAACTTTTACACCCAAAGATCTTGCAGCTAAAAAATGTCCTAATTCGTGAAAGAAGATTAAAAATGAGATGACTAAAACAGTTGCTAAAAATTCAATAGAATAAAATTTAATTCCTAAAATCAAAATAATAATTAAAAACAATAAAGATCTCATTTTTCTCCTTTTTTTTGAGCTTTTGTATAAGTATAGATGTATTCAAATCCAGAATAAAGAGTTAAAATCAAAGCTATGTAAAGTAGAATTTCTCCGCCTATCCACTCCATGATTAAAAATCCTATCGCAGTCATTTGAAAAGCGGTTTTAAGTTTGCCTGCAAAAGAAGCATTGACATTTAAATTTTCACTGATCATTACAACTCTAAAACCCGTGATAAAAAATTCCCTTACTAATATAATATAAATTACCCATTCATTAGCTTTTCCTGTGAGTAAAAGCCCTAAAAAAGCTGCTAAAACAAGCATTTTATCAGCTAATGGATCTAAGATTCCGCCCAGTTTTGTAGTTTGTTTCCAAGTTCTTGCGATGTATCCGTCAAAAAAATCACTTAAAGCTGCTAATGAAAAAGTTAAAGCAGCAAAATAGTTAATCCAACTTTGATGAATGTTTTCAAATTTATGAATTAGTAAAAAAAATAATAAAGGCGCTAAAACCATTCTAAAAATCGCCAAGATATTGGGTAAATTCATAACAAGCCTTGTGAAATTAAATGTAAAATTATAATCAAAATTGTATAAAATTTAAGCAAAGACTTAGTAAAAATACAAAAAAGAATCAGTTTATTTTTATTTAAATTTTGCTTAAAAGCAAAATTTAAATAAATTTTACAACTTCATCAAAACTAAAACGATTTTTTTGAGGATTTTTTTTATCGTTGCAATATCCTAAAGCCACCACCAAACTTGATCTTTCTTTTTGAATATCAAGTGATAAATAAGAATCAAGCTTTTCTTTATCAAAACCACCTATAGTGCAGCTTGCTATATTTAAAGCATTAGCACTGTAAAGTATGCTAGCTAGAGCTATATGAGCTTGTTCTCTTGCATAAGATATTTTTTGTTCTTGATTTAGAGATTTTAAAAAAGGCATATAAGTATCTAAGCGTTTTTGAATTTCTGTTTCGCTCATATCTCTTTTTCTAAGTTTTTCTTCAAAATAATCCAAAAAATCAAGTCTTGAAATGATGATAATTAATGCAGCACAATCTTTTACATGTTTTTGTTGGTTGCAAATTTTAGAAAGTTCTTCTTTTCTTTTCTCATCTTGCACTACTATAAATTTCCAAGGTTCCAGTCCTAAGGAGCTGGGGCTTAATCTTGCTATTTCTAAAATAGAATTTAAATCCTCTTTTTTGAGTTTTTCATTTTTAAAATTTCTACAAGAATATCTTGAGCTAAAAATTTCAAGTTCTTTTTTCATTATTTTTCCTTGTAAAATTCGACGACTTCATTAAAATTTAAGCGTTGAGTAGAATATTTTGGTTCGTGGGCTTTATATCCTAAGGATAAAATTACAGCAGTTTCAAAAGGATAAGTTAAATGAAGAAAATCATCAACCCTAGCTTTTTCAAAGCCACCTATCATACAAGAATCAATACCTAAGCTCATTGCAGCTAGCGACATTTGCATCATAGAAAGATAGCATTGAAGTTGTGCGTAATGATAGAGTTCATTATCATTCATTGCATTGGTTTTATGGGTGTAAATTTCTAAAATTTTTTGAAAATTTTCTTCGCTAGAACCTGAGAAACGACGCACTTGTTTTTGTGCAAATTCATCTTTGCTTTGAAGATCTTTTCTTGCTAGAAAAATGATATTATGACTCGCACTTGCTACATTTTGTTGATTGTAACATAGAGTTGAGAGTTTAAGATTGTGTTCTTTTTGTTCTAATACTACAAATTTCCAAGGCTCAAATCCATGTGAGCTTGGGGTTAAGACTCCACTTTCTAAGATAAAATGCAAATCCTTTTCATTGATTTTTTTATCATTAAAAAGTTTACAAGCTCTGCGTTTTGAAATTAGTTCTTTAAAATTCATTTTATTCCTTAAAATCAAAAAATAATAATATTAATTATAAAATGCAAAGCTTAATCAAAAAATATTATAGTTTGATATTTTTCTTAAAAACAAAACCGGATTTTTCAAAACCCATTTTTTGGATATAAAATTCATGAGCTTGTGTTCTAAAAAACTTGAACTTAGTTCTAATTCTTCATATCCTTGATTTCTTACTCAAATTTGGATTTTTTAAGAAAGCTTGACACCCATGCCTTTTCCTCTTAAAGTTTCATCTACGACAAAATCACAAATATAAAGACAATGGTTATGATAAAGTACATTAAAAGGCATGATTCCACAAGCTGCTTTGTAGCTTCCCTCATTTTCATAGGCAAAAAGTTTATAATGTTGAGTTTGTGTAGCAAGTTGGATTTTGTCTAAAAAATCTTTCAGAGATAGGTTATTTCTTAATTGTTTTATCAAGGGATAAATTTTTTCCAAGTCTTCTTTTAGCTTAATTTCTTTCATTTTTAAATCCCTTAAATTTCAAAAATCTCAGGTTTTAATTTTAAAAGTAGGCAAAAAGTTGCCAAAACAGCTTGTTCTTGCATAAATTCACGATCTCCATCTAAATAAAGCGTTTCTTGGATAAAAGTTCCATCTCTAAACATTGCACCTATATAAATAGTGCCTGATTTTATTTTTCCCTCATCTTTTTCGCCAACTACTCCGCTAATAGCTAAGGCAAAATCAGGATTAGCTGTTTTAAAAATACCTTTTAGCATAAAATAAACACAACGTTCACTGTATTCGCCATTATTTTCTAAGACGCTTTCGCTAATTCCAAGCCATTCGTGTTTGATGCGGTTGGAATAACTTACAATAGAACCTTCAAAAATTTCACTTACACCTGAAATTTTGGTTAAGGTGCTTGCACAAAGTCCACCTGTGCAACTTTCAGCAAAAGAAATTTTTAATTTTTTTTCTAAAAGTTTAGAGCTTATAAAATGTATAGGATCTTTACCCAAAAACACCTTTTGTCCAAAAAGATTTTTTACGCTATTTAAAAAACCATCAAGTTTTCCAAAATTAGCGCAAGTGGCCTTAATAAGCACAAGATTATCTAAAAGCTTGGTTGATTTTATACTTATCTCATAAGATTTTGTTAGGGTTTGCAGTAGCAATATAGCGCTTTCATCATCCATACCAAAAATGCAAAAATATGCAAAATTTAATTTTATATGCCCAAGAAGATTGGGTAATTTTTCGCTTGGATTTATTTTAACGACATTGATTTTTGAATTTGAAAAATTACACACAAAGCTATTTTTACTAAATTCTGCTTTATCTGGAACCAAGGTATCATCTTTTAAGATAAGATTATCATCATTTAAAGTTGCTAAAATTTTAGCAACAGTCGCATAATGCAAAGGGCTTGTAAATAAAGTGATAAAATCATACTGATTTAAGAGGTTTTCAAGCAAAAAGGGTAAATCTTTATCGGTTTTATTTTGTATGCGAATTTCGTTAATTTCTTTAAATTTTTCTTCATAAGTTCTATAAATATAATTTTTGAATTTTTCGTTTATAGTAAGCTCATCTCCTATAAGATAAAGCAAATGTTTCATAAATTTTCCTTTTTTTCTTATAATTATAGCCAAAAACAAAGTAGAAATTAAAGCTAATTTGAGTAGAATTTAAGATTATTAAAAATTAGGTGGAAAAAATGGACTACAAAGAAACTCTACTTTTGCCCAGCACTACTTTTGCTATGCGGGCGAATTTAGCGGAACTTGAACCGCAAAGATTTAAAAAATGGTTTGAGCAAAGTTATGCTTATGAAAAAATGAAAGAAAATCGCAAAAATGCGAAAAAAAGTTTTACCTTACACGATGGCCCCCCTTATGCTAACGGACATATCCATATAGGACATGCTTTAAATAAAATTTTAAAAGAAACTATTATCAAAACGCATTATTTTAAAGGTGAGAGTGTGCGTTTTACTCCAGGGTGGGATTGTCATGGTTTACCTATAGAGCAACAAGTAGAAGTAAAGCTTGGAGAAAAGAAAAAAAGCTTAAGTAAAAAAGAAATTCGTGAGTTTTGCAGACAACATGCGAGTGAATTTGTAGATATCCAAAGAGAAGAATTTAAAAATTTAGGCATTATTGCAGATTGGGATAAGCCTTATTTGACTATGAAATTTGAGTTTGAAGCAGCGATTTATAGAACTTTATGCGAGATTGCTAAAAAAGGCTTACTTTGTGAGCGTTCTAAACCTGTTTTTTGGAGTTGGGCGGCAAAGTCAGCTTTAGCAGAAGCTGAAGTAGAATATCAAGATAAAGAGGATTATTCTATTTTTGTGGCTTTTGATTTGGATATAAAAGCTTGTGAAAAATTAGGCGTTTCAAAAGCAAGTGCAGTGATATGGACAACTACGCCTTGGACTTTGGTGGCTAATCAAGCTATAGCCTTAAATCCTAACGAAAATTATGTGATCACTAAAGAAGGTTTGATTTTTGCAAGTGCTTTACTTAAAAGTATGGTAGAAAAAGGACTTACAAGTGGAGAAATTCAAAAAGAATTAAACGCAAAAGAATTTGAAAAACTTGAAGCTATCAATCCTTTAAATGGAAGAAAATCTGTTTTAATTATGGGCGAGCATGTATTGATGGATGGTGGAAGTGGACTTGTACATACTGCACCAGGACATGGCGAAGATGATTACTATGCTTGTTTGAAATATGACATTGAGGTTTTAATGCCTGTTGATGATAGCGGATGTTATGATGAAACTTTAAGAGCTAAAGGGCTTTTGCCTTCTCATTTGCTTGAAGAGTTTATAGGTCTTCATATTTTTAAGGCCAATGAAAAAATTTTAGAACTTTTAGGCGAAAAACTTTTACATTCTTCTAAATTTATACACTCTTATCCATTTTGTTGGAGAACGCATAAGCCTGTGATTTATAGAGCTACTAAACAATGGTTTATTTTAATGGATGAACCAAAACTTCAAGGAAAAACTTTAAGAGAGTGTGCAAAAGAACAACTTTTAAAAACAACCTTTTATCCGCAAAGCGGAGTAAAAAGAATAGGTTCTATGGTGGAAAATCGACCAGATTGGTGTATTTCAAGACAAAGGGACTGGGGAACGCCTATAGCCTTTTTTAGAGATAAAAACACTAAAGAAGTGATTTTTGATGATGAACTTTTTGACTTTGTAGTAGCTATTTTTGAAAAACACGGTGCTGATGCGTGGTGGGAGTTTGAAATCAAAGATTTAATTCCTGAAAATTCAAAATATAAAGCTGAAAATTTAGAAAAAGTATATGATATTTTAGATGTTTGGTTTGATAGTGGAAGTACTTTTAATGCAGTTTTAAATAGCGGACTTTATGATGCAGGAGAAAAAAGAGCAAGTATGTATTTAGAAGGAAGCGATCAGCATCGGGGTTGGTTTCAAAGCTCTTTGCTTGTAGGTACAGCGATCAATGAAAGCGCGCCTTATGAAAGTATTTTAACTCATGGTTTTACTACGGATGAAAAAGGGCAAAAAATGTCTAAATCTAAAGGCAATGTGATTGCTCCTGAATATGTA
Organism: Campylobacter sp. US25a; assembly: GCF_004379075.1. Taxonomy (NCBI): domain Bacteria; kingdom Pseudomonadati; phylum Campylobacterota; class Epsilonproteobacteria; order Campylobacterales; family Campylobacteraceae; genus Campylobacter; species Campylobacter sp. US25a. The sequence goes on from NZ_RYYM01000001.1 coordinate 247,328, forward strand.
GCAAAAACCTATGGAGTTGAAATTTTAAGACTTTGGATACTTTTAAGTGATTATTCAAGTGATTTAAAAATTTCAGACAATATCTTAAAACAAGTGGGTGAACAATACCGCAAAATAAGAAATACTATAAGATTTTTACTTGCTAATACAAATGACTTAAAAGATTTAGAAGTTAAAGAATTTAGTTTTATTGATAAATGGATATTAAGCCGTGCAACTAAAGTTTTTAAAGCAAGCAAAGAGGCATTTTTTGCTTATGAATTTGCTAAAGGTTTTAGTTTGCTTTTAAATTTCTTAAGTGCGGATTTAAGTGGGATTTATCTTGATATTAGTAAAGATAGGCTTTATTGCGATAATGAAAATGCTCAAAGAAGAAAATCCGCTCAAGTGGCTATGGCTTTGATAACAAAAGAGCTTTTAAATTTACTTGCTCCAAATTTAAGCTATAGCGTAGATGAGGCTTTAGAACATGCCAATGTTTTAATCAAAGGCGATGCAAAAGATGTATTTGATCTAAGTTTAACTCAAGATTTTGATTATGATTTTGGTATAGATGATACATTTTTAATGAGTGCTAGAGAGAAATTTTTTGAACAAATTGATATGCTTAAAAAAGATAAAATCATTAAATCTACTTTGGAATTAAATTTAAACATCAGTTTTAATAAATTCCCAAATGAGGAATTAGCCGATTGGTTTATGGTAAGTCAAATCAGTAATGAAAATGAAGAAATTTTGGCTGAATTTGAAGTAGAGAATGAGAAATTTAAAATCACCAAAGCTTCACTTTGTAAATGCCCAAGATGTTGGAAACTTCAAAGTAAAGATGAAGAAACGCCTTGTTTAAGATGTGAAGAAGTTTTAAAAGGGATTCAATGCTAGAAAATCCTATTTCAAATAGTATTATCATCACAACTATAGCGGTGGTTTTGGCTTTTAGTGCTTTAGCGGTATTTTTGATCAAAAAAACAAAGGAAAATAAATGACAACTTTAAAAGAAGCTTTAAAATACTCCAAAGAAGAACTTGAAAATTTAAAAAAAGAACTCAATGAAAAAGCAAAAAAAGAAAAAAAAATAGGTGCTTATATCGAACAATTTTTAGATAAGGACTTAAGTGTTTCAGGTGAAGGTGTGCCTGTAGCTATAAAAGATAATATCAGTGTAAAAGGTTGGGAGCTTACTAGTGCGAGTAAGATTTTACAAGGTTATATCGCTCCTTATGATGCAAGTGCGATTGTTAATTTAAAGGCTAACGGTTTTTCTCCTTTTGGGCGTTGTAATATGGATGAATTTGCTATGGGAAGTTCAACAGCGAGTTCTTGTTATGGAAAAACTTTAAATCCTTTAAATTTTGAGCGTGTTCCAGGTGGGTCAAGTGGTGGAAGTGCTGCTGCGGTAGTGGGTGGCTTGGCTTTAGCAAGTTTAGGTTCTGATACAGGAGGATCTGTACGCCAACCTGCGGCTTTTTGTGGTTGTGTAGGATTTAAACCGAGTTATGGAAGAGTAAGTCGCTATGGTTTGGCTTCTTATTCTTCAAGTTTGGATCAAATCGGGGTTTTAACGCAAAATGTAGAAGATGCGGCAATTTTATATGATGCGATCGCAGGATATGATAAAATGGATAGCACGAGTGCAAATATCGAGTTTATCAAAACCGCTCCAAATTTAAATGCAAATAAAAAATTAAAAATTGCAGTGATTGAAAATTATGTCAATGATGCAGATAGCGAAGTAAAAAACGCACTTTTAAAAACCATAGATATATTAAAAGCTAATGGACATGAGATTGTATATAAAAATTTGCTTGATTCTAAGTTTGATATCGCAGCGTATTATATCATCGCAACAGCTGAAGCAAGTGCAAATTTAAGTCGTTATGATGGGGTGCGTTATGGCAAGCGTTCTGAAAATATCCAAAATTTAAAAGAAATGTATGTAAATACACGCAGCGAAGGTTTTGGCGAAGAAGTAAAAAGAAGAATTTTGTTAGGAACTTTTGTTTTAAGTAGTGGATATTATGATGCGTATTATATCAAAGCACAAAAAGCTAGAGCTTTTATCAAGGCAAAATATGAAGAAATTTTGCAAGATTGTGATCTTATTTTTATGCCTGTAACTCCTACAACGGCTTTTAAATTTGATACTCAAAAAAGCCCTATGCAAACTTATTTAGAAGATGTTTATACTATCTCTGTAAATTTAGCAGGACTTGGAGGCATTAGTGTGCCTGTTGCAAAAGATAAAGAAGGGCTTAATATATCAGCACAACTGATTTGCAAAGCTTATGATGAACAAACCTTGTTAGATGGGGCTTTAAGTTTAGAACAAATGATTAAAAATTAAGGATGAAAGATGAAAATTGTAAAAAGAGCTTTAACTTTTGAAGATGTATTACTGCGTCCTGGGTATTCTGAAGTTCTACCTAAGGAAGTAAAAATTCACACTAAACTAACAAAAAATATCACTTTAAATATGCCTTTAATCTCTGCGGCTATGGATACAGTTACTGAACACAGAGCTGCTATCATGATGGCAAGACTTGGAGGACTTGGGGTAATTCATAAAAATATGGATATAGCTTCACAAGTTAGAGAAGTAAAAAGAGTGAAAAAAAGTGAAAGTGGAGTGATTATCGATCCTATTTTTGTAAGTCCTAAAGCAAGTGTTGCAGAGGCTTTAGAAATCATGGCAGAGTATAGAATTTCAGGTGTTCCTGTAGTAGATGAAGATAAGAAACTAATAGGCATACTTACCAATCGTGATTTAAGATTTGAGAGTGATTTTTCAAATTTGGTTGAAAATGTTATGACTAAAATGCCTTTAATTACTGCTCCAAAGGGTTGTACTTTAGATGATGCAGAAAAAATTTTCAGCACCAACAAAGTAGAAAAACTTCCTATAGTTGATGAACAAGGACGCTTGGAAGGACTTATCACTATAAAAGATCTTAAAAAACGCAAAGAATATCCTGATGCCAATAAAGATAATTTTGGAAGATTACGCGTGGGTGCGGCTATAGGAGTAGGGCAAATGGATCGTGTGGATGCTTTAGTTGAAGCAGGCGTTGATGTTGTTGTGCTTGATTCTGCGCATGGACATTCTAAGGGTATTATTGATACGATAAAAGCAATTAAAACTAAATATCCAAATTTAGATCTTATCGCAGGAAATATCGCTACTGCAGCCGCAGCAAAAGCACTTTGTGAAGCAGGAGTAGATGCGGTTAAAGTAGGTATTGGGCCAGGAAGTATTTGTACTACGCGTATTGTTTCAGGTGTGGGTGTGCCTCAAATTTCGGCCATTGATGAGTGCGTGGAAGAAGCAAATAAATTTGGCGTTCCTGTCATAGCTGATGGCGGGATTAAATATTCAGGTGATATTGCAAAAGCTTTAGCTGTGGGTGCGAGTTCTGTTATGATAGGATCGCTTTTAGCTGGAACGGATGAAAGTCCAGGAGAGCTTTTTACTTATCAAGGAAGACAATATAAGTCTTATCGTGGTATGGGTTCGCTTGGGGCTATGCAAAAGGGAAGTTCGGATAGATACTTTCAGCAAGGTACCGCTCAAGATAAACTCGTTCCTGAAGGTATAGAAGGGCGTGTTCCTTATGTGGGAAGTATAAGAAGCGTGGTGCATCAACTTTTAGGAGGTTTGCGTTCTTCTATGGGTTATGTTGGGGCTAAAGATATAGAAGATTTTCAAAAAAGAGCTGAATTTGTTGAAATTACCACTGCAGGGCTTAAAGAAAGTCATGTACATGATGTTACTATCACTCATGAAGCACCAAATTACAAGGTTAATCATCAATGAGTTTTGAAGAAAATTTAAAACACGCTAATGAATCTTTGGAAAAATTAAACAATCAAGAGCTTGCCTTAGATGAAAGTGTAAAAATTTACAAAGAAGGTTTAGAGAGTATCAAAAAAGCAAGACTTGAGCTTGAAAAAGCAAAATTAGAAGTGGAGCAAATCGATGAGTAAAATAGCGGCTTTACAGTTTCCAACTTTAGCTTTAAGTGAATCAAGGCTCGATTATTATCTTAAAGCTTCAAAAGACAATGGGGCAAATTTGGTAGTTTTGGGCGAATATGTGATCAATAGTTTTTTTACAGAACTTTTACACATGCCAAGAAATATGATAAAAGAACAAAGCGAAGCCAAAAAAGAAAGTTTAATTAAATTTGCTAAAAAATATGAATTAGAAATCATCGCTCCTTATGTAAGCGTTGAAGCTAAAAATTATAAAAAACTTTGCTTAAAAGTTGCTCCAAATGGTGTTAAAAGCTATGAACAGCAAATTTTAATGCCTTATGAACATTGGAATGAAGAAAAATTTTTCAGCAACAAAACTCCATCAGAATTAAAAATTTTTACTTTTAATTATGAAAAATTAAAATGTGCTTTGCTTTTTGGTTTTGAGACGTATTTTGATATTTTTTGGCAACAGATTATGGCGAAAAAAATTGATTTGGTTATCGTTCCTAGTGCTTGTACCTTTGAAAGCAAACAAAGATGGGAAGAACTTTTAAAAACAAGAGCTTTTTTAAATTCTACAAGCATTTTAAGAGTAAATCGCATAGGCAAAACAAAAGATGAGTGGAATTTTTACGGTGATACTCTGTTTATCAACGCTTTTGGTGAGATAGAAAGTAGATTAGGTTCTGAAGAAGAAATGCTTATTATAGAGCCTAAAAAAAGTGATGAAGCAAGAAAACTTTGGGGTTTTGATAAAATTCTTAAGAATTTTTAAAGAAGGTAAATATGAGAAAAATTTTACTTCAAATTTTTATTTTTAGTGTATTATTTATAGTAATTTTTACCATTAATCGTATTTTAATGCAAAATTCTTTTATCCCTACTGGTTTAATTAGTGATAAAAATGAAATCTTTTTAATGTTTCTTTTAGGTATTTTTCATGATATAAGATTTTTAAGCGCAGCATTTTTGCCACTTTTACTTTGTGGTTTTTTAAGTTTAATTTTTTCTAATATAAAAATAAATAATAAGTTAGTAATATATAGTAAAAATTTTTATTTCATTTTTTCAAGCATTTATATAATTGTTCTTTCTTGTCTTTGTATAGGATTTTCTTATGCAAAATACTATTATTACGAAATTTATAAGACTAAATTTGATATTTTTATGTTTACTCTAAAAGATGATAATACAAAAACTATTTTAAGTATTATTTATCATGATTATCCAATTTTAAAAATTTTAGCTTTAATGTTGATTTTTGGAATTTTTTGTATTTTTTTAAATTTGAAAATATTAAATTTAAAGTTAAAACCTATTAATTTAAGATTGTTTCCCTTGATAGCTTTAAATTTAATATTAATTATTGTTTATGTTATAGCCTTAAGGGGTCCATTTAAGCACGTGGCTATAAATGTACAAAATTATTCTTTTAGTGAGTATAGTGTTGTAAATGATACAATGTTAAATCCAATTATGGCATTTTCTTGGGCTTTAAAACAATATAAAGAAGAAGCGGCTTTGAAGGTTATCACACCTTTGAAAGCACAAGAACTTAAAGAAAAACTTTTTGATTATTTGCATCAAAGTCCTATAAATCTAAAAGCTGAAAAGAATCATCCTAGTGTATTTGTTAACTTAATGGAAAGTTTTGGGCTTAATTTGGCTGATTTTACAAATACAGAACATAATTTTTTGGGTTCGTTAGATAAACATTTTAAGCAAGATTTTTTATTCAAACGTTTTTTGAGTTCTAGTAATGGAACTATACCAAGTTTTGCAAACTTATTTTTTGTAAGTCCATTTTCTAATATTTCTACAAGTAAATTTCAGAAAACTTATTTAGATTTAACACCTATTGCTGTTTATAAGAAAGCAGGATATAAGGTGATTTTTGTAAGTGCAGGTAATGGATCTTGGCAAAATATTAAAAATTATCTCAGTATTTTGGGAGTAGATGAGATTATAGATGAAAATATTTTAATGAAAGAGTATAATGGAGCAAAAGATAGCGAAAATGGTTATGGGATTGCTGATGAGTTTTTATATAAAAAAGTTTATGACTTACTTCAAAAAAATCCACACAACACCCTTATAATTGCTCTTACTATTTCTAATCATCCACCTTATAAAATTCCGCAAAATGATTTGCCAAAATTACAAAACATTCCACAAACTTTGCTTAATATGCTTCCTTATGAAAAAGATAAACAAGACAATATTATCAAAGCTTATGTTTATGCAAACAATGAATTTGGAAAATTTCTAGATAAAATAAAACAGAGTTCTTTTAAAGATAGTGTCATTATAGCAGCAACTGGAGATCATAGAGTACGCGAAATGAGTATGGATTTAAATTCCCAAAAAGCTTTTGCTTATAGCGTGCCTTTTTATCTTTATATTCCTAAGGATTTGCAAGATAATATTTATTATGATAAGAATCGTATAGGATCTCATAAGGATATTTTTCCAACTCTTTATGCTTTAAGTTTAAATAATGTTAAGTATTTAAGCGTAGGCGGAAGAAATATATTAGCAAGACCAAGTGATGAGAAATTTGAATTTGGGATCAACGATGCTGTATGGATTGATAAAAATGGAGTATATAGCGGTGCTAAGGGGTATTATTTTGAAAATAATAATACCTTAAAAGATACAATCATGCCTTTGAGCTTGATGAATACCATAAAAATTTCGCTCAATTTTATAAAGAATTAAATCTTTATCAATTAAGTCAGCGTCTAGGCATTTCAAAATAGGATTTATATTTTCTTTTTAGTAAAAAAGTGCTAAAATTTAGCCTTTAAAGTATAAAGGTTTAAATGATGCAAAATATCCATTTTATCGGCATAGGTGGTATAGGAATTTCCGCTTTAGCAAGATTTTTAAAAGAAAAAGGCTTTAAGATTAGTGGGAGTGATCTTAAGGAAAGTAAAATTACTAAAGAACTTGAAAAAGAAGGGGTTAAGGTCAGCATCCCTCATCATAAAGACAATATTTTAAACAAAGATTTAGTTATTTACTCTGCTGCAATTAAAGAAGAAAATCCTGAATTTAAACACGCTAAAGAATTAGGCATTAAATGTCTTTCACGCAAGGAGGCCTTGCCTCTTATTTTAGAAGATAAGTGTGTTTTTGCAGTTGCAGGAGCACATGGAAAAAGCACAACTTCAAGCATTTTAGCTTCTTTGCTCGATGATGCTTCTGTGATTATCGGAGCGATTTTAAAAGAATTTGGTTCAAATATGATTTATAAAGAAAGCCAAAACCTTGTTTTTGAAGCTGATGAGAGCGATAGTTCTTTTTTAAATTCAAATCCTTATTTGGCTATAGTTACCAATGCAGAAGCAGAGCATTTAGATCATTATGGCAATGAAGTTTCAAAACTCCATCATGCTTATGTGGAGTTTTTAGATACGGCTAAAATTCGTGTGATTAATGCTGAAGATGAGTTTTTGAAAAATTATAAAAATGAGTCAATCAAGCTTTATCCGAGCAAAGATATCAAAAACTGCACCATGTGTATAGAAAATTTCAAACCTTTTACAAGTTTTGAGTTGAAAGATTTAGGTGAATTTAAGGTTTTTGGTATGGGATATCATTTAGCCCTTGATGCGTCTTTGGCGATTTTGGCGGCTTTAAATTTCTTAGATATAGAAACGATAAGAACCAGGCTTAAAAATTATCAAGGTATTAAAAAGCGTTTTGATATTTTACATGCTGATGAAAATTTGGTTTTAATTGACGATTATGGTCATCATCCTACCGAAATAAAAGCGACTTTAAGTGCAGCACAAGAATACGCAAAATTAGGTGGATATAAAAAAATCACAGCCATTTTTGAACCTCACCGCTACACGCGTTTGGCCGCAAATTTAAAGGAATTTGCAAAGGCTTTTGAAGGTGTTGATGAGCTTGTAATTTTACCTGTTTATGCCGCAGGAGAAGAGTCTATAGAACTTGATTTAAAGGCGGTTTTTCCTAAGGCTTTGTTTGTAGAAGATATTAAAAGAGAGGGTAAATTTTTGGTAGCTTCTAAGGGGCAGGTTTTTGAAGAAGGGCTTATTATAGGTTTTGGTGCGGGAGATATTAGCAATAAATTAAGGCAAAAAAATGAGTAGGTTTTTTTTATATCTTTTAATTATCTTAATTTTAGCCTTAATCACTTTTGCTTTGCGTGAAAAATTAGGCAAAAAAACCAAACCTTTTTTTTGTATTTTGCTTGTGATTTTTATCATTTTAGCGGTATTTTTTGAATTTGAAAATACGCAAAAAAGTCGTTTAAGAACAGATATTATCGTAGCTTTTAATCAAAATAAAAATATTTTATGTAAAGATATCAATGTTTCTAAGGCGTATTTTAATTATGAATTTGGTACAAGAAGTTTTATTTCAAAAGATAATAATCAAAGTTTTAATTCTTTAATCATAGATATTAAAGATTGCAGGTTAAATGATGAATGATGCAAAAGAAGAATTGATCTCAAAGCTTGATTTAAACGGCTATTTAGAAGAATTTAAAGGCCTTTTTGCAAGAGATAAGGAGATTTTTTTGCAAGGAGATTCTAATCTTCATTTTAAACGCATACATGAGCTTTGCGAGGTGGAATTTCCTGCTATGCCAGAGCTTGGCAATCTTGATAAAGCCTTAGTGCATTTAAGTAAGCAAGGAATTTTGCATTTAGATGAAATTTTTGAATTTGTAAAAATTTTTCGTTATTTTGAAAAGCTAAAAAAAATAAAATTAGGAACAAATTTAGACTCTTGGTTGCAAAAGATAGAATTTGTTAGCGGGGCTTTGGAGCTTTGTTTGAATTTCGATGAGAAAGGAGAATTAAAAGAAAGTTTAGATGAAAGACTTGTAAATCTTAATGCCGCTCTAAGATTAAAAAATGAAAGCATAATAGCTGAGTTTAAGAAATTTTGCTACACAAAAGCTTTGATGCCTTATCTTATCGATACACAAATCCATCTTATAAACAATCTTGAAGCCTTGCTTGTAAGAGGTGGGTTTAATCATGCTATTAAAGCAAAAATCATAGGCAGGAGTAGTAGTGGCGGCTTTTATATCGTGCCTTTAAGTGTTGAAAATTTGCAAAATGATATAGAAAAAATCAAAAATCAAAAAGAAGAAATTTATTATGAATACGCTAAAAATTTCTCAGCTTTTTTAGCAAAAAACCTACCTTTTTTAAAATTTATCAATACAGCCTTTGATCTTTTTGATCATTATAGTGCTAGGGTTTTGCTTGCTAAAAAAAGGGATTTTGAATTTGTTTTGTGTGATCAAAGTACGGATTTAGTGCTTAAAAATTTCGCTCATCCTGCCTTAAAAAATCCAAAAAGCGTGAGTTTGGAATTTAAAAAACAAGTTTTAATCATCACAGGGGTAAATGCAGGTGGAAAATCCATGCTTTTAAAATCCATGCTAAGCGCAGCATTTTTAGCTAAACATCTTTTGCCTATGCATATAAAAGCAAGTGAAAGTAAAATCGGCACTTTTAAAGAATTTGATGCCATCATAGAAGATCCGCAAAATGTTAAAAATGACATTTCAACTTTTGCAGGAAGAATGTTGCACTTTTCCAGGCTTTTTTCTAAGAAAAATTTGCTTTTAGGTATCGATGAAATAGAGCTTGGAACAGATTTTGAAGAAGCGGCTTGTTTGTATAGTGTGTTAATTTCAAAACTCATAGCTAATAATCTTAAAATCATCATCACCACGCACCACAAACGCCTTGCCATGCTTTTAGCAAAGAATGAGCAAGTTGAACTCATCGCTGCTTTATATGATGAAGAGCTTTCACGCCCAAAATATGAGTTTTTAAAAGGTACTATAGGAAAATCTTATGCCTTTGAAACCGCTTTGCGTTATCAGATTCCGCCGAATTTAGTTAGCGAGGCTAAAAAGCTTTATGGCGAGGATAAAGAAAATTTAGAAGAGCTTGTGGGTAAAAATATCAATCTTGAATTAGAATTAAAAGCTAAGCTTGAAAATGTCGAGAAAAAAGAGCAAAAAGTCGATGAAATTTTACTTTCCTTAAAAGAGCAAAAAGAAAAAAATGAACAAGAATTTCGTACGAGTTTGAGAAATTTAGAATTTAAATTTCACAAAGCCATAGAAGAAGCTAAAAAAACCATACAGCTTAAAGACACAAAAGACAAGCAAAGAAGCCTTAATAAAGCCAATGAGCTTAAAAAAGAAATCATTTTGCCAAGTATGGAACAAAATGAAGAATTGCGTGTGGGAGATTTTGTAAAATATGAAAAAATTAAGGGTAAAATCATAAGCATTTCTAAAAACGATGCTATGGTTGAAAGCGATGAGATCAAACTTCGCGTGCCTTTAAAACTGCTTAAAAAAAGTGGTGCAATGCCAAAAAAAGTAGCAAAAACAAGTATAAGCGTAAGTAAACCAAGCAATCTAAGCGTAACTTTGGATTTGCATGGACTTAGGAGTGATGAGGCTATTTCAAGGCTTGATAAATTTATTTCAGATGCTTTGATAGCGGGATTTGATGAGGTTTTGATCTATCATGGTATTGGCACAGGAAAGCTTGCCTTTGCGGTAAGAGAGTTTTTAAAAACTCACAAAAGTGTCAAAGGCTTTAATGATGCACCGATCAATCAAGGTGGTTTTGGTGCTAAGGTGGTAAAATTATGAAAAATATAATGATATTAAGCGGAGCGGGTTTGTCTGCTCCAAGTGGGCTTAAAACTTTTAGAGACAATGATGGACTTTGGGAAGAATACGATGTGATGGAGGTTTGCTCTGCAACAGGTTTTAGAAAAAATCCTAAAAAAGTACTTGATTTTTACGATGCAAGAAGGGCGCAACTTCAAAATGTAAAGCCAAATTATGCTCATGAAAAAATCGCACAATTAAAAGAAAAATGGGGTAAAAATCTTTTTGTCATCACGCAAAATGTAGATGATTTGCTAGAGCGTGCAGGGTGTAAAGATGTGATTCATTTGCATGGCTTTTTGCCTGAACTTCGCTGCTTAAAATGCGAAGAAATTTTTAATATAGGCTATGAAATAATCACAGATAAACAATGCCCAAAATGCAAAAGCAAGGATTTAAGACACAATATAGTCATGTTTGAAGAGCAAGCTCTTGCTTATGCTACGCTTTATTCTTTGTTAAATCAAACTTCGCTTTTTATCAGCATAGGCACAAGTGGGGCGGTTTTGCCTGTAGGGCGTTATGCTTCAATGTGTGAAAAAAGTATTTTAAATATCTACGAAAAAGATGCGAATTTAGAGCGGTATTTTGATAAAATCTACATAGAAGATATTATAAGCGCTATTGATAAAATCGCACTTGATATAGAAAATTTTATGAAAGATGGTAATGTTTGATTCTTTTTTAAGTGGAGTTTTTTTGGGCTTTGGAGTGAGTGTGCCTTTTGGACCTGTAAATATTTTGATTTTAACTTATGCACTAAAAGCTTTTAAAAATTCCATAGCTGTAGGACTTGGAGCATTTAGTATAGATATGCTTTATCTTTTTTTGCTTCAATTTGGGCTTTTAAATTTTTTAGACAATGTTATTTTTATGCGTTCTTTGGCGATTTTTGGTTTTTGTTTTTTAACTTATATGGCGTACTTGATGCTAAGAAAAAAGAAAGAAAGCTTAAATTTAGAGCATAAAGAATTTAAAGAAAGTCTTTTGAAAAGTTATATTAAAGGAGCTTTTTTAAATGGTTCAAATCCTTTTGTGATAGGATTTTGGCTTAGTGCTGCAAGTGTGGTTTTAAATAGTGATCATGCTTATTTGATGACTTTAGGGCTTGTTGTGGCTATACTTTTTTGGGTAAGTGCTTTAGCCTTTGTGGTGGCAAGATATAGTCATATTTTTAGTGCAAAAGTTGTTTTTATAATCAATATAATTTCAGCTATAATTATAGAGTATTTTGCTCTTAATTTATTATATAAAACTTTCTTAGGATAAAAAATGAATGCAAAAGAATTTTTAATCGAACTTTTAAAATTTAAATCTGTTACGCCAAATGATGATGGAGCTTTAAATTTCATCGCTATGGAACTGAGTGATTTTGAAGCTTTTTTTATAGAAAAAGAAGGCATTAAAAACCTTTTACTCACTAAAAAATTTAAAGATGAAGGCGAGCATTTAGCTTTTGGTGGGCATGTAGATGTGGTGCCTGCAGGCGAGGGTTGGAGTAGCGATGCTTTCGTGCCTATAGAAAAAGAAGGCTTTATCTATGCAAGAGGTGCTCAAGATATGAAAAGCGGAGTAGCAGCCTTTGTAGATGCGACAAAGAATGCGGATTTTAAAGGAGCTAGGCTGAGTCTTATTTTAACAAGTGATGAAGAAGGCGAAGCTATATATGGAACTAAGGCTGTTTTAGAATGGATGCAAGAAAGAGATATACTACCTGATTATGCCGTGGTTGCTGAGCCAACCTGTGTTAAAAAAATCGGCGATAGCATTAAAATAGGGCGTCGTGGTTCTATTAATGGAAAGCTTTTAATCCGCGGAAAACAAGGGCATGTTGCTTATCCTGAAAAATGTATCAATCCTGTGCATGATTTTGCACCGGTTTTAAAGCTTTTAGCGGGTTTTGATCTTGATCCTGGAAGTGCTGAATTTAGTCCTTCAAAAATTGTTATTACCGATATTCGCGGAGGTATGGGGGTATGTAATATAACGCCAAATGATTTAAAACTTATGTTTAATGTACGCAATTCCCCTGATACAAGCTTAGAAGATGTAAAAAGCTATGTAGAAAAAATTTGTCATGGTTTAAACTATGAGTTAGAGCTAAAACAATCAAGCGAAGCTTTTTTGACAAATATCGACAATAAAATCGTTCAAAAAATGAATGAAAGCGTTCAAAAAATCACTCATGAAGTGCCAGAGCTTAATACTAAAGGCGGTACAAGTGATGCAAGGTATTTTGCAAAATACGGTGTAAGGGTAGTGGAATTTGGGGTTTGTAATGATAGAATTCATGCTATTGATGAAAGAGTAAGTATAGAAGAATTTGAAAAACTTTGTCTTGTTTTTAAAGACTTGATAGAAAATTTTTAAAGGTTTAGAATGATTATCAATGGACAAAAGCTTGAGTTAAAAGAGCTTAAATTTATGGATTTTATCAAAGAAAAAGGTTTTAAAATCGAACTTATTGCTTTAGAATTAAATGGAGAAATCATACCAAAAAGCGAATTTGAAAATTTGATTTTAAAAGAAAACGATAAAGCTGAAATCGTAAGCTTTGTAGGAGGTGGATGATGAGAGTGAAATTTAATGGCAAAGAACTTGATACAGACTTTAAAACAAGTTTGGAATTTTTTGAAAATATCAGCAAAAATGAAAATGATGTATGGATTATCAATGGTTTTGCAACAAAAGAGAATATCGCTTTAAACGAAGATGATGAGCTTTTTTGCATAGAAAGAAATACTTTACCTCCAAAAGATGCACTAGATGCTATGATGAGAGCAAGACACACTCCAAAACTTCATGATAAACTTAAAAATGGGCGTGTGGCAGTTTGTGGTTTGGGCGGACTTGGATCGCATATAGCGATAAATTTGGCAAGAAGTGGTGTGGGATTTTTAAAGCTGATTGATTTTGATGTGATTGAGCCTAGTAATTTGAATCGTCAAGCTTATCGTGTAAGTGATTTGGGTAAATTTAAAACCGAAGCTTTAAAAGAGCAAATTAGCGAGATTAACCCTTATATCAGTGTTGAAATTTGCACTTTAAAAATCGATGAGGATAATTTAAAGTCTTTGCTTAAAGATATAGATATAGTTTGTGAAGCCTTTGATAGTGCTATCGCAAAAGCGATGATGGCGCAAAATTTTCATAGATTTTACAAAGATAGTATTTTAATCTGTGCTTCAGGGCTTGCGGGCTATGGCGATAGCAATAGCATACAAACAAGAAAAATTGCTAAAAATTTCTATGTGTGCGGGGATTTGGTAAATGGTGCTAAGGTGGGAAATGGACTTATGGCACCAAGGGTAAATATTTGCGCTGGACATCAAAGTAACCTTGTTTTAGAGCTTTTAGCAAATAAGGAGTAAAAATGCAAGAAAATTTAAAAAATGATAAATTAAAAATAGGCAAATACGAGTTTGATTCAAGATTTATTTTAGGTTCTGGAAAATATTCGCTAGAGCTTATAAAATCAGCCATAGAAGAAGCTAAAGCGCAGATTATCACTCTAGCTTTACGCCGTGCAAATACAGGGGAAATTGCTAATATACTTGATTATATCCCTAAAAATATCACACTTTTACCCAACACTTCAGGCGCAAGAAACGCCGATGAAGCTTTACGCATTGCAAGGCTTTCAAGAGAGCTTGGTTGTGGAGAACTTATCAAGATAGAAGTGATAAGCGATAGTAGGTATTTGCTGCCTGATAATTATGAAACGATTAAAGCCTGCGAGCTTTTAGCCAAAGAGGGTTTTGCGCCCCTACCTTACATGCATGCTGATCTTTACGCAGCTAGAGCTATGCGTGATGCAGGAGCTGCGGCTATCATGCCTTTGGCAGCACCTATTGGGAGCAATAAAGGCTTATGCGCTAAGGAATTTATACAAATTTTGCTTAATGAAATTGATTTGCCTATCATTGTAGATGCGGGTATTGGAAGTCCTGCACAAGCTTGTGAAGCTATGCAAATGGGAGTAAGTGCGGTGATGGTAAATACAGCTATAGCTGAAGCTAAAGATATAGCCTTGATGGCTAGAGCTTTTTCTTTGGCGGTAAATGCAGGAAGAGCGGCTTTTTTGGCGGATTTGGCAAGTGTGAGCGAGGCTAAAGCAAGTTCTCCATTAACAGGCTTTTTAAGGGATTAATCATGCAAGATTATATGCAGCATTTACCTCACATGCAGGAAATAAAAAGCGAAATTTTAAACAAGGTTTTAACTCAAGTTCAAAGCTATGATGAGAGTCAATTTAGCGCCAAGGATGTTAAAAATGCTTTAAATCAAACGCATTTAAGTATAGAGCATTTAAAAGCCTTGCTTTCAAGTACAGCAGAAGATTTCATAGAAGAATTAGCCTTTAAATCCGCCAAAGTCAAGCAAAAATATTTTGGAAATTCTATCTCTCTTTTTACCCCACTTTATTTGTCAAATTATTGTAATTCTAAATGTGTTTATTGTGGTTTTCAAAAAGGAAATAAAATCGCAAGAGCTAAGCTAAGTGAAGCTGAAATTCACGAAGAAATGCAAGCTATTGCTAAAAGTGGTTTAGAAGAAATTTTAATGCTAACAGGTGAGGGTAGGGAGTTTGCAAGTGTAGAATATATAGCAAATGCTTGTAAAATAGCTAGAGAGTATTTTAAGGTTGTAGGCGTTGAAATTTATCCTATGAATGAAGATGAATATAAAATTTTACATGAAAAGGGTTGTGATTATGTGACTGTTTTTCAAGAAACTTACAATCCTTTAAAATATTCTAAAATTCATTTAGGTGGCGAAAAACGCATTTTTCCTTATCGTTTTAATGCTCAAGAAAGAGCTTTAAAAGCGGGTATGCGTGGAGTGGCTTTTGCGGCACTTTTGGGTATAGATGATTTTAGAAAAGACGCTCTTGCTACGGCACTTCATGCGCATTTTTTACAACAAGCTTATCCGCATGCTGAAATTTCTATTTCAGTGCCTCGTTTAAGACCTATTATCAATAATGCCAAAATCCATCCTAAAGATGTGAGTGAAAAACGCCTTTTGCAAGTACTTTGTGCTTATAGACTTTTTTTACCTTTTGCGGGTATTACCATTTCAAGTCGTGAAAGAATAGGTTTTAGAGATGAGGTTATCAAGCTTGGTGCTACTAAAATGAGTGCAGGAGTGAGTGTGGGTATAGGTGAGCATAAGGGCGAGAAAAAGGGTGATGAGCAGTTTGAAATTTCAGATGATAGAAGCGTAGATGAAATTTTAGCCATGCTTAAAAGATCCAATTTG
This sequence comes from Campylobacter sp. US25a, assembly GCF_004379075.1. Classification (NCBI taxonomy): domain Bacteria; kingdom Pseudomonadati; phylum Campylobacterota; class Epsilonproteobacteria; order Campylobacterales; family Campylobacteraceae; genus Campylobacter; species Campylobacter sp. US25a. Next base: position 263,250 of record NZ_RYYM01000001.1, read on the forward strand.
CAAGCTGTGATGAGTGATAGCATTTATGTGGGATAAAAAAATCATCGCCATAAGCGATAGAAAATGTGTGCAAATAGACTTCTTAAAGCAGATTGAAAAACTTGCTAAGGCCAAGGTAGATGCTATAGTTTTAAGAGAAAAAGATTTAAGCGAATTTGAGTATTATGACTTAGCAAAAGAAGTTTTAAGCATTTGCACAAAGCAAAAAGTGACTTGTTTTTTGCATTCTTTTGATAAGGTTTGTTTAAAATTAGGACATCGTTATTTTCACGCACCGCTTTCTTTATTAAGAAAAGAGTCTAAATTAGTAAAATATTTTCATATACTTGGCACTTCAGTCCATAGCAAAGAAGAGCTTTTAGAGGCGATGAGTTATAAGGTAAATTATGCTTTTGTAGGGCATATTTTTGAAAGTTCTTGTAAGGTGGGTTTAGAACCTAAAGGGCTTGATTTTTTAAAATCCTTGCTTGAATTTAGTCAAATTCCACTTTATGCTATAGGCGGTATCAATGCTCAAAATATGGAAAATTTTAAAGATATAAATATAGCAGGCGTTTGTATGCGTGAAATTTTAATGAAAGAAAAAGATTTAAAAACATATATCCAAGTTTGCAAAGAAAGATTATCTTATGAGTAGTATTCAAAAAAAGATTTTTTGGCTTAATTTTTTCATCGTTGTGATTGTAGCTTTTAATCTGCGTGCTCCTATTACGGCTATAGGGCCTATGATAGATGTGATTAAAGATGCGTATGGCTTAAATTCTACTTTCGCAGGAGTGCTTACAAGTTTACCTTTGATAGCCTTTGGAAGTATTTCTTTTATAGTGGGATATTTTTCACCCATTAGAGCGATTATCGTAGGGATTTTTTTAATCTTTATTGGCGAAATTTTGCGTTCTTATACAGGGATATATGGCTTATTTTTGGGTATGTTAGGCATAGGTTGTGGTATAGCAATCGCTAATGTTTTATTGCCTAGTTTTATTAAAGAGAAATTTCCTAAAAAAATAGCAAGTATGATGGGGGTTTATAGTCTTATTTTAAGCATTTCTTCTATAGTAGGTGTTGCTTTGACTATACCTTTGCTTAGCGTGTTTGATTTAGCAGGTGCTATGTTTTTTTGGGCGATTTTTTCTTTTATAGCTTTGGTAGTTTATTATCCTCAAGCTAAAAATGGTAGATTTTTTCGTGCTAAGAAAAAAAGTTCTAAAAAAATCAATCTTTTTACAAATGCAACCACTTGGAAGATCACTCTTTTTATGGGATTTCAAAGTTTTTTAGCTTATTCTTTGTTTTTTTGGTATGTTCAAATCGTTGTAGAAAAAGGTTTTGATAAAGAATTTGCTACAAATATGGTTCTTTTTGCTCAGCTTGTTGCAGCCCCAGTGTCCCTTTTTGGCCCATTGCTTTTAGGAAAATTAAGGCAAAAATTACATACTCCTTATATAGCAAGTTTATGTAGTATGTATGTAATCGCTTTTGCTATGCTTTTTGTTTTTGATAGTAAAACTTCTATTATCATTAGTGCTTTTATCATGGGCTTTCCATGGGGTGGGGTTTTTGGTATTGCATTGCTTTTTATCGCACAAAAAAGTTCAAATACCCAAGTAGCAGCAAAGCTTTCTGCTTTAGCTCAAGGTTTTGGGTATTTAATCGCAGCACAAGGGCAGTGGATTATAGGCTTTTTACATGATAAATTTGAGAATTTTTCACTTGCTATTTTGATGTTGATTTTTGTAGGGATTTTGGTAAATATCTTTGGATATTTATCGTATAAAAGCCAAGTTATCAGATAGTGCTTTTTCTAGTAAAATATCCCCACCATTTTTTTGTGCTATATTTTGCAATCTTGTGGAAATATCTTCTAAGTTAAGTTTTAACATTGCTTTGAAAAAATCATCAAGATTGATCGAATCTTGCGTGAAAATTTGACATAAAGCTTGATCTTGTAAAAATTTAGCATTAAAGTATTGATGATTTTTAGCTGCATGAGGATAAGGTATGAAAATAGCAGGCAAGGTGTTAGCACAAAGTTCAAAAAGGGTGCTTGCACCTGCTCTTGATATAGCTAGATCTGCATTTTTCATTTTTTCTTCCAAATTTGAACTAAAGTCAAAAACATCAGCTTGGATATTTAAGCTTTGGTAGTGTTTTTTGCATTTTTCAAAATCATTTTTTCCACATTGATGGATGATTTTGATATTTTGTTCTTGAAGCTTTGGGGCGAGATTTAAAGCTAGTTCGTTTATAAAACTAGCTCCTTGTGATCCTCCTAGGAAAATAATATTTTTTAATTCTGTGCGAGTCCTAGCATTATCAAAAAATTTATTTGCCACAGGATAAGGACTAAATTCTTTTTCAAAGGCGCTAAAAAATTTTGTAGCGAAAGGTTTTAAAAGCATGTTTAAAGAGCCACTTTTTGAATTTTGCTCGTGTATAAAAAGAGGCAAATGTGAGAATAAAGCCGCAAAAGATGCAGGAGCTGCACTATATCCACCTACACTAAAAACGGCTTGGATGTGGTATTTTTTAAAAATTTCTCTACAATCTTTGGAGAGTTTTAAGGTGTGGAGTAAAGAACTAATTTTGCCAAATTTGTTTTGATTAACCACTCCTTTAGAGCTTAAAAAAAATTTTTCCTTAAAACGTACTTCATTTTCAAACCAAGCTTTATCTTGACCATTTTGACTACCTATGTATACACATTCTATATTTTTTTTAATCGCACTTTCTAATAAGCAACGCACTATGGCCAAATGTCCTCCAGTTCCGCCACCTGTTAAAGCTATTGTCATAATTTAACCTTTTTTGAAATCATTAATACATATCCTATACCTATACAAATTGCCCACATTGAACTTCCTCCATAACTTAAAAGTGGAACAGCCACACCTTTTAGTGGAGTAAGAGAAATAATACCAAAAGCATTCATAAAAAAGGAAAAAAGTAAAAGTAAGGCTATGCCTGAACAGAAAATAAAATCTTGTTTAGCTTCGCATCTTCCTGCAATTCTAAAAATTCTTAAAATCATCCAAAGATAAATATAACAAATAACTCCAAGACCCAAAAGTCCTATTTCTTCAGTAATTCCTGAAAGAATAAAGTCAGTATGTACTTCACTTAAAAAGCCTAATTTAAAAGTTCCAAGTCCTAAGCCTTCGCCAAACATTCCTCCATGGGCTATAGCATTTAAAGAGTGCGAAATCTGATAAGGTTCGCTGTTGCTACTTACTCTTAAAGCATTTGCCAACCAATCAGGAAGCATAGGTAAAAAAGCATCTTGTATATTCCCCCACCAAGAAGCAATTCTTTGAATTCTTCTTTGATTACTAGAAATTACCATTATACCTATCATCATAATGATTAAAGTTCCAAAAGCAAAAAGTCTTTTACTAGCTCCTGCAAAAAAAGCTAAAGCTAGAATTAAAAAGAAAGAAATTATACTTTGTCCTAAATCGTTTTGAGTGATATAAATATATCCTATAACTATAGAAGCTAAGATACAATAAGGCAGAAGAATTAGAGCCTCGTGTCTGATAGCTTTTTTGCTATCATCAATACGCCTTGTATAGCTCCATGCTAAAAAATAAATCAATCCTATTTTAAAAAATTCCACAGGAGAGATAGAGAGTGGGCCTAAGCGTATCCAGCGTTTAGCTCCTCCGCTAGCTGTTGCTAGTGCAGAAGGTAAAAATGGTAAAATGATGATAAAGATAAAAGAAACAATCAAAATAGCTAAAATAATTTTTTTAGAAAGTGCTTTATCAGGATCCAAACGAGAAATAAAAAACATTATAAGTATGCCACTAATTCCAAAAAAAAGCTGACGAATAAAAAAATGAAACTCGCTATAGTCAAGAAAAAGAACAGTAAAAGCTGTAAGAGAGTATGAAAATACTATTCCTATGGTGATTAAAATACAACTTAAATAAAATAATCTTTTATCAGCAACCATTATAATTATAACTTTTCTTTATTGGAATTAAAATTTTAAAAAGTTTTATTATAACTAAAATAAATTAAATTTTTTGCTAAGTTTTTGTAAGGAAAATTTGCTAAAATTAACAATAAAAATATAACAAAAAAGGCAAATTATGAATCAAATCCATAAAATTCTCATAGCAAATAGAGCTGAAATAGCTGTTAGAGTAATCCGCGCTTGTAGAGATTTGCATATTAAAAGTGTTGCAGTTTTTACAGAGCCTGATCGTGAATGTTTGCATGTAAAAATCGCAGATGAGGCTTATCGCATAGGAACGGATGCTATAAGAGGATATTTAGATGTTGCTCGCATTGTCGAGATTGCTAAGGCTTGTGGTGCTGATGCGATCCATCCTGGTTATGGATTTTTAAGTGAGAATTACGAATTTGCTAAGGCTTGTGAAGATGCTGGAATTATTTTTATAGGTCCAAAATCTGAAGTAATCCATAAGATGGGAAATAAAAATATCGCTCGTAAGTTAATGGCTAAAAATGGCATACCTATTGTTCCAGGGACTGAAAAATTAAATTCCTATAGCATGGAAGAAATTAAAATTTTTGCTGAGAAGATTGGTTATCCTGTTATTTTAAAAGCTTCAGGTGGTGGAGGTGGACGTGGAATTCGCGTTGTTCATAAAGAACAAGATCTTGAAAATGCTTTTGAATCTTGCAAAAGAGAAGCTTTAACATACTTTAATAATGATGAAGTATTTATGGAAAAATATGTAGTTAATCCTAGGCATATAGAATTTCAAATTTTAGGAGATAACTATGGAAATATTATCCATCTTTGTGAAAGGGATTGTTCTATCCAAAGAAGACATCAAAAGGTAATTGAGATAGCGCCTTGCCCTGGAATTTCAGATAATCTTAGAAAAACCATGGGTGTTACAGCTGTGGCAGCTGCTAAGGCTGTAGGTTATACAAATGCTGGAACTATAGAGTTTTTGCTTGATGATTATAATCGCTTTTATTTTATGGAAATGAATACAAGAATTCAAGTTGAACATCCAATTACTGAAGAAATTACAGGTATTGACCTTATTGTAAGACAAATTCGTATTGCAGCAGGAGAAATTTTGGACTTAGAACAAAGCGATATTAAACCTAGGGGTTTTGCTATTGAAGCTAGAATTACTGCTGAAAATGTATGGAAAAATTTTATTCCAAGTCCTGGAAAAATAGGAGAATACTACCCAGCTCTTGGACCATCTGTTAGGGTTGATAGTCATATTTATAAAGACTATACTGTGCCGCCTTATTATGATTCCATGCTTGCAAAGCTTATTATTAAAGCAACAAGTTATGATTTAGCGGTTAATAAACTTGAGCGTGCTTTGAAGGAATTTGTGATTGATGATATTAGAACAACGATACCATTTTTAATTGCCATTACAAAAACAAGAGAATTTAGAAGAGGGTATTTAGATACCTCTTTCATAGAAACACATATGCAAGAATTATTAGAAAAAACAGAAGATCGTCATCAAGAAAACAAAGAAGAAGTTATAGCTGCAATAGCTGCTACGCTTAAAAAAATACGAGAAAGTAGAGAATAATAGATGGATTTTTTAGACAGTCTTAAAAGTATTAAAAAAGAAATGCAAGCTAACGCCAATACTCCAAAATTAGCGAAGAAATCAAGCAAGAGTGGTGCAAGTGTAAAAAATTTAGAAAAACTAGCTAAAGATATTCGCGAAAAAAATCAAGAAACAAACATAGATAAGGAAATGCAAGAAATTTTCTTAAAGCAAGAAAAACTACAGGATGAATTTTCCGAATTTATCAAAAATGCAGATATTAAGAAAATTTAATGCTTGAGATTGGTTTTTGTACTCTTGAAGATCAGTGTCCTTACTTAAAAGATAAACGCTCAAGAATAGAGTATAAATACATTGAAAATTGCCCTAAAGAAATCAATAATGGGCTAATAAAACGAGGTTGGCGTCGTTTTGGTAGGTATTTTTCACGCCCTATTTGTAAAGATTGTGATGAATGTTTAAGTCTTAGAATTTTAGTTAATGAATATAATTTTTCAAAAAGTGAAAGAAGGGTTATAAATAAAAATATTAACACCAAAGTTATGCTTAGAACACCCAATTTAAGCAATGAACATTTGTTTTTATATGATAAATACCATCGTTTTATGGAAGAAAAAAAGAACTGGAAGCGTTATGATTTAAGCTTTAAGCAGTATTATAATCTTTATGTCGATGGTTTTATGAATTTTGGATATGAGCTTGCATTTTATATAGAAGATAAGCTCGTTTGTGTTGATTTGATTGATATTTTAGAGGATGGAATTTCAAGCATTTATTGTTTTTATGATCCTGATTTTTCGTATTTTTCTTTGGGTAAATTTTCTTTGCTCAATGAAATACAAATAGCTAAAAAAATGAACTTAGATTATATTTATCTTGGGTATTTTGTAAAAAAGTGTCAATCTTTATCTTATAAAGCCGATTATACACCCAATGAAATTTTAAAAGGCACTAAAGAGCTTTTTGAAAATGAGGTTTTATGGGAGAAATAGATGCAAATCGTGCAAACTTTAGAAACTATCAATGTTAATACAGATGATATTAGCGTATTTCAGTATTTTAAAGACTTGATTACCAAAAATTTCACAAAGGTCATAGGACGAAAAAATAAAATTTTTTCTTTTTTTGAAGAAAATGAAATTCCACAGCGTCGTTATTTCTTAAAAGTTTTAGATCAAAAATATCGCAAAAGTACAAATGAAGGTATAGAGAATTTACAAGATGCTCATTTTAAAACTTTTAGATTAAATTTTGAGCAAAATAATATGCTTAAGCCTATGTTGTTTATCAAGATTGATTTTGCTGCGGGTAGAATTTTGATGAAGTTAAGCTCTAATGAAAAATTATTTGTTACTTATATAAGAAATTATTTCCAAGATCATAATATAGAATATAATGAAATGACAAATATTCTAATTTTAGAATATAAAAACGAAAATACCCTTGAACTTTTTGAAGCTTTTGCAGATGAGAGCGAGCATTTAAAATATTGCGTGAATTTTGAAGTTGACCGAGAAGAGTATAAAAAATTTCGCCAAAATATTCACAATAAAGAAAATATGAAATGGAAATTTAATGCTTTAGCTAAGCTTTTTAGTAATTATTTTAATACTTTAGAATGCACTCCGCAAAATGATCTTAGTGAAATCAGACAAAAATATTTGATTTTGGTAAAACTTTATCATCCTGATTTTCATCAAGGAAAAAGTGCAATAGAAAAAGCTTACGCAAGAGAGCAGTTCGAAAAAATACAAATTGCCTATGATAACTTAAAAGCACTTTATAAGAATAATACTTAAAAAAATTAAATTAATCATTTTGGTTAATTTAATTTTTCTCTCTCATAAATTTTTCTTAATTTGCTATCTAGTTTAAAACAAAATTTAAAAAGTGCAGGTACTACGAGTAAGGTAAGCAAAGTCGAACTTATAAGCCCAAAGATAATGGCTATTGCCATAGGAGAATTGGCTTCATAGCCCGCACCCCTTGAAAGAGCAAGTGGGAGCATAGCAAAAATCATAGCAAAAGTTGTCATCAATATAGCCCTTAAGCGTGATTTTCCAGCGATTAAAAGAGCTTTATCGGGATCTAAACCTTCATGACATTTTTTATTAGCTACATCCACAAGCAAAATAGCATTTTTCCCCACCATACCAAAAAGTAAGATGATGGCAATAAGTACAAAAAGCGAAAAATTATGCCCTGTGATAAAAAGCCCTATAGATGCTCCTCCAAAGGCTAAAGGCATGGTTATCATGATGATTAAAGGCAGAATAAAACTTTCATAAAGTGCGGCTAAAACAAGATAAATTAAAACAAAAGCAAGTACTACTGCCATAGCAAAACCTTGCACGGTTTCACCTAAAAGATTGATAAAGCCTGAAAAAGCATAGCTAAGACTTGCATTCTTATTTAAAATTTTATCCATATTATCTAGTAAAAGTTTTTGCACCGCTCCTAAGGAAAGATCATTTACTCCAGCTGTGATTTTCACAGAGCGGTTTTTATTGTAACGATTGATAGTTTTTAAATCCTTACTGTATATAAAATCCACCACGCTTGAAAGTTCTAAATTTACACCTTGGTTGTTTTTAATACTAATGCGTTTTAAAGCTTCTATGTCTTTTTTAAATTCTGGAACAAAACTTAGGATAATATCATCTTTTGAATTGCCTCTATCCATACTTCCTACGCTAAGTTGCGAAAAAGAATACCCTAAAACCCCAGCGATATATTCAGGATTGACATCTAAAAGTTTAGCTTTTTCTTTGTTGATGTGTAAGGCTACTTCATCTTTTGTAGCATTAGCATTGTCGCTTATATCTACAATGCGTGCATTAGTGCCTAAAATTTCTTTTGCTCGAGAAGCAGCTTCTTTTAGAGTGTTTAAATCATCTCCTAAGATTAAAAACTGCACGGGATCATCAATGCCTGCACCCTCTATCTTTGGAAGTTCTAAAATTTTGATTTTTAAACTTTCATCTTGAAATTTTTGACGATATAAACTTACTATAGCACTTTGTCTTAAATTTCTTTCGTCTAAATTTTTAAGTTTAATATAAATTTTAGCCTTTGTAGCATCTTTGGCATCATCATAGCCTACAAGTAAAAAAGCGTATTTGACATTGCTATCATTTTTGATTTTTTCAAGCAAATTTAAACTTTTTTCTTTCATGGCTTCTAAACTTAAATCCTTTTTGCTTTCAAACAAAACTTGAATTTCGCTATCATCTTCCATAGGTAAAAAATCAAGCCCTATGCGAGTAGCTAAAGCAAAAGAAAGCCCTACAAAAACAAGAGTGGCTAGGATAAATTTTGCTTTATTTTGTAAAATTTTATAGAGTAAATTTTCATACTTTTGCTCTATTTTTTCAAAAAAAGCTTCTGTTTTTTCATAAAACTTGCTTTCTTTTGGATTTAAAAATCTTGCTCCAATACTAGGTATTAAAAATACAGAAACCAAAAAGCTTATCACTATCCCACTTGCAACGCTTATGCCTAAAGCATTGAAAAAAAGCCCTGGTATAGAGTTCATATAAGAAATAGGGATAAAAACACAAAGTAAAACTATACTGATGCTTAAAACGCTAAAACCTATTTCATTGATACCTAAAAAAGCAGCTTGTAAAGGCGGATAAGTTTTTAGTTTTTTAGCAATATTTTCAATCACTACTATAGCATCATCGATAAAAATTCCTATGCTTAAGGTTAAAGCTATGAAAGTTAAGCGGTTTAAATCATAGCCTAAAAGATCGATAATAAAAAAAGTTGAAATGATAGAAGTAGGTATAGCTATGCAAGCAATGAGAGTTGCACTTAAATTTCTTAAAAATAAAAATACAATTACAAGGGTTAGAAAAATTCCCAAAACCATATCAAAAATCACTTGAGAAAGGTGCTTGTGGATATTTAAGCTTTTATCGTAAAGCACATTAATACTTATATCTTTTGGAATTTGTTTTTCTAAAATAGGCAAGGCATTTTTGACATTTTTAATCATTTCAAGGGTATTATAATTTGTGATTTTTCCGAGTTCTAAAAGCACCCCTTCTTTACCTTCGTATAAAGCACTTTGTTTTTCATCTTCATAAAGGCTTGAAATATTAGCAATATCGCTTAAAAATACCCCTGTTTTTATGCGAAGATTGCTAAGTTCTTCTAAATTTGTGGCTTCAAAATAGCCTTTGATGATATAGTTATCTTGATTGTTATTAAGTTCGCCAAGGGCTTGTTTAAAATTTTGACTTTTGATAATATTTGCTACATCAAGAGCATTAAGATTGTATTTTCTAAGTTCATTTGGTTTTAATTCTATGCGAATTTGGGGTTCTAAAAACCCTTTAGTTTCGATTTTGCCTACTCCTTCAACTCTTTGCAAAAAAGGTTTTATTTTGTCATTGATTTCACGCATGAGTTGTAATTTATCTTTAGAATATAAAAAAAGCGAAATAGCAGAACCAGAATCTGAACTGATTTTTTCAATTTCAGGCTTAGAAGGTAGGCTTAAAGTTCCTATTTTATCACGCACATCATTGGCAGCTACTTCAAGATTTTTACCTAGTTTAAACTCGACTACACTCACACTAAAATTATCATACGCAGCTGAGGTTATGGTCTTTACTCCATCGATTTCACTTAGAGCATTTTCTATTTCTTTGGTGACTTTTGATTCTACGAAATTTAAATCTCCATTTACCTTGCTTGTAATCTTTATAAGAGGTATGGAAACATTAGGAAATAAATTTACACTCATGCTAAAAGCAGAGATTAGTCCAAAAATCATAAGAGCTAAGAAAAACATTAGCACGGCAATAGGTCGGTTTATAGCTAGTTTAAACATTTTTAATCTTTAGTGATGATTCTACCTTCGCCAAAAAGCCCAGGTGTTAGATTTGTAGTTTGCACTTCAGCATAAATTTTTCTTGTTTTTACTTCTATACTTGGATAGATAAGGCTGATTTTTCCTTTCAGTTCTGTACCATTTTGATCAATTTTGTAAAAGAAATCATCGCCTAATTTAACCTTATCTTTGTATTTTTCATCAAAACTTAAAATCAGTTTGCTTTGTGGATAGGAAAAAATTTCTATTAAAGGTTGAGCTACTCCTCCTACTCCTTCACCCACTTGTATAAATTTATTTGCGATAATAGCATCATAAGGTGCACGCAATTCTTTTTTTGTCATGATATTTTTATAATAAGCTATATTGATTTTTGCTTTGTTTAAATTTAAATTAGCTGCATCAAACTTAGCTTTCATATCTTCATAGCTTTGTTTGTCTATAACATTTTCTACAGCTTTGATTTTTTGCATTTTGCTTTTGGTATTTTCGTATTCTACAAGAGCAAGTTGATAAGAATTTTGGGCATTTTGAAGAGCTATTTTTTCACTTTCTTGATCAAGAGCAAGTAAAAGTTCTCCTTTGCTGACTTTTTGTCCAATTTCTACAGGAATTTTTTGAACTAAACCTATGCTTTCAAGGGCAAGTTTGCTTTGTTTTGATGCTTCTACATTGAAACTTGCATAAATTTCTTCGCCAAAGGCGCAATTAAAAGCAAGAAGTAAAAATAGAATTTTTTTCATTCTTTAACCTTTGAATTAAGATCTATACCTGCATTAAAATAATAATTTGCTTTGGTAATTTCAAATTCATTTTTAGCAAGCTCTAAATCGCTTTGTGCTTTAAATTTAGCCTCTAAAGCTTGAAGATATTCCACATAAGAAACAAGTCCTGCTTGGTATTTTTTATCTACACTTTCAAAAGCTAAATTTGCAGCATTTAAGCTAAGATTAAGAGCTAAAATTTGTTCTTGTAAAACTTTTAAACTTTTGTCTAAATAATTTAATTCTTCTTTATTTTTTCTCTCACTAAATCTTGCATTTGCATTGGCTATTTGAACGTTTAAACGCTCTTTTTCAACTTCTTTAGCCCTTGCATTGAAATCAAAAATTTTCCATTCCATACCTAAAATAAACTGATTACCTTGAGAATATTTTTCTAAGAATTGATCTGCTAAGTTTACAAAAGGAGCTGGAACTTTTGGATTATAATTGTTTTTATAAAAGTTAAAATTATCTTGAATATAAAATTTTGGAAAATATTCAGCTTTTGCTAAATTTACACTTTCTTTAGCAAGATTGATTTGTTCTTTAGCTATCATTACTTCATAGTTTTGACTTTTTTCTTGTTGCGGATTTTCTAAAAAAGCATTCCCTTGCACTTTAAAATCTGTATTGCTTAAAATTTTAATCTCTTTTTGTATATTGGCAAGTTTTAATTCATTTTGACTGAGCTCTAATAAGCTTAAATGATATTTGGCTTTAATGCTTTCAAGTTCATCTTTAGGGCTAAGTCCTGCATCGTAAAATTTTTGCAATCTTTCAAAAGTTGATTTTAAAAAAGCTACTTTTTGTTGATTGGCTAGTAAAATTTTTTCAAGACTTAAGGTGTTAAAATAAAGTGTGATTGCATTTAGGGCAAGGTAATTTTTATTTTGTTCTTTATCTAAAAGGCTTAATTTTTCTTTGCTTTCTAAAGCCCTTAAATTGGCTTCTCTAGCACCCCCATCAAAAAGCAAAAAATTAAGAGAGACTTTAGCAAATAAACTTTCTTGTGGATCGATGATGAAGCGATCTTTATTATTGGCTACATAAGCTGAGTTTAGACTAAGAGAGGGTAGGTAATTTCTAAAAGCTTGTTCTTTGTCCAAATTTGCTTGTTCGCTTTGCATTTGTTTAATGAGATAGGATTCATTATTTTGACTTAGTGCTATAAATTCGTGCAAATTAGAAGCTAACATTGCTAAGGGATAAAGAGCTAAAAATATAGCTGATTTTAAATATTTTTCAAACATTTGATATTTTAGTATGCTTTATATAAATTTCAATTGAAGTTTTTTATATAAAATAAAATTTATTTGTTTTAAACATAAATTTTGTTAAAATCCTAGCTTTAAAATTTTATATTTAGGATGAAATTTTGTCGGTAAAAAATATTAGAAATTTTTCTATTATAGCTCATATAGATCATGGAAAATCTACTCTTGCAGATAGGATTATTAGCGAGTGTGGTGCTATTAGCGATAGGCAGATGAGTTCACAAGTTATGGATACTATGGATATAGAAAAAGAGCGTGGTATCACCATAAAAGCACAATCAGTGCGTTTAAATTATAAATTTAATAATGAAAATTTTGTTTTAAATCTTATTGATACTCCTGGCCATGTGGATTTTTCTTATGAAGTGAGTCGTTCTTTGGCAAGTTGTGAAGGGGCTTTACTTGTAGTAGATGCTTCTCAAGGTGTTGAAGCACAGACTATAGCTAATGTTTATATAGCACTTGAAAATAATCTTGAAATCATTCCTGTAATTAATAAAATCGATTTACCTAATGCTGATGTTGAAAAAGTCAAGCATGAAATCGAGCATATTATAGGCATAGATTGTAAAGACGCCATTTGCGTGAGTGCAAAAACAGGAGTGGGTATAAAAGAGCTTATAGAAACAATTATCACTAAAATCCCTGCGCCAAAAACAGATGATGAAGCTCCTACTAAGGCTTTAATTTATGATTCTTGGTTTGATAATTATTTGGGTGCTTTGGCTTTGGTTAGGATTTATGAAGGAAGTATTGCTAAAAACGATGAAGTTTTAGTCATGAGTACAGATAAAAAACATATAGTTCAAGATCTTTTTTATCCCCACCCTTTAAGTCCAATTAAAACTCAATCTTTACAATCAGGTGAAGTAGGCGTGGTGGTTTTAGGGCTTAAAACTGTAGGCGATGTACAAGTAGGCGATACTATTACTTTAGTAAAAAACAAAGCTAAAGAAGCCATAGGCGGTTTTGAAAAGGCTAAAGCTTTTGTGTTCGCAGGACTTTATCCTATAGAAACGGATAAATTTGAAGATTTAAGAGATGCTTTGGATAAGCTAAAGCTTAACGATAGTTCTATTACCTATGAGCCTGAAACTTCTTTGGCTTTAGGCTTTGGTTTTAGGGTAGGGTTTTTAGGACTTTTACACATGGAAGTGATTAAAGAAAGGCTTGAGAGAGAATTTAATCTTGATTTAATTGCTACAGCTCCAACTGTGACTTATGAAATTTATCAAACCGATGGAGAGCTTGTTAAAATTCAAAATCCTAGCGAACTTCCTCCTGTTAATAAAATCGATCATATAAAAGAGCCTTATGTTAAAGCCACTATCATTACTCCAAGTGAATTTTTAGGGAATTTAATCACTCTTTTAAATCGCAAAAGAGGAGTGCAGGTTAAAATGGACTATATTACACCTGAGCGTGTTTTATTAGAATATGATGTGCCTTTAAATGAGATTGTGATGGATTTTTATGATAAATTAAAGTCCTTAACAAAAGGCTATGCGAGTTTTGATTATGAACCTATAGAATTTAGAGTAGGGGATTTGGTAAAACTTGATATTAAGGTAGCAGGTGAAAATGTTGATGCGCTAAGTATTATCGTGCCTAATGAAAAAGCACAAAGTAAAGGAAGAGAACTTGTTAGCGCTATGAAAGAAATAGTTCCTAGACAGCTTTTTGAAGTAGCCATTCAAGCAAGTATTGGAAATAAAATCATCGCAAGGGAAACCGTTAAATCCATGGGTAAAAATGTGACAGCAAAATGCTATGGTGGGGATATTACTAGAAAAAGAAAGCTTTTAGAAAAGCAAAAAGAAGGTAAAAAAAGAATGAAAGCTATAGGTAAGGTAAATTTACCTCAAGAAGCTTTTTTGAGTGTTTTAAAGATAGATTGATGATAAATTTAAAACTTGGCTTGAAATTTGCTTGTATTTTTAATACAATTTTAAAATAATTTTCTAAGGAGAAAAAATGTTTAAAAAATTTTTGATTTTTATAGTGCCTATTTTATTTTTGAGCGCTTGTGCAACTAAACAAGATACTTTTGCTCAAGTTAATCAAATTTCTAAAAATTCTCAATGTAGTTCTTGTGAAAGTCCTGATGGCTTTGAAGCAAAGATTAAAGGGCTTTTATACATTAGCGATGTTGGAATTCAATGTTGTGCCAATAAACGCACTTTAGATACCGGTATTGCTTTAAAAAAGGTTTATTTGCATAGATTTTATGATTTAAAAGAAGGACAAAAAGTTTTAAATGCTAAAGGGAAAAAGTTATTTGTTGATGTGAATTTTAATGCGGTATTTTATACTTATTTAAAACAAGAACTTGAAGCTAGAGGAATAGTTGTGCTTGACAATAATGATCAAAATTCACCTTATGTGAGTAAGATTGATTTAGAATTTATATCTTATGGAGCAACTCAAGATACTACAGGATTACATTCAAAACTAGTAGGAGTTTTACAAGTTAGCGATATAAACAAAAATAAGAAATTTACAATCCGCACCAAGCAAGATGTACAAGGTTTCGATGATCTAAAAGAAACAACTTTTTATACTCATTTGTTAATAAAACAAATGGCAAATAAAGCAGCTAGTTTAATTTCTGAACTTTGAGGTGTATAAATTGCGGAGCTTTTGCTCTGCTTTGCTTTTGTGATTTATGTGAGCTAGAGCTTTCTGAATTTTCCTTAAATGTAAGAAAGCTTGATAATAATTTCAAAGTCTATTCTTTTTATAAATACCATGAAATACAACACTTACTTCACTCTAAACATTATTTTTATGGTTATTTTGTTTATAAAATGCTTGCTAAATTAAGTTTTGCAAAATTTAAAGATTTTTTTGATCCTAGAATGACAATCAATGTTATAGCCTTAGATGATAAGGTTGAAGATATGCTTTATTCGCATTCTGCTATTTTAGCTAGATATCTTAAAACAAAATTTGTAAAACCTGTTTTTAATGTTTTAAAAGCACAAAATCATATTAAATATTCTGGAAAAAGTTTAGAATTTCGTCAAAAACATAAAAGAAATTACAAACTCTTAAAAACCATTCACGAACCTGTAATTTTAGTAGATGATATTGTAACGACTGGTTCTAGCCTTTTGGAAGCTAAAAAAGTTTTAGAAGAAAATAAAATTTCTGTACTTTTTGCTCTTGTTTTAGCTGATGCAAAAGTTTAATATGCTATAATCAAAACTTTGAACTAATAGAAGGATTTTTATGGAGAATATTTTTAGCAAAGATTCTGATATTGAACTTGTAGATATAGAAAATTCTATAAAAAGTAGTTATTTAGACTATTCTATGAGTGTTATTATAGGTCGTGCTTTGCCTGACGCAAGAGATGGTTTAAAGCCTGTTCATAGAAGAATTTTATATGCTATGCAAAATGATGAGGCAAAAAGTAGAACAGATTTTGTCAAATCAGCCCGTATAGTGGGTGCTGTTATAGGTCGTTATCACCCACATGGAGATACAGCAGTTTATGATGCTTTGGTTAGAATGGCTCAAGATTTTTCTATGAGATATCCAAGTATTACAGGACAAGGCAACTTTGGATCTATAGATGGTGATAGCGCCGCTGCGATGCGTTATACTGAAGCAAAAATGAGTAAACTTTCTCATGAACTTTTAAAAGATATAGATAAAGATACGGTCGATTTTGTTCCAAATTATGATGGTTCAGAAAGTGAACCTGATGTTTTACCTTCTAGGGTTCCAAATTTATTATTAAATGGTTCAAGTGGTATAGCTGTAGGTATGGCGACAAACATCCCGCCTCATAGTTTAAATGAGTTGATAGATGGACTTTTATATTTGCTTGATAATAAAGATGCAAGCTTAGAAGAGATTATGCAGTTTATTAAAGGTCCAGATTTTCCAACAGGTGGAATAATTTATGGTAAAAAAGGTATTATAGAAGCTTATCGCACAGGGCGTGGTCGCGTGAAAGTGCGAGCTAAAACTCATATTGAAAAAAAGACAAATAAAGATGTTATTGTTATAGATGAGCTTCCTTATCAAACCAATAAAGCTAGGCTTATAGAGCAGATTGCAGAGCTTGTTAAAGAAAAGCAAATTGAAGGAATATCTGAAGTAAGAGATGAGAGTAATAAAGAAGGAATCCGCGTTGTTATAGAGCTTAAACGTGAAGCTATGAGTGAAATTGTTTTAAATAATCTATTTAAATCTACCACTATGGAAAGTACTTTTGGTGTGATTATGTTGGCAATTCACAATAAAGAACCTAAAATTTTCTCTTTGTTAGAACTTTTAAATCTTTTCTTAACCCATAGAAAAACAGTTATTATTAGAAGAACGATTTTTGAACTTCAAAAAGCAAGAGCAAGAGCTCATATTTTAGAAGGTCTTAAAATTGCACTTGATAATATAGATGAAGTGATTGCTTTAATTAAAAACAGTTCTGATAATAATACCGCAAGAGATTCTTTGGTAGCTAAATTTGGTCTTAGTGAGCTTCAAGCCAATGCTATTTTGGATATGAAACTGGGTCGTTTAACAGGACTTGAAAGAGAAAAAATCGAAAATGAACTTGCAGAATTAATGAAAGAAATTGCAAGACTTGAAGAAATTTTAAAAAGTGAAACCTTGCTTGAAAATTTAATTTGCGATGAATTAAAAGAAATTAGAAGTAAATTTGATGTGCCACGTATTACTCAAATTGAAGATGATTATGATGATATTGATATTGAGGATTTGATTCCTAATGAAAATATGGTTGTAACTATTACCCATCGTGGTTATATTAAGCGTGTGCCTAGTAAACAATATGAAAAGCAAAAACGAGGCGGAAAAGGAAAATTAGCCGTTACGACTTATGATGATGATTTTATAGAAAATTTCTTTACGGCAAATACACATGATACGCTTATGTTTGTAACAGATCATGGACAGCTTTATTGGCTTAAAGTTTATAAAATTCCTGAAGGCTCAAGAACGGCTAAAGGAAAAGCAGTGGTAAATCTTATCAATTTACAAGCTGAAGAAAAAATCATGGCTATTATTCCAACCACGGATTTTGATGAAAGTAAATCTTTATGTTTCTTTACTAAAAATGGTATTGTAAAGCGTACAAATTTAAGTGAATATCAAAATATTAGAAGTGTAGGAGTTAGAGCGATCAACTTGGATGAAAATGATGAGTTGGTAACTGCTATTATTGTTCAAAGAGATGAAGATGAAATTTGTGCCAGTGGTGGTGAAGAAAATTTAGAAAATCAAGAAATTGAAAATTTAGGTGATGAAAATCTTGAAAATGAAGAAAGTGTAAGCATACAAGGTAAAATGCTCTTTGCAGTAACCAAAAAAGGTATGTGTATCAAATTCCCGCTTGCTAAAGTGCGTGAAATTGGCCGTGTAAGTCGTGGGGTGACGGCTATTAAGTTTAAAGAGAAAAATGACGAATTAGTAGGTGCAGTTGTTATAGAAAATGATGAGCAAGAAATTTTAAGCATAAGTGCAAAAGGTATAGGAAAACGCACAAATGCTGGAGAATATAGATTGCAAAGTAGAGGTGGTAAGGGTGTAATTTGTATGAAACTTACAGAAAAAACCAAAGATCTTATTAGCGTAGTTATAGTGGATGAAACTATGGATTTAATGGCTCTTACAAGTTCAGGTAAGATGATACGTGTTGATATGCAAAGCATTAGAAAAGCAGGGCGTAATACGAGTGGTGTCATTGTAGTTAATGTGGAAAATGACGAGGTGGTTAGCATCGCTAAGTGTCCTAAAGAGGAAAATGATGAGGATGAGTTAAGCGATGAAAACTTTGGTTTAGATTTGTAATAAGTTTAAAGTTGGAACGCTTATTGCTTTTTATTTTACTAATTACAATATTTTGAAGGTGTAAAAATGAAAAAAATTTATTTTATGCTAGTAATAGCAGGAATTTTCGCTGGTTGTGTACCAAGTGCAAACAGTGCAACTAAAAATTCAAGTGCAAATAGCACTGCTCCATCTCAAGATGTTATCGTGCAAAAAGTCGATAAAGATGATGTGCGTGATATTATCAGAGAAGAAAAAATGTTGGCTCCAGATGCTAGCGAAACAGAACTTAGTTTTACAGCAGTTGGTGAAGGAATTGCTCCAATGAATACAGTTTCTACTGCTCAAGCCCTAGCTTTAGCAAAAAGAGCAGCGATTACAGATGCTTACAGACAGCTTGCAAGTAAGCTTTATGGTGTGAAAGTAAATGGTAAAGACACTGTAAAAGATGCAATGCTTAGAAGTTCAACTATTACTGCGCAAGTAAATGGTTTGATTAAAAATGCAAGTATTATTGATGAGAATTTTAATCAAGGGCTTTATAGAGTAAACTTAGAACTTAAAATCGATGCAGACAAGTGGAAAGAATTGTTTGCTTATTAATCTTTTTTAGCTTTAAGCTTTTTGCCCAAGATGAATTTATTTTTTGGGCAGAGCTTTCTAGTAAAAATTTCATTCTCTTTCATCAAAATCAAAATTTATCCTTAGCAATGACGCAAAGTGAAAATACTGAAGAACAATGGGTATGTGAAATTTCTTATAGTGTTCAAGATTTAAAAGTTTTACCTCGAACTTCTTTAGGATTGATTGATGATAATATGCCAAAAATAACTAAATTTAATTTTTTAAATTCTCATAAAGATGAGTTAAGTGATTGCTTTATAGGAGCTAGAATCAGTGTTAAGGATATTGTTAATACCGACTTATTACGTGCCCAAAGTGAAACCTATGTTAAAATTTTACCCTTACGTTTTACCGTGGAATTTGGCGAACAAAATGCGATAATTTATTATCTTAAAAAAAAGTAAATTCAAAATTAAGCGCAAATTAGATACTATAGCAGAAATTTTTTAAAAGGCTTAGGATGAATTTAGTCATAGTAGAAGATGATATTAATATGCGTAAATCCTTAGAAATTGCATTAGCAGAGTATGAAGAATTTAATATTAAATCTTACAAATCTGCCACTGAGGCTTTAAAAAAAATAGATGAGAATACAGATTTGATTATTACAGATATTAATATGCCAGGAATTGATGGCATAGAATTTGTTAAAGCCTGTAAAAATAAATATGATTTTATTATTATGACAGGAAATGCTACTTTAAGCCGTGCTATAGAAGCGGTTCGTTTGGGAGTAAAAGATTTTCTAACCAAGCCTTTTGATGTTGATACTTTAGTCGAGGCTATTAAGCGTGCTAAAATCATAAGAGAAAAAACAGCCGATAAAAAAAGCAAAAAAAATGAAAAAAAAGAAGAAAATAAAGATTTTTTTTCAACTTCTCCTAATTTAGAAAAAACATTAAATTTAAGTCAAAAAGCGGCTAAAACTGATGCTTCTGTAATGTTTTTTGGAGAGAGTGGAGTAGGAAAAGAGGTATTTTCTCGTTATATTCACACTCATTCTAAACGCTCTAATAAGCCTTTTGTTGCTATTAATATGGCAGCCATTCCTGCAAATTTGATTGAAAGTGAGCTTTTTGGTTTTGAAAAAGGTGCTTTTACTGATGCCAATGCAACTAAAATAGGGCTTTTTGAAATGGCTAATGAGGGCACTTTGTTTTTAGATGAAATTGGCGAAATGCCTTATGAAATTCAAGCCAAACTTTTAAGAGCTTTGCAAGAAAAAGAAATCACACGACTTGGAAGTACGAAAAGCATCAAAATAGATGTAAGAATTATCAGTGCAACTAATGCAAATTTAGATGAAAAAATAAAAAATGGCGAATTTCGTTCAGATTTATATTATCGTTTAAACACTGTTCCTATTAATATCCCGCCTTTAAGAGAGCGCAAAGAAGAAATTTTAGGTATAGCTCAAAAGGTTTTAGAAGATACTTGTAAAGAATATGATTTTAAGGAAAAACAGCTCAGCCAAGAAGCTAAAAATGCTTTACTTGAATATGATTTTCCTGGTAATATTAGAGAATTAATATCCGTTGTACAAAGAGCTTGTATTTTAAGTGAAAATGATGAAATTTCAAGTGAAGATTTGTTCTTAGAAGCTAGAAGCATAAAAAAAGATGTAAAGAATTTAGAGAAAGAATTGATTTGTGAAGTTCTTTTAAGTGTAGATTATGATAAGGATCAAGCTTCTCAAATTTTAGGTATGGATATAAAAATTTTAAATGAAAAAATTAAAAAATATCAAATAAAGGATAAGTAATGTCAAAAAAACAAAAAATAGCCATTGTGGGTGCTACTGGTGCGGTTGGGGAAGAGCTTTTAAATGTTTTAGATGAACTTGATTTCCCAGTGGAAAGTATTTTACCTTTAGCAAGTGCAAAAAGTGTAGGTAGTGAAGTAGAATTTAAAGGCAAAACTTATAAAGTCAAAGAACTTACTGAAAATGTATTTAAAGAAAATCCTATTGATATTGCTTTTTTTAGCGCAGGTGGAAGTGTGAGTGAAAAATATGCTAAATTTGCAGTAGAATCGGGTGCTGTTGTTATTGATAATACAAGTCATTTTAGAATGGAAAAAGATGTTCCTTTGGTGGTTCCTGAATGCAATCCTGAGGATATTAAAGATTGGAAAAAAACAGGGATTATTGCTAATCCAAATTGTTCTACTATACAAATGGTACAAGTTTTAAAACCTTTAAATGATGCATTTAATTTAAAGCGTGTTGATGTAAGTACCTATCAGGCTGCAAGTGGAGCAGGAAAAGAAGGAATGCAAGAATTGGTTGAAGCCATGCAAAGTTTTTTTGCTTTTAAACTTGATGAATTTGAACCTCAAACTTTTCCTTATACTTTAGCACTTAATCTTATTCCACAAATTGATGTTTTTATGGATAATGATTACACTAAAGAAGAACTTAAAATGGTCAATGAAACTCAAAAAATTTTACATAAAAATTTAGAAGTTTCAGCAACTTGTGTAAGAGTGCCTGTTTTAAGAAGTCATAGCGAAGCCATTACTATGCATTTTGAAAAAGAAATAGATGTAAAAAAAGCTAAAGAAATTTTAGAAAAAGCACCAAGTGTTGTTGTCATAGATGATCCTAAAAATAAAAAATACCCTATGCCTTTAATGACTAGCGATACTAATGAAACTTATGTAGGAAGAATTCGTGCTGATGTGTATGATAAAAAAATACTCCATCTTTGGTGTGTGGCAGATCAAATTCGTGTAGGTGCTGCAACAAACGCTGTGCGTATTGCGCAAAAATGGTTAGAATTAAAAAATAAATAAGGAAAAAAATGTTAGAGAAAATATTTGAATCTTTACTTGTTAGAAGTCGTATTGTTACAATTTTACCCGTAATTTTTGGTTTAATTGGAGCTTTTGTATTGTTTTTTATTGCAAGTTATGATGTTTTAAAAGTTATATTTTATACTTATAATTATTTTTTTGATGCAGGTTCTAATGTGGATTTGCATGAGGATGTGGTGGCTTTGATTATAGGAGCTGTTGATCTTTATCTTATGGCTTTAGTTTTGTTTATTTTTTCTTTTGGAGTTTATGAGCTTTTTATCAGTGAAATAGAAGAATTTAAACAAACAAAACAAAGCAAGGTTTTAGAGGTGCATAGCTTAGATCAATTAAAAGACAAGCTTGCAAAAGTTATCATTATGGTCTTAGTGGTAAATTTCTTTCAAAGGGTTTTACAGATGAAATTTGCTACTCCTGTGGATATGGCTTTTCTTGCTGGATCGATTTTAGCTCTTTGTGTAGGACTTTATTTTTTACATAAAGGTGGTCATTAACAAGGATTATCTTTTTTTGATATAATCGTTTTTTGTGTTTAAAGAATAAAAATGAAAAAAATGTTTTTAATTGGTATGATTTTAAATCATTTTGTTTTTGCAGCTCCGTTAGATGAAGTCTTTAAAGATATAGAAGTTTCAGGGACTGTTCGTTATCGCTATGATATTAAAAAAGAAAAAAAATACAACAAAAAAACACATAGATATCAAAATAAAACACAAACGGAAATTACAATAAAATAAGGAAAATCATGATTATACGATGGTTGTTTATTAGTTCAATATTTGTTGTTGCGCTTTTTGGTATTAACTTGAAATCATTTTTTACTTATACCTTTGATGCAAATAAGCAATATGATATGGAAAAAACGAAGGCTTTGTATTTTCAAAATAAATGCAATACTTGCCATGGAGATAATGCTGAAAAGAGTGTTATAGGATCTAGAATTTTAAAAGAGATGTCTCCTGAGGATATTAAAGGAGCTTTGATAGGTTATACTCTTGATAGTAGCAGTTCTACAACAGCTTCTCAAATGGCTTTTTATGCTAGAAATTTAAGCCACGAGGATATAGATAATATTATTGCTTATATTAAAGGTGGAAATTTTGCGCTTGATTTGCAAGTAAAAGACCTTCTTGAAGAAGAACCTGCGCAAAAAACAAAACATAATATATTTCTAAAATAAAATGTAAAAACTATAATTAAAAGGAATGCTATGAAAAAACTAACTTTAACTTTAAGTGTTTTAACTATGGTAAATTGCTTATATGCTAAGGATATTAATATAGGAGTAGTTTTACCTTTAACTGGAACTGTGGCAGCTTATGGGCAAGATGTTTTTAACGGAATTGAACTGGCTAATAAGCTACAACCAAAACTTTCAAATGGAGATGTTATTAAACTTATCACAATAGATACAAAAGGAGATAAGCTTGAAACTTCAAACGGAGTTAATCGTTTAATAGCAACAGATAAAGTCCTTGGGATTATTGGTGAAGCTACAACTCCAAATACTATTCAAGCTATTTCTATAGCAGAAGAGAAAAAAATTCCCCTAATAGCTCCAGTGGCATCTGGAGATAAATTGCTAGATAAAAAGAAATATGCAAGTAGAGTTTGTTTTAAAGACAGTTTTCAAGGAGATAAATTTGCTACTTATGTATCTAAGGATTTAGGGCTTAAAAATGCTGTTATCATCATAGATCAAAGCAATGTTTATTCTTTAGGTTTGGCAAGAGCTTTTGAAAATTCTTTTAAGAATAATGGTGGGAAAATTATAAAAAAACTTGTTATTAATTCAGGAGATAAAGATTTTAGAGCTGTGGTTTCTCAACTTAAGAGTTTAAATCCTGATTTTGTTTATATGCCTATTTATCATCCTGAAGCTGCTTTAATTGCGAGACAAGCAAGACAAATTGGTTTTGATAAACTTTTAGCAGCAGGAGATGGTGTTAATAATCAAACTTTTATAGATCTTGGCGGGAGTGCTGTTAATGGAGTAATTTTCACTGATAGTTTTGATTATAACAATCCATTTACACAATTAGGAAAAGATTTTGTTGTAGCTTATGAGAAAGTTAAAGGAACAAAAGAACTTCCAGCATTTTCGGCTATGGGTGCTGATGCGTATTTTGTGATGTTGAATGCTATGAATGCTTGCGTTGATAATCTTAGCAGTGAATGTATTAATAGCAAAATTCATCAAACTAAAGATTTTCAAGCTGTTGGTGGTGTGATTAGCATAGATGAAAGCGGTAATGCTATTCGTTCTGTTGTGATTAAAGAAATTCAAAATCAAAAACAAAATTATAAAACAATTATAAATCCATAATTACTAAAATAAAGGTAGAGAATGAAAAAAAGTTTAATTTTAGCAAGTATTCTAGGTTTAAGTTTAAGTGCTGCGGAAGTCAAAATAGGAGTTGTTTTACCACTTAGCGGAGCTACTGCAGCATATGGACAAAGTGCACTAGAAGGGATTAAACTTGCAAATTCAATGCAATCAACTTTAAGTAATGGAGATAAGGTTTCTCTTGCTATTATTGATACTAAGGGTGATAAATTAGAATCTTCGAGTGGAGCAAATCGTTTAATTTCTCAAGATAAAGTTATAGGTCTTATAGGGGAAATGGTTACTGCTAATACATTGCAAGTTATGCGCGTAGCAGAGGATAATAAAATTCCATTGATCGCTCCTGCTGCAACTGGCGATAGATTGCTTGATAAAAAAATATATTCTTCTCGAGTATGTTTTATGGATAGTTTTCAAGGTTCATCTTTAGCAAAATATGTTTTTTCAAAACTTAATTACAAAAGTGCTGTTATTGTGGTAGATCAAAGCACTGACTATTCTTTAGGTTTAGCAAAAGCTTTTGAAAAACAGTACAAGTCTAATGGTGGTCAAATTCTTAGAATTTTAAGAGTTAATTCAGGTGATAAAGATTTTAGAGCTATTGTAGCTCAAGTTAAAAGTTTAAATCCAGAATTTATTTTTTTACCGCTTTATTATAGTGAAGCTTCTTTATTTGCAAGACAATCAAAACTCGCAGGTTTAAATATTCCTATGGGTTCTGCAGATGGAGTTGCTGATCAAACTTTTATTAGTTTAGCTGGAGATGCAAGCGAGGGTTATATTTTCACAGATAGTTTTGATGCTAATAATCCAACTACAAAATTAAGCAAAGAATTTATTAGTGTTTATGAAAAAGCTAAAGGAACAAAAGAAGTTCCAAATTTTTCGGCTATGGGTGCTGATGCGTATTTTGTAATGCTAAATGCTATGAATGCTTGCGTTGATAATCTTACTAGTAAGTGCGTCAATGAAAAAATTCACCAAACTAAAAATTATCAAGGTGTTTCTGGTGTTATTAGCATTGATCAAACAGGAAATGCAACTCGTTCTGTAGTGGTTAAAGAAATTAAAAATCGAAAGCAAAATTATAAAGATATTATCAATCCTTAAAGGAAAAATAGAAAGATTATGGATTCTACTTTATTTTTACAACAACTTGTTAATGGGCTTAGTTTGGGTAGTATGTATGCTCTTATTGCTGTTGGCTATACTATGGTTTATGGCGTGTTAAGACTTATTAATTTTGCTCACGGCGATATTATGATGGTTGGTGCTTATGCAGCTCTTTTTTGCATGACTAATCTAAATGTTCCTTTTCTAGGAGCTTTGTCTTTAGCAATGATTTTTGCTGCCTGTGTTGGAATAGCTACAGATAGAATTGCTTATAAACCTTTAAGACAGGCTCCTAGAATTTCATTGTTGATTACAGCAATTGGTATTAGTTTTTTCTTGCAAAATCTTTTTAATATGCTTTTTACTTCAACACCTAGAACTTTTACACCGCCAAGTTATTTTGAGGAAAGTGTTAATTTTGGTGGAGTGATAACAACTTATGGTTCTTTAATGGTTCCTGCTCTTACATTTGTTATTTTAATAGCAGTGTTATGGATTTTGTATAAAAGCAAATATGGTATAGCTATTCGTGCTTTGGCATTTGATATACAAACAGTAAATTTAATGGGTATAGATGCAAATCGTATTATTGCTATAGTTTTTGCCCTAGGTTCAGCTTTGGCAGCAGTTGGGGGTGTTTTTTGGGCTGCAAATTATTATTCTGTTGAACCTACTATGGGAACTTTAATAGGTTTGAAAGCTTTTGCTGCTGCAGTTTTAGGAGGTATAGGTTCTGTAGTAGGTGCAGTTTTGGGTGGACTTATTATAGGATTTACTGAAGTTGTTGTTGTGGCTTTTTTTCCAGATTTATCAGGCTTTAAAGATGCATTTGCTTTTATTTTTTTGGTGTTTATATTGTTATTTAGGCCTACGGGAATTTTAGGTATAAATTTTGAAAAGAGTAGGTTTTGATGATGGTTAAAATTAAGGTTTCACATTTAATCTTTTTAATTGCTTCAATTATTTTTATTTTCACTTCTCCTTATATTTTTGGGGACTATGGATTAAACATTGTTAATCAAATTGCTATTTTTATTATTTTGGCTGTGAGTTACAACCTTATTAATGGTGTAACTGGACAATTTTCACTAGAACCCAATGGATTTGTTGCGATTGGAGCTTATGCGGCTGCTTTAGTTCTTTTAAGTGCTGATGCAAAAAATGATCAGTTTTTTTTAGATGGTCCTAGTTCTTTTATTTTAGCTATCCAATCAAATTCCTTTATTCTAGCTTTAATCGTAGCTGGAATTTGTTCATCTTTGCTTGCCCTGATTTTAGCTTTTGCTGTATTTCGCGTGAGAGGGGATTATTTAGCTATTGTAACTTTAGGCTTTGGAATAATTATTAAAATAGCTGCTATTAATTTTCCTTCTATTACTAATGGCTCAAGAGGACTGGTAGATATTCCACAATTTTCCACGATCTATTGGACAGGCGGTATTGCTATTGTAGCGGTTATTTTAATTTTAAATATAGTTTATTCTAAATATGGTCGTGCAATGAAGGCTATAAGAGATGATGAAGATGCTGCAAGTGCCATGGGAATAAATACTTTTTGGATAAAAACTTTAGCTTTTGGCACTTCAGCATTTTTAGAAGGTATAGGTGGTGGACTTTTAGCTTGTCTGTTGACTACCGTATCTCCAACTCAATTTGATTTTTTACTTACTTTCCAGCTTTTGATTATTATTGTTTTGGGTGGACTTGGTTCTACTACAGGTGCTATCATAGGTGCGATATTGGTTATTGGTGGAAGCGAGTGGCTTAGATTTTTAGATGAGTTAAATATAAAAATAGATTCTTTAAATCTTGATATCCAATCAACACCAGGACTTAGAATGGTTGTTTTTTCTATTGTTCTGATTTTAGTAATGCTTTTTGCAAGAAAAGGCATAATGGGTTATTATGAGTTGAGTGATGTGATTAGAGGGATTAAAAAGCGTTTTAAAAGGAGTAAAAAATGATTTTGGAATTAAAACAAATTTCAAAAAGTTTTGGTAGTGTTAAGGCTATTAATGAAACTTCTTTTAAAATCAATGAGGGTGAAATTTTTGCTTTAATTGGACCTAACGGGGCTGGTAAAACAACTCTTTTTAATATTATAACAGGTAACTATAAACCTAGTTCAGGTTCGGTTGAATTTCTAGGAGAAAGAATTGATCACTTAAAACCTCATAAGATTGTGCATTTAGGAATAGCTAGAACATTTCAAAATATTAGACTTTTTTCAAGTATGAATGTGCTTGAAAATGTTCTTATTGGTTTTAATAAACAAATGAAATATAATATTTTTGAAGCCTTTTTGCATTTAGGACGTTTTGGAAAAATAGAACAAGTATTTAAAGAGAAGGCTTATGCAATATTAGAAGAACTTGGTATTGCAGAATTTGTTCATGAAAAGGCTACTAGCTTAAGTTATGGACAACAAAGAAAAGTTGAGATTGCAAGAGCAATGGCTACTCAGCCAAGATTATTATTGCTTGATGAGCCAGCCGCTGGGATGAATAGCTCTGAGAGCGATGAACTTGCTGAGCTCATTTTTAAATTACGAAAAGATTATAAAATTAGCGTTTTACTTATAGAGCATGATATGAAATTTGTAAATAAATTGTGTGATCGCGTATTGGTGCTTGATTATGGAAAAACAATTTTTGAAGGTAAACTTTGCGATGCTGTAAATCATAAAGAAGTAATTGCTGCGTATTTAGGGGATTTTGATGCTAATAGTTAAAGATTTGCATGTTTATTATGGATTAATTGAAGCTGTTAAAGGGATTGATTTTAAAGTGGAAACAGGTCATATTGTTTCTCTTATAGGTTCAAATGGAGCAGGTAAAACTTCAACTTTAAATGCGCTTTTAAACTCAGTTAAAAGAACTGGTGAGGTTAATTTCTTAGGTTATGATACTAAAAGACATTTAACTCATACTTTAGTTCAAAAAGGTATAGCTTTAGTTCCTGAAGGAAGGCGTGTTTTTATCAATTTAAGCGTAGAGGAAAATTTAAAAATAGGTGCTTTTAATAATGCTGAAAATTATGAGCATTTAAGAGAGCAAATGTATAAACTTTTTCCAAGACTTGCAAGCAAAAAGCATGCTTTAGCTGGAACATTGAGTGGAGGGGAAGCGCAAATGCTTGCGATTTCAAGGGCTTTAATGAGCGAACCAAAACTTTTGATGTTGGATGAGCCTTCTTTGGGACTTGCTCCAAAGATTGTGGGCGAAGTTTTTGATATTATTGTGCGTTTAAAAGAAGAGGGTATAACTATTCTTTTGGTAGAGCAAAATGCTTATTCTGCATTAAAAATAAGTGATTATGCTTATGTTTTGGAAAATGGTCGCATTGTAATGGAAAACGAGGCTAAAAATTTAATAGGTGATGATGAGATTAGAAAGAAATATTTAGGGCTTTAAAATTTAAAGGAAAAAGAATGAAAAATATAATAAAAAGCATAGGGGATTTAAGAGTTTCGGTTGTATTGTTTTTGCTTTTCGCGCTTTTTTGTGCTTTGGCAACTTTTATTGAAAGTGCTTATGGAACTCCTACGGCTTGGGCAATGGTTTATGATACTTTTTGGTTTGAATATATACAACTTTTACTTGGTATTAATTTACTATGCGGGATGTTTCGTTATAAAATGTTTGGGCTTAAAAAATTGCCTTTAATGATTTTTCATATTTCTTTTTTATTTATTTTAGTGGGTTCTGCAATGACAAGATATGCTGGTTTTGAAGGTATTTTACCTATTAGAGAGCATACTCAAAATTCACTTATAGAAAGTTCTAAGACTTCTTTGCGTATTTCTGCTATAAAAGATGGAGAACGCTATAGTGCGGTTAATGATCGTTATATAGGAAATTTGCCTTTTGCTAATTCTTTTAAACTAA
Source organism: Campylobacter sp. US25a (assembly GCF_004379075.1). Lineage (NCBI taxonomy): Bacteria > Pseudomonadati > Campylobacterota > Epsilonproteobacteria > Campylobacterales > Campylobacteraceae > Campylobacter > Campylobacter sp. US25a. The sequence goes on from NZ_RYYM01000001.1 coordinate 292,234, forward strand.
AACTTAATTTAGGTGATGATCAAGCTGTATTAAAATATAAAGATTTAATTTTAAATGCTCATTATACTTATAAAGAAAATAATAATTCTGATCCTTTATTGGTTTTGATGCTTTCTCAAAAAGGATCTCAAGGTGTTGATGTTAAATTTGAAAAAGGTGAAGTTAAGAATATAGAAGGGGTTAACTTTGCTTTTATGAATGATAATGTTAAAGCACCTTTTGTAAAAATTGATGAAAATTTAACTTTAAGTTCAAGTGAAAACTTACATTTTTTAAGTATGTTAGATGGACAAAATTTAGACCTTAAAATTGGAGAAAAGGCAAATGCTAAGGAAAGAAGGCTTTATGAAATTAATGATATTAGTTTTGTAGTTAAAGCTGCTTCTTTGCATGCGCAAGAAGCTTTAGAAGGCTCCAATAGACCTCAAGATGAAAGTTTTTGGTTATGGTTTAAATCTGCTTGGTTAGAAGTGGGTAGAACTATGTTGATTTCTACTTTTGGCGAGCCTCAAAATTGGAAAAATTCTTTATTATTACATTTTAAAGATTTTGCTTTAAGCAATGAGAATAAAAACTTAGAATTAACTGGCTCTAATGCTTTAAAATTAGAATTAAGCTATAAAAATGAAAGTAAAGAATTTTATATTTTTGAATATAATAAACCTATTATGATAGAACTTGCAGGTCAAAAATTCTTTATTTCTTGGGCGCTTTCTTATGAACAATTGCCTTTTGATATTTATTTAAGAGATTTTGTATTAGATCGTTATCCAGGTTCTATGTCTCCAGCTTCTTATGCAAGTGAAATTACTGTAAAAAATAATAATGAAAATTTTGATTATAGAATTTTTATGAATAATGTTTTAGATTATGATGGCTATAGATTTTATCAAAGTTCTTATGATCAAGATGAAAAAGGGACTGTTTTATCTGTAAATAAAGATCCAGGCAAAATACCAACTTATATAGGTTATTTTTTGCTTTGTCTTGGAATGTTTATGAATTTTTTAAATCCTCATTCTAGATTTAGAACTTTGGCAAGATTAATCAATAAAGACACTTTAAAACATACAAGTGTGATTATTTTTATTTTATTGCTATCTTTTGGTTCTGAAAAGACTTTTGCTCAAGATTTAAATTCAACCTTACCTGTGGTAAATACTAATCATGCTAAAGCTCTTGCTACTTTAATAGTTCAAAAATCAGCAGATGGAAGAATGGTGCCTTTTGATACGCTATCAAGAGAAATTTTAGAAAAAATTCATCAAAGCGATAGCTATAAGGGTCAAAATTCTAACGCTGTTATGCTTTCCATGCTTGTTGATGTAAATAAATGGCAAATGGAACCTTTTATTTTAATGCCACAAAATCAAGCAGTTCGTGATGCTATTGCAAATATTTTAGAAATTCCTAGCGCTAAATATATTTCTTATAAAGATTTCTTTGATGAGAATAATCGCTATAAACTTCAAAAATATGTTGAAAATGCAAATCGTAAAAACCCAAATGCAAGAGGAGTTTTTGATAAGGAAATTATAAAACTAGATGAAAGAGCTAATGTTGTAAATTTAGTTTTTAGTGGTGAATTATTTAAATTTATTCCTGTTCAAAATAATCCAAATAATGTTTGGCTTGCACCTTTTTCTGCTGTAACTACTCTTAAGGGGGATGAAGGGCATATTGTTTTGGCTTTAATACAGAATTATTTTAGTGCCGTGGAAAATGCTTTTAAAGATGGCAATTGGACTAGAGCTGATGAAGGCTTGAAATTTATCAAGGAATATCAAGAAAAAATAGGATATAAAGTCATGCCTAGTAAAACCAAGGTTGAAATGGAAATTTTTTCTAATAAGGCTGAAATTTTCGTTAAACTCGCTCCTGTATATTTAATTGCGGGTTTTTTACTTTTGATTCTTGTTTTTTCTAAAATGGTCATACCGAATTTAAAAATCTCTTTTATATTTAAAGTGGTATATGTTTTAAATGTTTTAGCTTTTGTAATTCATACATTAGGTCTTGGACTTCGTGCTTATTTATCAGGTCATGCTCCATGGAGTAATGGCTATGAAAGTATGGTGTATATAGCTTGGGCATTGTCTTTGTCGGGTATATTTTTCTCTAGAAAAAGTCCTATAGCCTTGTCATTAACTTCTATTTTATCCGGTGTTGTATTAATGGTTGCACATTTAAGCGAAATGAATCCGCAAATTACAAATCTTGTTCCAGTGCTCAATTCTTATTGGCTTAGTATTCATGTATCTGTTATTACTGCTAGTTATGGATTTTTAGGACTTTGTGCCTTACTTGGTATCTTTACACTGTTCTTAATGTGTTTTCTTAAGAAAGATGGAAAATATAATCTTAATATTTTGAGAAATATTACAGAGGCTACAAGAATTAATGAAATGGCAATGATTTTTGGACTTTGTTTGCTTACTGTAGGAAATTTTTTAGGTGCAATTTGGGCAAATGAAAGTTGGGGGAGATATTGGAGTTGGGATTCTAAGGAAACTTGGGCTTTAGTTAGTATTTTGGTTTATGCAGCAATTTTGCATCTTAGAATGATTCCAAAATATTGTAATCAATTTGTGTTTGCTTTATGGAGTATGTTTGCTTATTGGGTTATTATTATGACTTATTTTGGAGTAAATTACTTTTTAACAGGACTTCATTCTTACGCTGCAGGCGAAGCGGCTCAAATTCCTAATTATGTTTATTGGGGATTTGCATTGATGGTGGTTTTAGCTCTTTTTGCAAGAAGGAAGCGAAATTTTGTAGGCAAACTGTAAATGAGCCATATTTTTTTGGTTATTTTTTGTGCTGCTTTAGCGCTTTTATTGTTTTTAGGCGTGATTGCTTATCTTATTACAAGTGATGGCAAAAAAACAATTAAAAAGCAAAAAACTAGTCAAAAGCAGCATGTAGCTGAAAAGACTAAAAAATTTGATACAGACTTAGATAAAATGATAATTGCTGCTTCCGATGTTAAGCTAACGGATATTGAATTAAAAGAACTTGCCAAACTTTATGTGCAGACACATAAACTTGGTTCAAAAACTTCTAAAGAATTAGATGAAGCAACAAAAAAGAAACTAGAATTTGTTTCTGCTTTGGCTGCAAATATTAATGCAAGTGCACAAACAGTCAGTTACTTAAATAAAGAACTTAAGAAAATTTCTGGATCTTACAAAAAAGAAATTGATGCTTACGAGCATATGGGATTAGCTAAAAGAAAAATTAAAGAAGATAAATAATATGGTGCGCTCAAGAGGATTCGAACCTCTGGCCTTTTGAACCGCAATCAAATGCTCTATCCAGCTGAGCTATGAGCGCAAAAATAAGTTAAAATTATATATAAATATTCTTAAAATAAGCAAAATTTTGCTTATTTTGTTTGTTTTTTAGCTTTTTTACCTTCATCTAAATCAAATTCTTTAGTCTTTTTTGAATGATAAAATATAAAACCTACAATCAAAATACAGCAAATCAAAGAAAAAATATAAAGTGTACCATAAGGGCTATCTTTGAAAAAAAGATTATTAGTATTCATTCCAAAAAATCCTACGATCAAATTTAAAGGCAAGAAAATAGAAGAAAGTATACTTAAAAGATAAATACTTTTATTCATTTTTTCATTTTTAATTGCACTTGTTAACGTATAAAGAGTATCAACTCTTGTTAGATGTTCTTTGGTGTTTTTACTTAAGATGCCGATGGATAAATTTAAAATTTTTAAATGTTTTTTGTATTGTGCTTGTTCACTAAGCAAAAGATTGAAAGCTTCGCTTAGAAGATTAATTTGCTTTAGATTTTTGTTGATTTTTTGTCTTAACACAAAGGATTTTTTGTAAAAATTTTTAACAAAACCACCTTTTAAGATAATACCTTCTTTGTGTTCTAAAAGGTTTTGAAAATGAGTATTTTGTACTTTAAAATCTTCTAAAATGGATTTAATAAAATTTGAAAATTCTTCTATGCTAGAAAGCTTAAATTCTTCATCTTGAAGTTTATAAATTTTTTCATCATTAAAAAGCCAAGTTTCCAAATTTAATCCCACGTAAACAAAAATTTTTTGTCCATAAATTTCACTATAGAAAGTTTCTAAATTCTTTGCTTGCAGGATTTTTTTTAGATTTTCATGTAGTTCTAGCATTTTATTTGCCTCTTAAGTGATAAAAATTTCTTTTAAATTGCGTAAAAGAATTATTCAAAATTGCTTCACGCATCTTTCTTGCAAGTTCAAGATAATAATGTAGATTGTGCAAACTTGCCAAGCGAAAAAAAGTAAGTTCTTTAGCTTTAAAAAGATGGTTCAAATAACCCCTTGAAAAATTACGACAAGTATAACATGAGCAAATAGGATCTATAGCTTCATGATCGTTGATAAATTCTGCTTTTTTAATATTAAATTTTCCAAAACTTGTGAAAAATGTTCCATTTCTTGCATTTCTAGTTGGCATCACGCAGTCAAACATATCTACTCCTCGCTCAACATTTTCTACTAAATCTTCAGGCGTTCCTACACCCATTAAATATCTTGGACGATTTTCATCTAGATAAGGGTTTAAGTTTTGTACTGTTTCATACATCAAGGCGTTTTCTTCGCCCACGCTAAGCCCACCTATAGCTAAACCATCAAATGGCATTTCGTTTAAACTTAAAGCACAACGCTTTCTTTCTTCATAATCTGTACCACCTTGGATAATACCAAAAATATTTTGCCCTATGCCTATACCTTTATTTTGCATATTTTTATGATAAGCAATGGCTTCTTTTGCCCAAAGTATAGTGCGATCAACAGAAATTTTAATCCTTTCTTTGGTTGCGGGTAAGGCTACTAAATCATCTAAAATCATCATAATATCAGAGTTAAAATCATATTGAGTATCTAAAACACTTTTTGGAGTAAAAAGATGACGACTCCCATCAATGTGACTTTTAAATTCTATACCTTCGTTAAAATGTTTGGAATTTTTACTTAAAGAAAAAGCCTGAAAACCACCACTATCGGTTAAAAAACTTCTATCAAATTTCGTAAAACCATGCAAACCTCCAAAATCTTTTACCACTTTAGAAGTTGGACGCAAGTACATGTGATAGGTATTTGCTAAAATAATTTTTGCATCAAGCTCATTTTTCATATCATTAGCATCAAGACTTTTAACCGCTCCCACTGTGCCAACAGGCATAAAAACAGGGGTTAAAAAAGTGCTGTGCGCGGTAGTGATTTCACAAACCCTTGCCATTCCATCTTTATGCTTTAATTTAAATTCCATTTGTTATAATTTCCTTTTTGGAGTTTAAAATGAATAATATTTTAATTATAATAGACGGTATTTTAGCAAAGCATTTCTTAGAAAGGCTTTGTTTTGAAAAAGGCTTAGGTTACTTTTTTACAGTAGTGTGTCAAAATAGTGAAAAAAATAACTTAAATATTTCTAGTGAGTATATTGACTTGCATTATTTTGATCCTACAAGCACAGCGCGTCTTGAAAATATTATGAGTAAAGATTTTAAACAGGCTTTTATTTATATGCAAGATGAATTTGAAACTAAAAAAAGTTATGAGGCTTTGCGTTCTTTAAATCCAAATTTAGAAATAGAAATAATGGATTTTTGGGGGTTAAGTGTTAATGATACTCATGCAAATTTAGCTGATGCTAGAATGACTTTAAGCCGTAGATTTATGGATTTTTTACCAGATATTGCTTTAACAGCTCAGTATATAGGACTTGGGGTTGGAGAGATTATGGAAGTAAAAATTCCAGCAGGGTCTATTTTTGCTTATAGGCACATAAGTTCAATACAACAAAAAAGGTGGCGCATAGTCCTTATTTATAGAAATTCTAAGATTTATTTTGTAAAACCATCTTTTGTTTTAGAGCCAAATGATAGCATTTTGATCGTTGGAGATCCTGTTGTTTTACAAAGTATTTTTCATAATATAAGAGGCAAAGCAGGGCAATTTCCTATGCCTTTTGGAAGTAATGTTTTTGCTTTAATTGATATGAAAAATATGAATCAAAATATGCAAGAAAGAGTGCTTGATACTACTTTAAAATTAATTCAAAAAAGCAATGCAAAAAGATTTTTTATACATGTTATCAATCCTAAATTAGGGGTAATGTATGAAAAATTAAAAAAACTTTCTGAGGATAAAGAAGGTGTGTTTTTTGATTATTTCAACACGGATTTTAAACAAATTTCCACATGGTTGCAAAATAATGATATAGGATTAGTTGTAACCGATATAAAAAATTTTGAGAAAGAAAAACAAGCTTTTTTTGATTTAAAAATTCCTATTATGAAGGTGGGTGAAGCTTCTTTTGATGAGCTTAAAGAAGCGATTATTTTAAGTGCCGATGAGAGTGAACTTGAAAATAATGCAAATGTCATTACTGATTTAAGTAAACAGCTTGATTTTGGAGTTATTTTATATTATTATAATCCAAATTCTCAAAATACTACAGATATGGAGGAGTATTTTAGAAGTTTATCTAAGCTTTATGATAAAAATATACAAATTATTAATAAAAATGATGAAAACCCTCTTTTAAATTTGCAATATCGCGAAGATTTGTTACAATTTGTGAGTTTTCAAAAAGAATTACTAAATAGAGATTTTGGCAGAAATTTAAGTACAAATTTAAATAGGCATTATTATAAAATGAGACAAAATTACCAACTTTTCATACCAGTAGAATAAATAATTAATTAAATGTGATAGAATAAACGCAAAAAGAGTAGTTCAATGCAAGTAGAAGTTAAGTTAAAAGAAAATGCTTATAAGGTTTATATTGATGAACTTGAAGAATTAAAATTTGATAGTAAGGTTTTTATACTTTCAAATCCTAAGATTTCAGGTCTTCATTTGAAAACATTACTTTCTAAAATTAAGGCAAAAGAAATTTTTATTGCTACTGTAAAAGATGGTGAAGAATATAAAAATTTAAGCACCATAGAAGAAATTTTAAACCAAATGTTTAATTCTAAATTGGATAGAAAAAGCGTGCTTATAAGTTTTGGTGGTGGCGTGATTAGTGATATGGGCGGATTTGCTGCTAGTATTTATCAAAGAGGTATTGATTTTATAAATATTCCTACTACACTTTTAGCTTGCGTTGATGCAGCAGTAGGTGGAAAAACAGGTGTTAATAATAATTTTGGTAAAAATCTTATTGGCACTTTTTATCAACCTAAAGCTGTATATTGTGAGAGTTCTTTTTTAAAGACTTTGAGTTCTAGGGAACTTGCTGCAGGTATGGCTGAATTTATTAAAATGGCGACAATGTTTGATGATAGTATACTTGATTTTATAGAAAAAATTGATGAAAAAAGTTTCTTAAATGCTACTTGCGAGAATGAAATTTTTACTCAAATTATAGCAAGAAGCATAGAACTTAAATCAAGGGTTGTTGAACAAGATGAAAAAGAATCAGGGCTTAGAATGCTTTTAAATTATGGACATACTTTTGCTCATGTTATAGAAAATTTTACAGATTATAAGTTTTATTTACACGGAGAAGCAGTAGCTATAGGTATGGTTATGGCAAATCAATTAGCTTTAAATTTAGGGTTTTTGGATAAAATGCAAAGTCAAAGAATAAAAGATATTTTACTTAAATTCAGTTTGCCAATATCATATAAAATCAATAATGTAGATGAATTTTATGAAGCTTTTTTCATGGATAAAAAAAGCTCTAATAAAAAAATCAATTTTGTTCTTGCTAGTCCTTTGGGTAAGGGTTTGATAAAAAGCGATATTTCTAAAGAAGATATAATTGCAACTTTAAGAGAATTTCAATGAAAAAAATTATTATTTTAACCTTTTTTGTTGTTTTTGCTTTTGGTGATGTAAATCGGACTATTATTAATAATATAAATGAGAAAATTAATACTTTAAATACTGTAATCAGTGCTAGTATTTGGAATATACGTTATGAAAATTTTATAAAATATCAAGATATAAATGATGAATTAATCATTTTAAATCTTAATTTAAAAAAGACTTCCGATATTCACCAACAAGAAGAACTTAAACGCAAGATAGCAAATTTAGAAGAGCAATTGAGCTTGCTTAAAGAATATAAAGATTTAAATTTTGCACAAAGTCTTAGTGCTCCTGATAATATAGAAACTTTATCTAAACTTACTAATCCTTTGGCTATTATAGGAGCTTTTTCTCATATTAAGAAATTAAAAGGAGAAAAGGAAGAGTATATATTTAAATTTAATGATTTTAAAAATTTAGTAGATAAAATTAGAGAAAAAAACTCAGAACTTAAGGAATTAGTTGAGCTTAAACCAAGTGTTGAGAATATAGAAGCTTTAAAGGCTTCGGATAAAAAATTAGAAGAATTTGAGCAAGCTTTAAATTTTGCTAGTGTTTCTTATTCTGTTTATGAGAAAAAAATTGATGAAGAGCTTTCTCGAGTAAGTGCTGAGATTAAAGTTCAAAGTTTAAGGGCTGTAAATATACTTGTTGCTATTGTTGTTGTTATAGCTATAGCTTTTATGTTGAAATTTATTGCTAAAAAATATATTAAAGATAGTGAAAGATATTATACCGCTACGAAGATTATTAATTTTATTAATATAAATATTATTTTTCTTATTTTGCTCTTTGCTTATATAGAAAATATTACTTATCTTGTAACTATACTTGGTTTTGCTTCTGCAGGCTTAGCTATTGCTATGAAAGATATGTTTATGTCTATGCTTGGATGGTGTGTGATTATTTTTGGTGGAAGTTTTAGAGTAGGGGATCGTGTAAAAGTTTTTCAAAATGATACTACCTATATTGGAGATATTATAGATATTTCTTTTTTACGCATTACTCTTTATGAAGAGCTTACGCTTGAAACTTATAGCAAAAATCGTCGTAGTGGGCGTATTATATTTATTCCTAATAACTATGTTTTTACAAATTTGCTTGCTAATTATACTCATCATGGTATGAAAACCGTGCTTGATGGCATTGATATAAGTGTTACTTTTGATAGTAATCTTGATAAAGCGCAAGAAATTGTGGAAAATATTGTTACACGCCATGCCAAAGGTTATACTGAGCTTGCTAGAAAAAATATAGCTCGTTTACAACATGAATATAGTATTAAAAATCCTAAAGTGGAGCCAAGGTTTTTTATGTTTTTTGAACATTGGGGAATGCGAATTTCTGCATGGTATATGACCAATGCTTATGCGGCTTTGGTATTAAGAAGTACGATTAGTAAAGAGATTATAAAAGAATTTAATAAGCATAAAGATATAAAAATTGCTTATCCATCGCAAAATTTATATTTAGGAAATTTAAATCAAAATCATTTTGAACAACATCATGAAAATATGCATTTTCATGCAAGGAATAAAGATTGAAAGAAAAAGTTTTTTTTAAAACCTTTGGGTGTCGCACAAATATTTATGATACAGAGCTTTTAAAAAGTTATGTAAAAGATTATGAGATTATAAATGATGAGAATAAAGCACAAATTATCGTTGTAAATTCTTGCACGGTTACAAATGGAGCTGATAGCGGGATAAAGTCTTATGTAAATACCATGCAAAAAAAAGGCATTAAAGTTATACTTACAGGTTGTGGTGCTGTAAGCAAGGGTAAGGAGCTTTTAGATAAAAAGCAAGTTTTTGGAGTGCTTGGAGCGTCAAATAAAGATAAAATCAATGAATTTTTAGGAGCAAAGACAAGTTTTTATGAACTTGGAAATTTAAATTTTATTGATAAAGATATAGTTTGCGAATATGAAAATCATACCAAAGCTTTTGTGAAAATTCAAGAAGGTTGTGATTTTGCTTGTTCTTATTGTATTATTCCTAGCGTGCGGGGAAAATCAAGAAGTGTGGATGAAAAAGCTCTTTTAAAACAGGTTGAAATTTTGGGAGCTAATGGTTATAGTGAAATTGTTTTAACAGGGACTAATATAGGTTCATATGGGCTTAAAAATGGCACAAGTTTAGGCAAGCTTTTGCGGAAAATGGGACAAATTTCAGGTATAAAACGCATAAGGTTAGGTAGTTTAGAACCCGCACAAATTGATGAGAGTTTTTTAGAAATTTTAGATGAAACTTGGCTTGAAAGGCATTTACATATTGCATTGCAGCATACAAGTGAAAAAATGCTTCGTATAATGCGAAGAAGATCGCATACGGATAATGATTTAAAGCTTTTTAATACTATAGCAAGCAAAGGATATGCTTTAGGGACGGATTTTATAGTAGCTCATCCAGGTGAGAGTGAAGAGCTATGGCAAGAAGCTTTGAAAAAATTTAAAGAATTTCCACTCACTCATATTCATGCTTTTATTTTTAGTCCTAGAAACAACACGCATTCTGCTACCATGAAGGATGTGATAAATGGAACTTTAGCTAAAGAAAGGCTAAACACTTTAAAATCCATAGTAGAAAAAAATAATTATGAATTTAGGAAAAAAAATCAAGTTTCACTTGAAGTTTTGATAGAAAATCAAAAAGATGGTTTTTTTGAGGGTTATGATCAGTTTTTTAACAAGATCAAAATTAAAAGTGATAAAGATATAGCTAAAGAATGGATTGTTATATCTGAATATGAAGTGCAAGAAAAGTCTAACTTTGCAATTTTAAAAGGCTAGATAATGAAAAATAAAAAGATAATTTTAGCATCTTTTATGGTTTTATGTATGCTTTTGGGAATTTTATATTTTAAAAATGAACCTAAATATATAGATGAAAATCTTTATCAAAGTCTATTAAGCCAAAATTTAATCCAAAAAGCTGTGATTGATAAAGACGAAATTTGGCTTAAGGCAGAAGGTGAAAATTACGTAATTATAAAAGATGGCATAGATATAAAAACACTTTTAGCAAAAGTTCCTATAGAGGTTAAAAAAGATAACACGCTTTGGGTGTTTTTTATTTTACTTGTTTTTATTATCGCACTTTTTGTAAGTTTTGGTTATTTTGCCCGTAAAAAAGAATTGGCTAAATATCCTATATCAAATAAGAATCACATTCAAGCTCAAAATTCAAATATTAATTTAGAAAGTTCTCATATAAAACCTGTGATTTCAGATATTACTTTTAATGATGTAGCAGGTGTTGATGAAGTTAAAATGGAACTAAGCGAACTTGTAGATTTTTTACAAAATCCTAAAAAATATAAAGAATTTGGTGTAAAAATGCCAAAAGGTGTTTTAATGGTAGGCCCACCAGGTGTAGGAAAAACATTGATAGCAAAAGCAGTTGCAGGAGAAGCAGGGGTGCCATTTTTTTATCAAAGTGGTTCAAGTTTTGTTGAAATTTATGTAGGTATGGGTGCAAAAAGAGTTAGAGAGCTTTTTTCAAAAGCTAAAATGATGGCTCCTAGTATAGTTTTTATCGATGAAATAGATGCTGTAGGTAAAGCAAGGGGAGAAATGTCAAATGTTGAAAGAGATAGTACTTTAAATCAACTTTTAACCCAAATGGATGGTTTTGAGGACAATAGCGGGGTTATAGTTATAGCTGCAACAAATAAAATCGAACTTATGGATTCTGCTTTATTGCGTTCAGGGCGTTTTGATAGGAGAATTTTTTTATCTTTACCTGATTTTAAGGATAGACTTAAAATTTTAGAAATTTATATGAAGGATAAAAATAATAATATCAATTTAAATAAAATCGCCAAAGCAAGCGTAGGTTTTAGTGGAGCAGGACTTGAAACTTTGGTCAATGAAGCGGCAATTAATGCTTTAAGAAGAAATAGTGCTTTAGTTGAGGAAAGTGATTTTTATGCTGTATTAAATAAAGTTCTTTTAGGCAAGAAAAAGATTTTAAGTTTTAATGATGAAGAGAAAAAAATTCAAGCCACTTATCAAGCTGCAAAAGCTTTGAGTGCATATTATTTTGACATAGGATTTGATAAAATAACTCTCATTGAAGATCGTTTTAAAGAATATGAGCATAATATAAGATCAAAATCAGAGCTTATCAATCGTATAAAAGTTTATTTGGCTGGTTCTAGAGCTATGAAATTAATTTACAATGAAAGTTATACCAACTCGCAAGATGATTTTTTAAAGATTAAAGAATTGCTTGATTATATGTTGAGTTTTGATATGTTAGAAGAGTCAAATTTAAATGAACAAAAAAAAGAAATGGATGAATTTTTAAATTCTATGAAGGATAAAATTTTAAAATTATCAGAGCTTTTGCTTGAAAAAGAAAAGATAGAACATGATGATGTTAAAAATATAATGCAGATTTGATTATATTTTAATCATCAATTTCTTTGTGCAAGATAGTTCCATTAAAATCTATAAGAATTTTTACATCGTTATCAAATTTAATCTTGTAATGGTTGATTTTTCTTTCGATTTCTCTAGCTTTTGTATTTGGAAATTCGTTTTTAATGATATTAGCTAAATTTTGAGGTAAAAAATCTAGTTCAAAAGGAAAGGCTTTATTTTCAATTTCTTTCCAAGCTCCATCTATGTCAAATTCAAGTTCTGTCCCATCGCTAAGATAGACTTCATAGGAATTTTTGTCTTTTTGCACGATCCCTATAGGTGCTTTGAAATTATGTTGTAAAAATTCTTTAGAAACACTTGGCAAATTATCAGCAGAAATTATTATATCAGCGTTTAAAGATAAACTTAAAATAGTAATAATACTTAAAAATTTAATTTTCAATATTTTTCCTAATTATTTTTTAGTAAAATTGTAAAGAATTTTATGTGAATTTTATGTGAATTTTAAGACAATATTATAAAAAATAAAGGTTTAATACTTTGCTTACAATTTTTTTAATTTTTTTAAATGTTTTATGTTATTTTTTGATTTCTTATGATTATTGCAATATCCTTGGTTTGAATATTTTATTTTTTAATGGAGCTTATTGGCAACTTTTAAGTTCAATGTTTTTACATGGAAATTTAACTCATCTTATATTAAATATGATAGTTTTATTTCAATTTGGGCGTATATTAGAAACTTATTTGGGTGCTTTGCGTTTTATTTTTATTTATTTTATTGGCGGGTTGTTATGTTCACTTTTAAGTGTTTTTTATGTGTATTTTGATTTTAAATATTTTGGAGAAAATATAAATGTCATAGGTGCTAGTGGTGCAATTTGTGTTTTAATGGGTTTTTATGCTGTTCTTGATAAAAATAGCACAAAAGGACTTATAGTGGCAATTTTACTTATGAGTTTTGCGCCATTACTTATGGGGGTAAATGTTGCTTGGTATGGTCATATTTTCGGGTTTATATGTGGTTATATTTTAGCTAAAATAAAAGAGGTAAAATGAAAAAAATTTATATTATAAGACATGCAAAAGCAAGTAAGAGAGGAGATATCGATGATTTTGAAAGAAAGCTTACTAAGAGTGGAAAGGAAGATTTAAAAAAACTTTTTAAGAATCTTGCCTTGCATGAAATTCATCCTGATTTAGTGTTATCAAGTCCTGCTGTTAGAACCGCTAAAACAGCGAAAAAAATAGCCAAATTTTATAATTTTGATAAAAATAAAATTTGTTTTGATGAAAGATTGTATCTTTGCAATGTTGAGAAATTGCTAAAAATTTTGCAAGATATTGATGATGAGTTTAATGAAGTGTTTTTAGTGGGCCATAATCCTGGTTTAATGGAGCTTGGAGAGTTATTAAGCTCGCTATGTTTAGCTTCTTTTCCAACTTCTTCTATCTTGTGTTTAGAATTTGATATTAAGGAATTTAAAAATTTAAAAAAACATAGCGGAAAATTAGTTTTTTTTGAACATGTACGCAAGTTAAAAGAAGAAAAAGATTTAGGTTTTTAGTAAGAGATTGACTCTTACTTCCAACCTTCTATATAATTTTTTAGTTTTCTTCCTACTTTAGGGTGTTTGAGTTTTTTTATAGCTGAGCTTTCTATTTGTCTCACTCTTTCTCGAGTGACATTAAGCTCTTTCCCAATTTCTTCTAAGGTTCTATCGCTTTCATCATCCATTAAGCCAAAGCGCATTCGAATTACCGCTTTTTCCCTATCGTTTAATTGATCTAAAACTTCATCAATTTGTTCTTTTAAATCATCCTTTAAGATATGATCCATTGGAGAAAGTGAATTTCTATCTTCAACAAAATCTCCAAATTTACCATCATCTTCATTTCCTATTGGAGCTTCAAGAGAAATTGGTTCTTTTGTAATTTTAATAACTTGTTTAACCTTATCTACGCTTAAACCTACTTCTTTAGCTATAACGCTGACATCAGGTTCTTTTCCATCTTTTTGTAGATGTTCGCGGATAATTTTGTTAATTTGATTGATGGTTTCTATCATGTGGATTGGAATTCTTATGGTTCTTGCTTGATCAGCTATAGCCCTTGAAATAGCTTGCCTGATCCACCAGGTTGCATAAGTGGAAAATTTATAACCCCTTTTGTATTCAAACTTATCCACAGCTTTCATCAAGCCTATATTCCCTTCTTGAATAAGATCTAAGAAAGGTAGACCACGATTTGTGTAGCGTTTAGCTATGCTTACAACAAGACGCAAGTTTGATTTTGCCATTCTTCCTTTTGCTTCATCAGAGATTTTTTTACCACGTTTAATTTGCTCTAAAATTTCTTTTAAACGTGATTTTTCAAGATCAAAGCTTTTTTCACTGGCTTCTTTAGTTTGAAATAGTTTTTTAATTTCCATATAAGTGCTTACCATGGTTGTTTCTAAAGCTCGCTCTGTGATTTCTTCTTTGCTCAATTTTGTAATATCTTTTAAAATATCTGCATGGCGTTTTTTAAGTTCATCAGAAAACATAGGTAAGCGGTATTCTAAACGCTTAAGTTCTTTGTCAAATTCTTCATCACTTTTTAGTGCAGTTTCCATTGATTTTACGATTTCACTAATAAGTTTTGAAGTAGGACCTAGATCCATTAATTTTTCTTTTAAAATATTTTTTTTGAATGCAATACTTAATTTATCTAAAAGCTCATCTCCACTTTCTTTGTCTTTGGATGTTTTTAGCCAATCTTTTTTAGCTTTTTCTAGAGCTTTAAATTTTTCTATAACTTTTAAAGTTCTTTCATCTTCTTTTTTGCTGTTTTTTTTAGTATTTTCTTCATCTGTTTCTAATTCTGTTTCGTTTTCTTCATCTTCATCTATATCAAGTTCATCAAGTTTATCATCACTTTTTTCTTCATCGTCAAAGCTTTTAAATAATTCTTTTACTCTTCTTTCTCTGTTTATTAAAGGTTCTTTATAATCTAAAATAAAATCTATTAAATAAGGTACAGAACAAAAAGCATCAATAATAATATCTTCACCAAGTTCTATTTTTTTAGAAATTTCAATTTCTTCATCTTTGCTTAATAAAGCAATTTGTCCCATTTCTCTTAAATACATACGAACAGGAGAGTCTGATCTGCTCCATTCTAATAAATCGTTTTCATTGGCTAAATCAAATTCGTTCTCAAGGCTTGTATCTTGGAGTTTTTGTTTTTCTTCTTGGAGTCTTTTTGCATCTTCTATGTTTTTCATTTGTGCAATTTCGGCCGCTGAAAAAAGTTGCACTTTGTGTTTTTTCACTAATGCTTGCACTTTTTTAGCGGTTGATGCACTTGGTTGTTTTGTAAGATATTTTACCAATTTTTCATATGTGATATAATCTTTTGCATTTTCTTGAAATAATTCTTCTAGTTCAGCTTCTTGAGTTTTGGCGTTCATTGATTATCCTTGAAATTTATATAAGCTTTAGATTTTATCTAAAAATTGCTTAACTTTCTATATAAATCGGTTATTATGCTTATGATTTAAATATTTTTTCAAATTTTTCTAAAGCTCTGTTAAAATTATAATTTTTTCTTTTTAAGGTATAAAATTTACGCTTTAGGTTGATATTTTTTAACTTGATTTCATAAAGTGTTGAATTTTTTAATTCTTTTTCTATGCTTTTTTTGGAAAAAATAGAGATTGCTTTTTTTTGTAAAACAAGTTCTTTAATCGCAGCCATTCTATCAAGCTCAAGAAAAATATTAAGTTTTTTTGAGCTTGCACCAATTTCGTTTAAAAATTTATCCCTTAAGCCTGAGCCTACTTCTCTTAAAATCCACTTTTGTTCTAAAAGTTCATCGATATAAAATTCTTTTTCATTGAATTTTTTATCACTTGTGGCTACTATAAGTTCATCATTTTGCCAAAAATTTATTTCTAAATTTTCATACTCCACTAAAGCTGGATCAAGTTCTGCTTCAATAATTGCAAATTCTATATTTCCGTTTTTTAGCAAATTTAAACATTCTTTTGAATTCTGTGTTTGAGAGCGAATTTCTATGTTTTTAAATTCTGCTTTAAAATCAAATAAAATAGGAGCTAAAAAATGTTCAGAAATGCTTTGAGTTGAGGCTATTTTTATTTCCCCTAAGAGCATACTTTCGTCGTTTAATTTTTCTAAGCTTTGGTAGTAGGCTTGTATAATTTTTAACCAATTTTTTCCTAGTTCTAAAGCTTTTGGTGTAGGTAAGAGTTTTTTTCCAAGTCTTTCAAATAAAATGCCATCAAATTTATTTTCTAAATTTTTAATTACTATTGAAACATTAGGTTGAGTTATGGAAAAATTGTTGGCTGTATGAGTTGGACTTTGAGTGTTTAAAAGATCTAAAAATATTTCCATATCTTTGATTTTCATGAGTGATTCCTTTATTTAATAAAAAAAAATTATTATAAAAATTAAAATAATATATTTTTATAATTTTAATAAAAAAAATATAATAACACAAAATTTAGAAAAAGGAAAATAAATGAAAACAAGTTTTTTAGCACATAGCATGGCTATAGTGCGTTCAAATTTTAAGGGTTTGCTTTTTACTGCTTGTATAGTGATTTTTGCTATGTATTTTTCTAGTGTTCAAAGTATCAAAGATACTACTCATTTGGCAGCGACTGCTTTTGCTATCATCATAGGAGTGTTGCTCTCTCCTTGGTTTTTTAAATACCAACATCATTTTCAAGCTGGAGTGCATTTTAGTGCAAAAAAGCTTTTAAGACTCGGTATTGTTTTATATGGTTTTAATATTACTTTAACTGAGCTTTTAAGTGTAGGGTTGAAAGGGTTTTTACTTTCTGCTATAGTGATATTTTTTGTTTTTATTATTGCTTTATTTGTAGGAATGAAAATTTTTAAACTCGATAAAGAAACTTCTATGCTTGTTGGAGCCGGAAGTGCGATTTGCGGTGCGGCAGCGGTTTTAGCGTTGGAGTCAAGTTTAAAAAGTGATCCTTTTAAAGGAATTTTAGCTGTAGGTACGGTGGTGATTTTTGGACTTGTGTTTATGTTTTTGTATCCTATAGCTTTTTCTTTAAATCTTTTTCCTTTTTTTGATCAAAATGCTATGGGGGTTTTTATGGGGGCTACTTTGCATGAAGTGGCAAATGTTGCAGGTGCCGCTGAAATGGCAAAAGATATGGCAGGATTTGAGCAAGGTGCTTCTAATGTTGCAGTGATTATAAAAATGATGAGAGTGATTTTACTTGTGCCTTTTTTGCTTATAGTGACTTATTTTTTTGCTAAAAATCAGCATTCAAGCAGTGGAAAAACTGCAAAAAGTATTACTATTCCTTATTTTGCATTCGCATTTTTAGGTATGATAGTTTTAAATACATATCTAGCAACTAAAGAAAGTATTTTAGGTATTGCTACGAGTGATATTATTTCTTTAGGTAAAACACTTTGTACTTTATGTATTGTTTTTGCTATGGCAGCTTTAGGTTTGCAAATTGACTTTAAAAAATTTTTAAAGAGTGGCTCTAGAGTATTTGGTTTGGCTTTTGTTTTAGGGCTTGTTTTGATTTTTGGAGGATATTTTTTAACTTTGACTTTTAAAGGTATACTTTGGTAATAACAATTATTTTTTGAAAAAAATTATTTTTATTAATCAAGTGATAATATAATTATTTTTGTTTAATAAAATCTCATTTTGAAGGAGTTAAAATGAAAAAAATTGTTTTAAGTATTTTAAGTTCTTGTTTATTAGCATCTGCTTTAAGTGCCGTATCTTTTAAAGAAGATAGTTTAAAAATATCTTTTGAAGGGTATAAAACTAAGGATATGGTAGGAGTAGAAGGTGAATTTAAGAATGTAGAATATAAATTTTCTAAAAATGCAAAGGATTTTGCAAGTTATCTTAAAGGCGCTAAAGCTACTATAAAGCCAAGTAATGCTTTTATGGGTGAAGGCAATGATGTTATAACTAATAATATCACAAAAGTGTTTTTTCCTGCTTTATTGGGAAATGCAGATATTAAAGTTGTTTTCCAAGATGTGATTGTAGGTGAAAACAAAGGCATTATTTCAGCAAAAATTACCATGGATAAAAAAAGTACTATTGTACCTTTAACTTATACCATCAAAGATAATAAATTTGAAGCTAAAGGGCAGCTTGATTTGCATACTTTTAAAAATGGCTCTAAAGCGTTAAAAGCATTAAGTGATGCTGCTCCAGGACATGGTGGAATCTCTTGGCCTTTGGTTGATATCAGTTTTAATGCTGATTTAGCAGAATAAAAAGTAGCCTTAGGGCTACTTTAAAATACAGTATTTTCTTAAATTATTTTCAAAAATTTCATAATTTTTTATATTTTCAAGTTCTTGATAAATTTCACTGCCTTTCCATAAAATAAAAACCGTATTGTCATCTTTTAGATTTTTGCAAATTTCAAGCAAAGGCTTGACATCCATTAAGGCTCTTGAAGTGATGATATCGGCTTTAAAGGTATTTTTACATTCTTGAACTTTTTCTTTGTAAATATGTAAATTTGAAAGTTCGCATTCTATTTTTAGTGTCCGTAAAAAGGCAACTTTTTTGGGATTGGGTTCGAAAAGGTGAAAATTGCTTTGCAGTAAAAAGGCTAAAAATACAGCTGGAAATCCTGCGCCACTTCCTATATCGGCAATATTTTTTGCTTTAGAAAAATCATAAAAATCTAAAATTTTAATACTATCAAAGATATTTTCATCTATATTTTTTAAATGAGTAAGATTGTGAATGCGGTTAAATTTAGATAATAATTCTTTATAAATTTTTATTTTTTCTTCAAAGTTTTTTAAATCATAGTTTTGTAAAAAATCATAATCTTTAAAAATCATTTATTTAAGATGTCCCATTTGAGTTTGTTTTATGTTTAAATACTCTGCATTAAAACGATTAGGTTCTATTAAAATCGGTATGCGTGTGATGATTTTTTCTTTAATAGAATCTAGCTTTTCAGGGTTATTTGTAAGTAAATTAACCTTAGAAATTTCATAGTATTTGAGTATAAATTCTACAATTTCATAAGTTCTCTCATCGGCTTTAAAGCCAAGCTGATGATTTGCTTTAATCGTATCAAAACCTTTATCTTGTAAAGCATAAGCATTAACCTTGTTAAAAAGTCCTATACCTCTTCCTTCTTGTCTAAGATAAATCACCATTCCGCCGTTTTTTTCTATATATTTGAGTGAAAATTCAAGCTGTTCTCCGCAGTCACATTTTAAACTTCCTAAAGCATCTCCTGTTAAGCACTCTGAATGAATTCTTAGATTGAGTGTGTCTTTTGGAGTATTTTTAAATATACATAAATGTTCTTTATCATTTTCTTTAAAACTTTGTATTTGGAAATTTCCCCATTTGCTAGGTAAATTCGCAATTTCTGAAATTTTTATTTTCATTTACTACTCTCTATAATCAAATTTATGTTAAGATTTTAGCAAAAAAAGGACAAAAAAATGTTTAAAAGATTTAGAAGATTAAGGCTTAATGAAAACTTAAGATCTATGGTAAGGGAAAATTCTTTAAGCGTGAATGATTTGATTTATCCGCTTTTTGTGGTTAGTGGAACGGGGATAAAAAAAGAAATTTCTTCTATGCCCGATGTGTTTCAAATGAGTTTAGATGAAATTTTAAAAGAGTGTCAAAATGTAGTCAACTTAGGTATTAAAGCTATTATACTTTTTGGCGTTTTAGAAAATGAGAAAAAAGATAGTTGCGGAAGCGATGCTTTAGATGATGAAGGGCTTGTTGCAAGAAGCATAAGAGAGATTAAGAAAAATTTTCCAGATCTTTTTGTAATTAGCGATCTTTGTTTTTGTGAGTATACAGATCACGGGCATTGTGGGATTATCGATCCAAAAACAAAAAGCGTAGATAATGATGCCACTTTAGAAATTTCAGCCAAACAAGCCTTAGTTCACGCAAGAGCAGGGGTAGATATGATAGCACCTAGTGGGATGATGGATGGTATTATCACTACTTTGCGTGAAGCTTTAGATAAAGAAGGTTTTGAAAATTTGCCTATAATGGCGTATTCTACTAAATTTGCATCAAGTTATTATGGGCCATTTCGAGATGTAGCAGAGTCAGCTCCAAGTTATGGAGATAGAAAAAGCTATCAAATGGATTTTGCTAATGGTAAAGAAGCTTTAGAAGAAAGTTTGGAAGATGAAACGCAAGGAGCTGATATTTTGATGGTAAAACCTGCTCTTGCTTATCTTGATGTGGTTAAGGAAATATCTCTTCATTCTAACTTGCCTTTGTGTGTTTATAATGTAAGCGGAGAATATGCTATGCTAAAGGCAGCTAAAAATGCGGGAGTGATTGATTATGAAAAAATCTTATATGAAACTATGATAGCTTTTAAAAGAGCAGGGGCAAAGCTTATCATCACTTATCATGCCAAAGAATTAGCTAAAATGTTAAAAGGAGAAAAATGAAACATTTTTTAACTTTAAGAGATTTTTCTAAGGAGGAAATTTTAAGCCTTGTAAATCATGCTAGCGAGCTTAAAAAAGAGCCTAAAAAACTTTTACAAGATAAAACTTTAGCAATGATTTTTGAGAAAAATTCTACAAGAACAAGAATGGCTTTTGAATTAGCCATAACAGAGCTTGGCGGAAAGGCTTTATTTTTAAATAGCAATGATTTACAACTTAGTCGTGGCGAGCCTATAAAGGATACAGCTAGGGTGATAGGGGCGATGGTTGATTTTGTTATGATGAGAGTCAATAAACATAAAACTTTACTCGAATTTGCAAGATATTCTAAAGCCCCTGTGATCAATGCTTTAAGCGAGCTTTATCACCCTACTCAGGTTTTAGGAGATTTGCTTACTATCAAAGAATGGAATAAGATGCAAAATGGTATAGCAAAAGTTGCTTTTATCGGAGATAGTAACAATATGTGCAATTCTTGGCTTATTGCGGCTGCGATTTTGGGCTTTGAATTTAGTATAGCTATACCAAAAAACTATAAAATTAGCCCTGAAATTTGGGAATTTGCTATGAAACAGGCTTTGATTTCAGGAGCTAAAATTTCCTTAAGCCATGATAAATTTGAAGCCTTAAAGGATAAAGATGTAGTCATCACCGATACTTGGGTTTCCATGGGTGAAGAGAATGAAAAAGAACGCAAGATTAAAGAATTTGAAGGATTTATGATCGATGAAAAGGCTATGAGCATTGCCAATAAAGACGCGATATTGCTTCATTGTTTGCCTGCTTATAGGGGTTATGAAGTGAGTGAAGAAATTTTTGAAAAACATGCAGATGTGATTTTTGAAGAAGCAAGAAATCGCCTTTATGTGGTAAAAGCCTTGCTTTGCTTTTTGGATAATCAGAGAGGAAGAGAATGAAAGAGCTAGAAAAGTATAGCATTTGCTTAAAACGCATTGATGAATTTAGTCAAAATCTAGGAATAAAGAAAAAAGATAGAACGATTTTTAAAATGAAGCAAAGCGAGAATGAAAACGAAAAATGTTTAGTTCTTGAAAATGGAAGTTTTGATTCTCCTGAGCCTTGGTTTGTGATTGATGAAAACGATGAAATTCACACTTTGCTTTCTTTACAAAGTCTTAAGAATATACTTGAAAGTTTAAAACAAAGTCAAAAAGAGAATTTTGAATTGCGTTTAGAAAAGGCGATTTATCAACAAATTCCTGTAGATTTTAACGATGTTTGGACGGTTGCTATGGATGAGATCAAGCAAAAGGCGCAAAATGGCACCATGGAAGTTAGTATTGATCTTGAAAAATTAATTTCTAAAATCAAACAAAAGCATCCAAATTTATTTGTAGATATGCAAGCGATGATAGAAAGGGTAAACCAAAATGAGAGATTATAAAGCTTTTGTAAAATACTCTAAAGCAGGACCACGCTACACTTCTTATCCTACAGCAGTAGAGTTTAATGCAAATTTCAAATACGAAGAATATATAGAAATTTTAAAAAAGCAAGATAGATCTTTATCGCTTTATTTTCATTTACCATTTTGTAGGAGTGCCTGTTATTTTTGTGGTTGCAATGTTATTTATACAGCCAAAGAAGAGAGTAAAGAAAGATATTTAACTTATATTTTTAAAGAGCTTGATATTTTAAGTACTATTTTAGATACTAAAAGAGAAGTGGTGCAAATGCACTTTGGGGGCGGAACTCCAACTTTTTTTAGTGCTAAACAACTTCAAAATTTGATTTTAAAAATCAGATCTATTTTTAGAAATTTTTCTAAAGATGCAGAGATTAGCTGTGAGATCGATCCGCGTTTTTTAAATGACGAACAAGCCACAGTTTTAACACAAAATGGCTTTAATCGTATCAGCTTTGGAGTGCAGGATTTTGATGAAAAAGTTCAAAAAGAAATTCATCGCATCCAGCCTTTTGAATTAACACAAAATGCTTTAAATCTTGTAAGAAGTAAAGGCATAAAGTCTGTAAATATGGATTTAATTTATGGTTTGCCTTATCAAAATTTACAAAGCTTTACACAAACTTTAGAAAAAGTTATGCTTTTAAATCCTGATCGTTTGGCGATTTTTAATTACGCTCATGTGCCTTGGCTTAAGAAAAATATGAGAAAATTTGATGAAAATACCTTGCCAAGTCCTGATGTTAAACTTGAAATTTTAGAATTTTGTGAGAATTTTTTGAGTAAAAACGGCTATAAAATGATAGGTATGGATCATTTTGCAAAAGAAAATGATGAGCTTTTTAAAGCTTTAGAAAATGGAACTTTACATAGAAATTTCCAAGGTTATACTACTAAAGGTGGTGCTAATTTAGTCGGTGTTGGGCTTACAAGTATAGGCGAAGGACAAAGACATTATGCGCAAAATTTTAAAGATATGTCAAGTTATGAGGCTGCATTAGATAGAGGAGTTTTGCCTTTTGAAAGAGGCGTAGCTTTAAGCGATGATGATGAGCTTAGAAAAGCAGTGATTATGGAGTTAATGGCAAATTTTAAGCTTGATATCAAGTCAATAGAAAAAGAATTTTGCATTGATTTTCAGGAGTATTTTAAAGAGGATTTAAAAGCTTTAGAAGAATACAAAGATTTTATTAATTTTGATGAAAATCTTATCAAAGTCAATGAAACAGGTGTTTTGCTTATAAGAAATATTGCTATGTGTTTTGATGCTTATATGAAAAACATTAGTGAAGATAAAAAAGTATTCTCAAAAACGGTGTAAGATGAAATTTAGTCAAATAAGTGATGCTTGTGTTAAATGTGGCAAATGTATACCTGTTTGTACTATACATGAAGAAAATCGCGATGAAATTACCAGTCCAAGAGGATTTTTAGATCTTTTATCTGCTTATAAAGAGGGAATTCTAGAACTTGATAAAGAAGCTAAGAAAGTTTTTGAATCTTGTTTTTTATGTACCAATTGTGTTGAAGTGTGTCCAAGTAAATTAAGAGTAGATAATGCCATAGAAGAAGTTCGTTATGACATAGCTAAAAAATTTGGTATAGCTTGGTATAAAAAACTTATTTTTTTCTTTTTAAGAAGACGCACAATTTTAGATTTGGTAGCTAAGCTTGGCTATGTGTTTCAAAGTTGTGTGTTTAAAATTCAAAATGAGAATGAAAATACAGGTATGAAGGCAAGATTTTCCATGCCTTTTGTTAAAAAGGGAAGATTACTTACAAGTTTTAATAAAAAAAGTTTCTTAAATTCTAATCCAAAATTTATCAATAATGATGGAGAAAAAACAATAGGTTTTTTTGTAGGTTGTTTGGCGAATTATTTTTACATAGATACGGCTAATGCAGTGCTTAAAATCACTAGGGAATTAAAAATCAATGTGGATTTGATGAAAGAACAAGTGTGTTGTGGAGCGCCGCAATTTTTTACGGGTGATTTTAAAAGTGTTGAAGTTTTGGCTAAAAAAAATATTGAGTATTTTGAAAAAAAATTAGAAAAATTAGATGCTATTATAGTTCCTGAGGCTACTTGTTCGGCTATGTTAAAGATAGATTATGAACATTTTTTTATAATGCAAAATGATTTAGACTGGGCAAAACGCGCAAAATGTGTGTCATCTAAGATATATATGGCTAGCGAGTATTTTTATAAATTTACTTCTTTGGAAGAAATTTTAAAAACAAAAAATAAATTTAATTATAGCATTACTTATCACGATCCTTGCCATGCAAGAAAAATGCAAGGGGTTTTTAAAGAGCCAAGAGAACTTTTAAAAACAAATTATCATTTTGTAGAAATGAGTAATTCTAATACTTGTTGCGGTTTTGGCGGGATGAGTATGCAAACGGATTATTATGATAAAGCCTTAAGTGTAGGGCTTAAAAAAGCACAAATGATCGATGAAAGTAAGGCTAGTGTGGTAAGTGCCGAGTGTTCAGCTTGTAGAATGCAAATTTCAAATGCATTAGAACAAAATTCAAGTAAGGTTGTTTTTGCTAGTCCTTTAGAGCTTATAGCAAAAGCTTTGTGATGATGAAGATAGTATTTAAAGGCAAAAGTTCTGAATATGAAATTCAAAGATCGTGCTTTTGTGTTGATGCTTTTGTGATTAAAGATAAGATTGAAGAACGAGATGGTGTTGATTTTATCACTTCAAATATAGAGCTTTTGGAATTTAGTGATGACAGTTTTACTTTTGAAGAAATTGTAAAACATTTTAATATTTGTAATAGTGAAGATATGATTATCGTTGAAGATTTTGACATGAAATCAAACAAAGATAATCAAAACCAAGAAGATAATATAGAACATGGCATCTTAAAATCCGAAAAAATAATACATGAAAACACAAAACAAATAAGTATGCAATTTAAAAATTTAAAATTTTTTTCAAGAATTTTTAAAAATGAAAATTTTCTTTCTGATTTTAAAGAAAGCAAGCAAGAAGTTGTTGCTATCAAAAAACATGAAAAACTTGAAATTTTTAAAAATTTATCTCAAGAAGATCAAGAAATTAGTTTTGTTAAAATTGAAATTTTAAATTATGATAGTAATGAAGATAGTTTAAGTTTTAATCTTGATATATTTCCAAGCGGTATGAGCTATAAGTATGGAATTTTAAAAGGTTCTATGCATATTATTTTACAAGGTAAAACTTCTAGTACGATGCTTTTTCCGTTTTTAAAAAGCATGATTTATAAAAATAAAAGCGAAAATTCAAGTGAAAAAATTTTTACTTTAATGATAAATCAGAAAAAGCACTATAAACTTATCGCAAATCTTTCTTAGTTTTATTTTATTATATTTTCTATATTAGAGCGATTTTTTTCAATTAAAGAGCGATTTTTTTGAGTTGTTTCTTTAAGATCGGCTATATCTTCTTTCATATTTTGTATGTTTTGGTTGAGTAATTTTATCTTTTTTTCATAGCGAGTAACGATGATAAAGACTACAAATAAAAATATAATAATCAAAAAAATAAATGCTAAAAATTCCATATTTTTCCTTTTTAAAACTAGATTTTGAAATATATCATTTAAATACTTCAAAAAACTTTTATGGGTTTTTATTTTGTATTTTAGTTTTTTTATCTTTAAACTTATATATAAATTTTCAAAAAGTAACAAAAAAATATATAAAAAAATAATTAAATTAAAAAAATAATCAAAGATAATAAATATCTCATTTTTTTATGTTATATTTTAATAAATATCCAAAAAGGATTTTAATATGGAAAAATCACTTTTATTTCATTTTAGACGCATTGGGGTTGAATTTATTATTTTTAGTGTTTATGCTGTTTTTAGTATCTCTTGGGCAGCAACAGGGTCTTTAATGCCCTTGATTTCAAATGATCTTGCTCTAAATACTCAGCAAGCTACTTTAATCACTAGTATGATAGTAGTTGCGAAAATTTTTGGTGCTTCATTTACTGCTTTTTTGGTTTATAAATTCGGATTAAAAAAGGGATATTTTTTAGGCTGTATTTTAATGAGTTCGGGTATCTTTTTAAGTTTTGTAGATAGTTATAGCGGTATTTTGATTATAAGATTTTTAACAGGGCTTGGTTCAGCTTGTGCTTTAGTTTGCTTAGTGCCTATTGCACAACAATGGTTTGAAAAAAAAGCTTTACATTTTGTAATTAGTTTTAATATGACTTCAAATTTGGTAGGCATTACCCTAGGACTTGTTTTAGCTGAAAGTATCTCAAATTATTTTGGAAATTGGAGAGATTCTTTATCATTTTATGCTTGGATTAATTTGATTTTATTGATTTTGTGGCTTTTTGTAGGTAAAGATGAGAATAAAAAAGAAGAAAAAAAGAATAATGCAAAAGATCTTATTTATGCTCTAAAATCTCGTGTTACTTGGGGTATGATTATTTTTTACATAGGGCCTATTTTATTTTTAAATTCTCTTTTTACTTTTTTACCAACTTTTTATGCGCAATATGCGGGTTTTAGTAAAGAATTAGCTGATTTTGCTAAAAAAGAAATTCCAGCCTTGGCTAATTTTGCTATTATTTTTGGTCCTTATCTTGGATTATTTTTTAAAAGAAAAAATATTTCTTTTAAAATAATGTTATTGTCTGGAGGAGCGTGTATTTTTATATGCGGATTTTGTATGTTGTTTTTACAAAATTTAGTATTGATACAGATTTTTGCTGTGTTATCAGGCATTTTTTATTCTATGTGGTTTCCATTTTTCTTTAATCTACCTTCAGAATTAAAAAATTCCAATCCAAATCAAACTGCTTATATTATGAGTGCTTTTTGGAGTATTACCTTTGTTATACTATCATTTAACCTATGGGTAGTATCTTGGAGTGTTGATAAAACCCATAGTTTTACTTTGGGTTTTGTTTATATTTTTGCTTTGATTTTTATTTCAGCGATCTTAGCACAATTTGTTTTACCTAGAAGAGAAAATTTTATACAAGGAGAAAAATAGAATGAATTTAATTCCAGAAATACTAGACTTACAAGGCGAATTTGAAAAAATTCGTCATCAAATTCATGAAAATCCTGAGCTTGGTTTTAATGAATTATGTACTGCAAAATTAGTGGTACAAAAATTAAAAGAATTTGGTTATGAGGTTTATGAAGAAATAGGAAAAACAGGCGTTGTTGGGGTTTTAAAAAAGGGAAATAGCGATAAAAAAATAGGGCTTCGTGCAGATATGGATGCTTTGCCTTTACAAGAATGCACAAATTTGCCTTATAAAAGCAAAAAAGAAAATGTAATGCATGCTTGCGGTCATGATGGACATACTACTTCTTTATTGCTTGCTGCAAAATATTTAGCAAGTCAGAATTTTAATGGCACTCTAAATCTTTATTTTCAACCTGCTGAAGAGGGTTTGGGTGGTGCTAAGGCAATGATAGAAGATGGATTGTTTGAAAAATTTGATAGTGATTATGTTTTTGGATGGCACAATATGCCTTTTGGTAGCGATAAGAAATTTTATCTTAAAAAAGGTGCGATGATGGCTTCTTCGGATAGTTATAGCATTGAAGTTATTGGAAGAGGTGGTCATGGAAGTGCTCCAGAAAAGGCAAAAGATCCTATTTATGCTGCTTCTTTACTTGTGGTGGCTTTACAAAGCATAGTATCTCGCAATGTTGATCCCCAAAATTCAGCAGTTATAAGCATAGGAGCTTTTAATGCAGGGCATGCTTTTAATATCATTCCAGATATTGCAACGATTAAAATGAGTGTTAGAGCATTAGATAATGAAACTAGAAAGCTAACTGAAGAAAAAATTTATAAAATTTGTAAAGGTATTGCACAGGCTAATGATATAGAGATTAAAATCAATAAAAATGTTGTTGCACCAGTGACTATGAACAACGATGAAGCTGTGGATTTTGCTAGTGAGGTTGCAAAAGAATTATTTGGCGAAAAAAATTGTGAATTTAATCATCGTCCTTTAATGGCAAGTGAGGATTTTGGATTTTTTTGCGAAATGAAAAAATGCGCCTATGCTTTTTTAGAAAATGAAAACGACATTTATTTACATAATTCTAGTTATGTTTTTAATGATAAGCTTTTAGCTAGGGCTGCAAGTTATTATGCGAAGCTAGCTTTAAAATACTTAAAATAAAAACTAATCTAGAATTTCAAGCACAATTTCTTTCTTTAAACCTTTGATTTGAATTTCTTTGAGTTTTAGGTTTGAAGGAAGGTTTGCTAAAAGCTCTTTATTGTTTTTTACTTGGTTTTTTGCACTTATGGAGAGTAAAATTCCCCTATAAGCTTTAGCAAAATGACTGATGACTTTACCATTTTTTACAAATTTATAAGTATAAAATTTCTTTTTTGGGGTGTAGAATTTATCATAAAATCCCGCTCTAAGATCAAGTATTTCTTCATTTTCTAAGTACTCATCTAAGGCTTTACTAAAATGTTCTTTATAAAATTTCTCTATGGTAAAATTTCCTATTTTAGCCCCTTGCTTGAATTTATAAAAGGGTAGGGTATCATTAGCTCTTACAACGCCAAAAAGATTAGAAAATATAAGAGTATTTTCTAAAATATAAGCTTGGCTTTTTTTATCTAAGGCTTTAAAATTAAGATATTCATAACTTACCCCAGTGTAAAGCATTATAGCTTCTTGGGTGGGAGCTTGTTTTAAGTCGTGTTTAAATTTATCAATTTCATTTTCGTTTTTAATGCCAAAAAGTTCTTGTAAATTCTGTAAACTTGCGTTTTTGATAAATTCTTCATAATGCTTTAAAGCTTCCATTCTATAAGGAAATAATTCTTTAAATATAAATGAGTTTTCATTGATGGGATTTTTTACGCAATTTGCATTTTTGCTTTCACTAGGGGAGAATAAAATTTTCATTTTAGCCTTTTTTGTTAATATTATGAAAACATTAAGAGCAAAGAATTTAATCTTGCTTTTAATGTTTTTGAAGTTTTTATCATTTTAAAATTTAAAATGACGCTCCGCCCATTAACATAGAAAACATGATAAATGGGAGTATAATTTTTAAAGCTTCTGTGGCATCTTGATTGTTGATGCTTAGTTTTTCTATGCTGTCGATTCCTTGTGTGCTATAGTCACTAACAGGGATGTTTTTAAATTTTAAATCAAGATTGAGTTTATAATCATCGTTTTGAGTGATATTGTTTAAAATAGCTAAAGCTTTATCAAAGATTAATGCTTGTTCTTCATTTTGACTTTGAGCTTTTAAGGTTTGTAGATTTTCCTTAGCAGTTGTTATATAGCTATTAAATACACCTTCGGTTTTAAGAGTTGAATCAATTTTAAAATTATTTAAGATGATGTATTTTTGGATTGTATTGCTAAAATCTGAAGCTTGTTTGTAGTTTGCCATATTAAGAAGTTCATTGATAGCTTGTTCATCCATAGCTAAAGTTTGAGTGTTAAATTTTATACCCTTAGAATCAAGGTAATTAAGTAAATCTTCTTTTAGATTTATATTTAGATTTGTATTGAAATTTAATTTTGCGTTATAAAATTTTATATCAAGATTATCTAGATAATTGTTTTCTTGTTTGTTGATAGAGTTATCAAATGATAAAGTATAAGAATCCGAGCTTAATTTATTGATAAAAGAGCTGATTTTTGGATCTTGTTGAAATAAGCTTGCATTGATGTCACTAACAACTTTTTCTCCAAGTTTAAAATCTTCAAAAACCAAATTTGATTGTATGCTTTTTTGGTTTTTAAAAAGATCGTTGTAATATTCTTTAATGTTAATTGATGTATTTGCTTCGCCTTTGTAAATTTCATTTGAGCGAATTTTGATATTTTTTGCTTGAAATAGTTCTTGATACTCATCGTTGTTATCTTTTGCAAGAGTTTTGAAATTTGAACTTAAACACGCTATAAAATCACCATCTGCATTGCATTTAAAATCAGAAAATTCAATCTTTATTCCAGAATCCTGAGAAAGGTTTGCAATTTCTTGTTTAACTGTTTGATTTAGTTGATTTTCATATTTTTTAACTGTTTTTTCATCTATGGAATTTCCGCAAGCTGAAAACAAAACAGCTATTCCAATAGAGAGAAAAATACCTTTTTTCATAGTTTTCTCCTTAAAAATTTTAAAAAAAAGATTATATCTTTTTTTACTTAAAATTTAAACAATGCTAAAAGAGAGTGTGAGATTAATTACATTTTTACACATAGGAAAATCTTTTTAGTTTGTTTCAAATGCATTATTTATAATTTTAAGTATAATTAACTTTGCAATTATTATATATTTTGCAATAGCTTTAAGCTTATTTTAAAGAAAGGAAATGTATGAAAAAAATACTTCTAAGTGTTTTAACGGCCTTTGTTGTAGTAGTATTGGCTGCTTGTGGAGGAAATTCTGACTCTAAAACTTTAAATTCTCTTGATAAGATCAAGCAAAATGGAGTTATTAGGATTGGGGTATTTGGCGATAAACCACCTTTTGGTTATGTGGATGAAAAAGGAAACAATCAAGGCTATGATATAGCTTTAGCTAAACGCATAGCAAAAGAACTTTTTGGCGATGAAAATAAGGTGCAATTTGTTCTTGTTGAAGCTGCAAATAGGGTTGAGTTTTTAAAATCAAATAAAGTAGATATTATTTTGGCTAATTTTACTCAAACTCCGCAAAGAGCCGAGCAGGTTGATTTTTGCTTGCCTTATATGAAGGTAGCTTTAGGCGTAGCTGTACCAAAGGATAGTAATATAACTAGCGTAGAAGATTTAAAAGATAAAACCTTGCTTTTAAACAAAGGCACAACAGCAGATGCGTATTTTACGCAAAATTATCCTGATATTAAAACTTTAAAATACGATCAAAATACCGAAACTTTTGCCGCTTTGATGGATAAAAGAGGCGATGCTTTAAGTCATGATAATACCTTGCTTTTTGCTTGGGTGAAAAATCATCCTGATTTTAAAATGGCTATCAAAGAGTTAGGCAATAAAGATGTTATCGCACCAGCAGTTAAAAAAGGCGATAAAGAACTTAAAGAATTTATCGATAATTTGATCATTAAACTAGGCCAAGAGCAGTTTTTTCACAAGGCTTATGATGAAACTTTAAAAGCTCATTTTGGAGATGATGTTAAGGCTGATGATGTAGTGATTGAAGGTGGAAAAATTTAACAAAGGGCTTTTTGCCCTTTATATTGATTTAGGATAAAATATGCAAAAAAAATACAAAAATATTATTTATGCTTCTTTGGGTGGAATTTTGGAATTTTATGATTTTGTGCTTTTTGCCTTTTTTTTGGATATTTTTGCTAAGGTATTCTTTCCGCAAAATGATGCTTTTTGGATGCAGATAAATGCTTATATAGCCTTTGGTGCTGCTTATTTAGCGCGTCCTTTTGGTTCTATTGTGATGGCACATTTTGCTGATAGATATGGAAGAAAGAATATTTTTTATATTTCTATGCTTTTGATGGTTTTGCCTAGTTTTGCTTTAGCTTTTTTGCCAAGTTATGAAAGTATAGGTATATTTGCTACTTTGATTTTATTTACTATACGTATTTTGCAAGGTTTAGCCGTTGGAACTGAGGTGAGCGGAGCTTGGATTTATGTGAGCGAATTTGTCAAAGGGCGTCAAATTCCTTTAGCTCTTGGTTTTATTTCAGCGACTTTAACCATAGGTTTATTGCTAGGAAATATTGCCACTTTAGGCATAAGATCTTATTTTACCCCAGAAGAAGTTCAAAGCTATGCTTGGAGAATTCCTTTTATCATAGGAGGATTTTTTGGAATTTTAGCTTTGTTTTTAAGAAATAAACTCAGCGAAACTCCAGAATTTTTAAAAGTTCAAAATGAAAATAAAATTTTAAGTTTTCCATTGTTTGAAGCTTTAAAAACTCATAAAATGAGCATGCTTGTTTGTTTTTTAATGACCATGGTTTTAACAAGCGGTGTGGCAACTTTGATGATTTTGCCTAAGTATTTTGAAAGTCTTTTAGCTATGAGTAAAACTTCTGCTTTATGGGTACAAAATTTTGCTATTTTAGCGGTGATTTTTGGAGCTTTATTTCAAGGTTTTTTAGCAAGCAAATGGGGGAGCTATAGGATTTGTTCTATTTTTAGTATAGCTTTTATTATCTTTGGTATGCTTTTTAGTTTTTATGATGAGAAATTTTTATTTTATTTTTTACTGGCTTGTTTTACACAAGGTATTATCACTTTCGCACCTGTTTTTATGACACAAATTTTTAAAAGCGAACTTAAATTTAGTGGGCTTAGTTTTGCTTATAATATTTCTTATGCGATTTTAGGTTTTTTAACCCCTTTTGTAGTTAATGCTTTTTATAAAGAGTATTTAGGTATTTATCTTGCTATAGTGGGATCTTGCTCCTTATTTTGCGTGTTTTTGTTAAAACGCGTTTTTGCAAGAAGCAAGATTAAAGAATTAAGCATTGTCTTTTAAAACTTCAAAAACAACCTTAGATATTTTTTCAACTGAAGCGATTTCGCAATGCTCATCAGTTGAATGAGGATTATGGATATTTGGACCTATAGAAGCGCATAAAAGCTCTTGTTTTTTCTCTATAATGCCACACTCAAGCCCTGCATGGATAGCTGAAACTTTGGCATTAGACGATACTTTTTTAAGCGCTTTAAAAACCATGTCGCTAAGTGCGTTTGGTTTGCCTTCCCAAGGTGGATAGAAATTAAAACTTCTTACTTTAAAATCAAAAGCCTTGAAAAATTCTAAAGTTTCAAATTCTACTTGCTTAAGTCCATCAAGTATATTAGATCTTGCAAAAAGTGCGAATTTGATTTGTTTATCTTGCATTCTTAAAGTAGCTAGGTT
Source organism: Campylobacter sp. US25a (assembly GCF_004379075.1). Classification (NCBI taxonomy): domain Bacteria; kingdom Pseudomonadati; phylum Campylobacterota; class Epsilonproteobacteria; order Campylobacterales; family Campylobacteraceae; genus Campylobacter; species Campylobacter sp. US25a. Next base: position 325,197 of record NZ_RYYM01000001.1, read on the forward strand.
AATGCTTGTTTGAACTATACCTAGATTTTCATCATAAGCTCTAACTCCATGAGTAAAAGAATTTATAAGGCTTAAAAGTTTGTTACTTTGATCGCAAATTTCAAATTCACCTTCTTCTTTAAAATCACATTTTATCCAGTTATTGCTCTTTACTTCATTTTTAAAATGCACTAAAGCTTTGGCGTGTTTAGGTATAGAATTGATTCTTTCTCCACCTTCAAAAGAAATGATTTCTCCTTTATTTTCTTGTATGAATTTAGCCATTTCTTTGATGGAGCTTTTTTCGTTGCGTACGATATTTATGCCTGAGTGTCCACCTTTAAAATTTTGCGCGCAAAGCTCATAAATTTTACCCTTTTTTCTAAGGGTATTAAAAGGCAAGCTAGCTTCTATATCTACTCCACCTGCACAGCCTATCATGATCTCATCATCGCTTTCATGATCTAAATTTAAAAGCATTTTAGATTCTAAAGTGTGCTCGAGTGAATTCACTCCCATGAGTCCTACTTCTTCATCGTTTGTAAAAAGACACTCTAAATTTTCAAATTCAGCCATAGTGCTCATCATGATGGCTATACCTATACCATTATCCGCGCCAAGACTTGAATTTTTGGCTCTTAAAAAGCCATTTTCTTCATAAACTTCTAAGTTTGGTGCATCGCCCATACAGACCATATCATAATGGCTTTGTAAGCAAATTTTTGGTTTGCCTTTTATGGCATGGATATTTCCTGCCTTATCTACACTCACCTTAAAGCCTTTATCTTTAGCATAAGAGCTTAAAAATTCTTTCATTTGTTCTGTTTCATAACTGCAATGAGGAATTTTACATAATTGTTTAAAATTTTCTATAACATTTTGCATTTTATCTCCTTTGTTTTGATAAAATTATGGCATATTTTTTAAAATTTAAAGGCAAAATGATTAAAAAATGAGAATAAATTATAAAAAATTATTTAATTTAAGAAAATTACTAAGTGATCCAAAAAAACTTTTTTCTGTATTAATTTTTACTCTTGTAGTTGTTTTTATCCAGAATTATATTGCCCAAAATTCTAGTTTTGAAGGAAAAGTAGTTAGAATTATTGATGGAGATACTATAGAAGTTAATCATGAAAACAAACTCGCTAGAATAAGATTTTTTGGTATAGATGCACCAGAACTTAAACAAAGTTTTGGAAAGCAATCAAAAGAAGCTTTAAGTAGAATTTTAAGCGGTAAACAAGTTGAAATTATTTATAAAAATAAAGATACTTATGGTAGAATTGTTGCTATTGTAAAGCTTAATAATGTTGATATTAATCGATTTTTAGTAAGCAAAGGCTATGCTTGGGCTGATACTTACTATAGTAACGCTTATATTAAAGAACAAGAAAATGCTAAGAAAAATCATTTAGGTCTTTGGAAAGAGGGTAATCCTATAGAGCCTTATAAATGGAGAAAACACAATAAATTCTAAGGAAAAACATGAAAAAATATATTTTAATGATACTATTAGTTTTAGGAATTTCTGGATGTTTTGTAAATGAAAGAGGAATTTCAAATCGTTTTTATGATGATTGCAAAGAATATTATGATGGAAGTGGAACTTATCATAAGGATTGCCCAAAGAATTGGGTGGATATTAAAATGACTCCTTGATTATTTTCCACCCACAGAGGTCATTAATGCAGCTGCTACGGCTTCTGGATTGTTGATTTTGGCACCTTGTTCTTGATTTTCTGTAGGTTTAACAGTATTAAGTGGCGGACGCTTGAGTTTAAATATATGCTCATCAGTGCTAACAACTTGTATCGTTCCTTCAAACATTTTAATTTCTTTAACATGCCCGACCACTTTTACATCTCTTTTTTTGGAGGTTTCGTCAAAAAGTGCATGAGCTTCAAGTTCTAAAACATCGCCTAATTTAAGCGGAGCATAAAAAAAACATTTTGATCCAATAATCACTGAAAATTCTTTATTGATAGAGGCTTGTGCTACATAGTTTGCCGCAGCGAAAATAAAGGCATCAAAAATCAATCCTTGATCATCTGCTACCATTTCGCTTGTGGTTATTAAAATTGATTTGGCATAGTTTTTATCAATTTCTATAATGGTTCCAGCAAGCGAAGTGTTTAATTCAGGACAAGTGAGTAATTCTGCTCTAACACGAGATATATCTTCTGCAGATGCGTATTCTTCAAGTTGTGCATATTCTTCAAAATTATCTTTTTTTGCCATATCTAACCTTTAAATTCTACTTATCTACTTCAAAATATCTAAAGCCTAGATCGACAAAAAGCAAAAAGAATTTATATCCCAATACGCACATAAACTCTTTTGGGTGCTTCATAGCCTTCAATGGTAAGATTTTTATCCTTTGGATCTAAGAAATTTTCCAGCGAAAAAGAGTCTATCCATTCTGTTTTTCTTTGTTCGTTTTCATCGGTTTTTTTTGTAGCCAAAACTTCAAATTCTTTAAATCCTGCTCTTTCACACCAGTTTTTTAATGCACTAATGCTTGGTATAAAATAAATATTTGGAATTTTAGAATAAGTTTTATTAGGCACAAGAGCGATTTCTCTCTCATCTTCTATATACATGGTATCTAAAAAAACAACTCCATTTTTATTAAGTCCTGCTTTTAAATCTTTTAGCATTTTTATAGGATCACTTCTATGATAAATCACCCCAAGACAGAAAATCACATCAAATTTCAAGCCATAGCTTGGAAGATCTTCTACGCCTAAAAGTTCGTATTCTATAGGAGTTTTAGCTAAAGCGTTAATGAGTTCAAATTGCAAACGGTATTTGATAGAAGGATCAAAACCTATGAGTTTTGCAGGATTAAATTCAAGCATTTTAAACATATAATAACCATTATTACAGCCTATATCAGCAACGCATTTTTGAGAAATTTCGTTCATAAAAGGCTTTAAAATATTAAATTTAATAAAACTTTGCCATTCTGTATTGATGAAAAGATCGTCTATTTTAAAAGGACCTTTTCTCCATGGTTTAAGTTCTTTTGTTATAGCTAGGATTTCATCTTTGGCTTGAGAATTTGTAGATAAATTTACACTATCATCTAAAGAAAAATTACAAGCAAGATTGAGAGCTTTAAGTTCTTGAATTTTAGCGTATAAAGGGTGATTTAGAAATTGTTTTTCGAGTAAATTTTCTTGCATTTTTATCCTTGATATTTGCTTTTAATGCTAAATTATAACATTAAAAGCTTTTATGGCAATATAAATCTCATATGTATTAAATATTTGATCAAAAATAAATTTTTAAAAACTCAAAATACTTCCCAAAACTCACATAAGCTTTAGAACTATAATCATCATTTTTATAAAGCTTTAGCTAAATCAAGCTTAACATAAAAATTTCCTGTTTTATTATAAAGCAGTTGCAAATCATAGGCATTCATATAGTTTGTTTCACTTGCTCTATATAGTTTAGAAACATTCTCACACCAAGAATAACCTATATCATAAAAAGGAGTGATATAAAAATCTTTCAAAGGAGTAGCCATTCTAAGTCCAAAGCTAGCCACTACAGCATTATCTCTATCTTCATTATTATAAACCCTTACTCCATAAGGACCTACTAAAGATATAGTTTTACTATTATACTAGTATAAATAGATTCATTAATAACTTGTTGATAATTTAAGCTAAAAAGATGAGTAAAGGTATCATTAAAGAAATAAGCATTGTTAAGATTGACATTAAGTTTAGCAAATTTTCAAATTCTACTCCATCTACTTTGCTTGTTTCTATACCTCATTAAGAAATTCATGCGTTGATTGCTTTTAGAACTGCTAAGATTTTTATATGAGTATCTTTAGGTTTAAGATAAAAACTGAACTAAGTTCTCCTTGTTCTAATATAAGTTTATTATAACTTGCATTAGCATAATCGGTTTTTGCTATGATTAAAAAAGGAAGTGCTCTAACTGTTTTTATTGCTATGATTAGCTGTATTGACACTATTAAAAGAAAGAACTTTATCTTCTCTCATATCAGAAGTAAGTAAATAATGTTTAAAATTTAAATCGTTTATATTTATAATATTTACTTTAGTATTGTTATAAATTAAAGTAATATTGTTAATATCATGTTTAGAACTCTTAGAATAATAATTTATACCTTGGGGTTTTTATAAGTAGAATTGGTTTTATCATAAAGTTTGTTATCATTAAAATAATACTCTGGAATATTTAAATTTTGATTGTCTGTAGTATTTGCTTGAGTGACTAAAAGCATTGATGCTTAAGAAGGTAACAATAGAAAGTTTAAAACAAAATTTCTCTATACCCCTCCCCGTGAGTTAAAAAGCTTAATGGCTGGCATAGATATCCTTAAATATTGATTATTATATTTTAACTATTTAACAATATCTGTAAATATTATTAAAAGGAATCGTAATTATAATATTCTTAAGTATATTAATTATAAATAAAATATTTAAATAATATTAATAATAAAAAAGTTATTTTTTAATTTTATTTTTTATAATATATATTTAATATTATTAAAAAACTTTATTAAATTAATATTGGACGGAATTTTTTAATATAAGCTAAAAAGCGATATCAAAGAATTTCCGTTGTATAATCTAATGTTTTTTAAATGTAAAATATTTTTTAAGGTAAAGCGATGAAAATGCGTGTGTATTATGAAGATACTGATGCGGGTGGAGTGGTGTATCATAGTAATTATTTAAAATTTTGTGAGAGAGCAAGAAGTGAAATTTTTTTCAATAAAAAAGTAGATATTTTTGATGCGTCTAAGGGACATTTTTTGCTTGCAAAAGCAAATTGCAATTTCTTAAAACCTGCAAAACTTGGAGATATAATAGAGATTAAAACAAAAATTTTAGAAGTCAAAAATGCTTCTGTGGAAATTTCACAAGAAATTTATAAAGATGAAATTTTGCTTTTTAAAATGGAATTAACTTTAGCTTTTATTAAAAACGAAAAACCAGCTAGAATGGATATGCAGTTAAAAAAGCTCTTTGAAGAATTATTTTAATTCTTCAAAGCTTGCTTGTTTGCCTTGCATAAGACGCACTTTGTAATCAACTTGAGAATTTTTGATTTTCTCATCAAATAAACTTTCACTTTTTTTATTTAAGAATTCGGTATAAAAGTAATCAACTCCTATACTAGTGGCATAAGCAATCCAGTTATAATCTATACTTTGATTAAAAATTTCATTAAGATAGACTAAGTTATCATCGTGGTTATTGATAGAATTAGCAATGATGAAATTTTCTCTATCTCCTTGTTGTGTTAAACTTAAAAATGTTGGATTATAGTTGATTTGAGTGGATAAAAGCACATAAGGATGAATGTTATAAATTCTTAGTTGAGAACTTGCTAGAGCTGTTTTGATCAATGGAGTGTTAAAAAATATTGAGGCATTATTAACTCCGCCTTGTGATCTTAAAAGTCTGCTAAAATCAAGCTTCTCGCCTTCTATGGTATATATTCTAGCATTATTATTTTGAGCAAGAATTCTTGAATTTAGATTGCTTGATAAGGCAGAGCCATCGCTAAATATTGCGATATTAGCATTTGATTTGCTTAAAAGTGTGGCAATTTGAGCATCATAGTCAATACTTCCAAAAATAATATTTTGATTTGAAAATTGTATGTTGTTTTTATGGATGGTCGGTATAAAAATTTTCATATTTCCTGAGTAATTTTTCAACTCATTGGCACCTTTTAGAGTAAATCCAGCTATGGCATACTGATATCCTTGAGCTTGTGCTGCATCAAGCGCGGCTCGAATTTTATCACTATCTTCTGTGCCAGTTAAAAAAACTTTTACTTTGATTTCAGCTCTTTGTCTTAAAAGATAGGCTATGCTTGAATTTATTATAGTATTTGAGTAGCTTTTTATGGTTTTTTCTGGGATAATTATCGCAAGTTTAACAGAAGTAATTTTTTGAACATTTTTTTCAAAATCAGTAATGGAATTTAATAATTTTGCATAAACATTAGATAAAAATTGATCGTTTTGGTCTGCAAATTCACTTAAAAAACTGAGATACAATCTTGATTCTAAAAGATCAAAAAGACAATTTGTGTTGCATTCTTGAACGCTTAATTTAGGATAAAAATTTTCAACAGGTTTTACATCGACTAATTTTTGCTCTTTTGCATTAAGCAAAAAGCAAGATAAGAAAAATATTAAAAATATTTTTTTCATAAAAATCCTTTAATTTTTTTTAAATCTTGTATGAAATTTTTTTCATAACTTGGATTTTTTTCTATAAAATCTAAATCATAACTTGGCATTATGAAAAAATTTTTATAAGCAAAAACTTCACCTTTTAAAATGTGATAATCTTTAAATCCCAAGCTTTTAAATGTGTATTCTCCTAGACAAAGCAAAAAAGCAGGTTGAATCAGTTTTAGTTCGTTCCAGAAAAATGGTAAGCAAGATTGTAGCGAAAAATCATCAAATTTTCCATTACAAAAACATTTAAATAAATAAGAAAAATAAAAATCTTCATCGCAAAGCTCTAAAATTTGATAAATATAGTGTTTTAATTTTTTACCTTTTTTTGAATTAAGTAAAATTCCGCTTTCATTTTCACTCTTTTGCCCAAAAACATCAAGAATTAGCAATTTGGCATTTTTTATCTTAGGCTCCATAAGACTAAATTTTCTTGTTTTGGAAAATTGGCATAAGGTGCAAGATGAAACAAGTTGTTTTAATTCTTGAAAATTTTGTACTTGTTCAAAGTGGTTTGTATGTGTATCAACAAAGTTAAATCCCATAGCTTTTAAATAATAAAGACTTCTTATCATAAATCACACAATTTTTCTAAATTTTCTCCACTTAGACGATAATTTCTCCATTGTTTAAGATGTTTAGCGTTTAAACTTTCATAAAAATTAATACCTAAAATATTATCATTTAAGCAAACCCAGTCGAGTCTTTTTAAATTTTCTTTTTTGCAAATTTCTCCTAAAAATTTAAAAACAGCTTTTCCATAACCTTTTTTACGAAAATCTTCTCGTATATAAATATCTTCAAGATAAATTCCACCACTACCCCAAAAAGATGAAAAAGTATAAAAATAAATCATATAGCCTATAGTTTTTTCATTTTCTTTTAACAAAAAAGCACGAGCAAATTTATTTTTTAGTAAAGAATGTTCTAGTTTTTCTTTCGTGCATTGAAGAAAATCTAACATATCTTCGTATTTTGCAAATTCTATGATCATTTCTTGTAAAATATCTAAATCTTCTTGTCTTAAATCAATAATTTTAAATTCTGACATTTTTAACCTTTTAAAAATAATTTCAAAATTTATCAAAAGAATTTAAAAATTACTCTTAATCAAAAGCAATTTATAAGTAAGATTAAGATAAAATACAAGTTTATTTTATAATTTTTTAAGGAAAAATCAAATGAAAAGAACTTATCAGCCGCATGGCACTCCAAGAAAACGCACTCATGGTTTCCGTGTTCGTATGAAAACTAAAAATGGTCGCAAGGTGATCAATGCAAGACGCGCTAAAGGTAGAAAAAGACTTGCTGTGTGAAAAATTTTGATAAATTTAGCACAAACGAGGAATTTTCATCTGTATATAAAGTAGGTAAAAAATGGCATTGCGAAGGTGTGATCATTTTTTATCTGAATAGTTATGAAAAAAAAATAGCAGTTGTTGCTAGTAAAAAAGTTGGAAAAGCAGTGGTTAGAAATCGTTCAAAACGAATTTTAAGGGCTTTGTTTGCTAAGTTTGAAAGATATCTTCAAGATGGCAAATATATTTTTGTAGCTAAAAATGAAATCACTGAACTTTCTTTTTCTAGGTTAGAAAAAAATCTAAAATGGGGATTGAAAAAACTAGAATGTTTCAAATGATATGCCTAAAAATACTCCGTTTTTATCAGAAATTCTTAAGCCCTTTAAAACCCGCTGCTTGTAGGTATTATCCTAGTTGTTCTGAGTATGCACTTTGGCAGTTTCAAAAAAAGAATTTTTTTCTAGCTTTTTTTTCTACTTTTTTTAGAATTTTAAGATGTAACCCTTTTTTTAAAGGGGGATTTGATTATCCTAGAGTTTCTAAAAATTTTTATCCTATGAATTTATGTTTTAAGCCTATATTTTTAGCAAAAAAACAACTTTGTTTTTTATACATACCTTATAAAAATAAAAGTTTTTATCTTATAAAAATCATCTTTAAAAGGACAAATCAGTGAATAATTCAAATAATATTTTTCAGCAAAAGCGTATACTTTTGGCTGTTGTGATTTCTTTTTTATTTTTTGTTGTTTATGATTATTTTTTCATTCCAAAGCAACCTTTAAAAATAGAACAAAACATTACACAACAAAATCAACAAAACACAAGCATAAATAACACTCCTAATATACAAAATACCACCACAAATACTCCAAGTGTGGCTTTAGTTTCGCAAGATAGTGTGATATCTAAGGTTCAAAGCAAACATTTTGAAGCACAAATTGACTCTTTTGGTAGAATTTCTGCTTTTTATTTAAAAGATAAAAAATACCAAAATGAGAAAGGGGAATTTATAAATCTTGTTAGCAAGGAAAATAGTCCTTATCCTTTAGAAATGCGTTTTAGTGATCCAAGTATTAACTCAGAGGCTTTTAAATTTCCTTATATTGCTAACTCTAGCAATCTTTTTGTTGATGAAAATGGAAGTCAAGTTTTAAAACTCACTCAAAATCTTTCCGGATTGAAAATCGAAAAAGATATTACTTTTTATCCAAAAGGAAATTATGAGATAGAAGTTAAACTCAGCAAAAATGCAAATTATTTTATAAGTCCAGGATATCGTCCAAATATTGCCGTAGATAGTTATACAGTTCATGGTGCTTTGGTAATGGATAATAAAGAAACCATCGAAACTTATAAAGATGGAGATGTAGAGAAGGATGAAAGTGCTAATAATGTCGTAATGACTTCGGCTTTTGATAGATACTATGCAACTTTCTTTTATAATTTTGATAAACCTTTAAATGTGGCAATCAGCAAGGATGCTAATAAAAACCCTATAGTTTTTGCTTATAGTGATAATGAATTTAAAGCAGGGGGTTATATAGGTTCTAAAGAACATGTGATTTTAAGAAGTATAGATCCACGCCTTGAAGCAGTTGTTGAATATGGTTGGTTTACTTTTATTGCTAAGCCTATGTTTGAGTTTTTGAATTTCTTGCATCAGTATATAGGAAATTGGGGTTGGGCTATCGTTGTGATGACTTTAATTGTGCGTATTATTTTATTCCCACTAACTTATAAGTCTATGATTTCTATGAATAAACTTAAAGATCTTGCTCCTAAAATGAAAGATATTAGAGAGCGTTATAAAGGCGATCCACAAAAAATGAATATGCATATGATGGAGCTTTATAAAAAACATGGTGCAAATCCTATGAGTGGTTGTTTGCCTATACTTTTACAAATTCCTATTTTCTTTGCTATTTATCGCGTTTTGCTTAATGCTATTGAGCTAAAAGCAGCTCCTTGGGCGTTTTGGATACATGATTTATCGGTAATGGATCCTTATTTTATTTTGCCTATTTTAATGGGTGCAACGATGTTTTTACAACAGCTTATTACACCTATGACTATACAAGATCCTATGCAAGCTAAGATTATGAAATTTTTACCAGTGATTTTTACTTTTTTCTTTATCACTTTCCCAGCGGGACTTACGCTTTATTGGTTTGTAAATAACCTTTGTTCTTTGGTTCAACAATGGGTTATCAATAAAATATTTGCTAAAGAACATCACAAAAAACAAGCGGAGCATGAAAAATGAAAATCGAAGCCATTGATCTTCAAAGTGCCTTAACAGAAGCTTCAAGAAGTTTAGAATGTTCTGTTATGGACTTAGAATATGAGATTATTCAGCATCCAAGAAAAGGTTTTTTTGGATTTGGAAGAAAAAAGGCAATTATAGAGGCTAAAGCAAAAAAAAGGATTTTGAAAAAAAATCCTAAAAAAGAATTTACAAGTTCAAAAAATCACAAACTAGAAACACATGAGCCAAAACAAGAAAACAAGATTGAAATAAAAAATGAAAAAAATAAAAGTCAAAAAGAAAAATACACAGTAAAAAGTGATGAAATTTTTGATAGTTTTCATCGAGAAAGCAAAGGAGTGCGTAATGCTCAGGATATTTTAGATGAGATTCGTATTCAGCTTGTAAAACTTTTAGAAAGCTCCCAGTTTAAAATAGAGCTTAGTGAACTTAGAATGTATGATGAAGATTGTGTTTTGATTCGATTGGATGGAGAAGATGCTGCTTTGATGATAGGCAAAGAAGCGCATCGTTATAAGGCTATTTCTTATCTTTTGCATAATTGGATCAATTTAAAATATAATCTTTTAGTACGCCTTGAGATCGCTCAATTTTTAGAAAATCAAATTCAAGGTATGCAGCTTTATTTACAAAGCGTGATTGAAAAAATTAAAATTCATGGACGCGGACAAACCAAACCTTTAGATGGGGTTTTGATAAAAATTGCTTTAGAGCAGTTAAGAGCTGAATTTCCAGATAAGTATGTAGGAATTAAGCAAAATAATGATCAAAGATTTGTTGTAATAAACGACTTTTTCAAAAAAGATGAGTGATACTATAGCGGCTATTGCCACAGCTCATGGTGTGGGTTCGATTTCTATTGTAAGATTAAGCGGTGAAAGGGCTTTAGAATTTGCCTTAAAGCTTAGCCACAAAACCAAACTCACCCCCCGTCATGCTACTTTTACAAAACTTTTTAATCAAAATAATGAAATTATCGATGAAGCTATAATGATATATTTTAAAGCCCCTTATAGTTTTACAGGAGAAGATATAGTAGAGTTTCAAACTCATGGAGGATTTAGTGTGAGTGAAGTTTTACTCGAAGAACTTGTGAGTTTAGGGGCGAGACTTGCTTTAGCAGGGGAATTTAGCAAAAAAGCGTGTTTAAATGGCAAAATGACTCCTTTAAAAGCTTTAAATATACAAGATCTCATACTTTCAAAATCTGCACTTGCAGCTAAAATTATAGCACGCAACATGCAAGGAAACTTAGGAGAACTTTTAGAAAAAATTCGCACAGATTTGGTTAAAACCTTGGCTTTTGTAGAAACTAGCATTGATTATGCTGATGATGATTTACCTTCTGATTTATTAGAACAAATTTCTACTATGTGTGAAGAAAATTCTAAAATTTTAAAAGAAATTTATACACTTTCTCAAAGCAAAAAAGGACTTATAGAAGGTTTTAAAATCGCTATTGTAGGTAAGCCAAATGTAGGCAAATCTTCGCTTTTAAATGCCTTGCTTTCTTATGAAAGAGCTATTGTTTCAGATATAGCAGGCACCACTCGTGATACTATAGAAGAGAGCTTTAAATTAGGAACGCATTTATTACGCATTATAGATACAGCGGGTATTAGGGAAAGTAAAGATGTTATAGAACAAATCGGCGTAGCTTTAAGTAAAAAAAGTTTAGAAGATGCAGATATTATTTTGGCAGTCTTTGATGCTTCAAGAGTGCAAGATAAAGAAGATGAGAAAATTTTTGACTTATTAGCAAATACTGATAAAAAAATCTTTTGGATTTTAAATAAAAGTGATTTAGAAAATGTTTTCAAAAATACTCAAAATAAAAATTTTATCAAGCTTAGTGCTCAAAAAGATATCACTTTGTTAAAAGAAGAATTGCAAAATTATCTTAATTCTTTTGATAGCGAAGGTATTATGGTAAGTTCTTTAGATCTTATTAATGCTTGTAAAATTTCAAGTGAAGCGATTTTTAGAGCTAAAGGACTTTTAGAGGAAAGTTCTTTAGAACTTTTTGCTTTTGAACTTAATTTAGCTATTAATGAACTTGCAAGATTTACCAAAGATTTTCAAAGAGATGAAATTTTAGACGAAATGTTTGGTAATTTTTGTTTAGGAAAATGAAAGGATAAAAATGGATAAAGAAACCATAAAAGCACATAAAATCAGCGATGAAGAATATGCACAAATTTTAGAAATTTTAGGACGAGAACCAAATCTGTTAGAACTTGGGGTTATTTCTGCGATGTGGAGTGAGCATTGCTCTTATAAATCCAGTAAAAAATATCTTAATGGTTTTCCAACTAAAGCACCTTGGGTGATTCAAGGCCCAGGAGAAAACGCAGGGGTTATTGATATCGGGCAAGGTATGGCAGCAGTTTTTAAGGTAGAAAGTCACAATCACCCTAGCTTTATCGAACCTTTTGCAGGTGCGGCTACAGGAGTAGGGGGAATTTTGCGTGATGTTTTTACTATGGGTGCAAGAGTGGTTGCAGGGCTAAATTCTTTAAAATTTGGCAATATTCATGATGAAAAATGCGGCAAACATCAAAAATACCTTGTTAAAGGTGTGGTAAATGGAATTTCTCATTATGGAAATTGCATGGGTGTGCCAACTATAGGTGGAGAATGTGCTTTTGATGAGTGTTTTAATGGAAATATCTTAGTTAATGCCTTTGCTTTAGGGGTTTGTAAAAGTGAAGATATCTTTTATGCTAAGGCTGAAGGTGTAGGAAATCCTGTGATTTATGTGGGTTCAAAAACAGGGCGTGATGGACTTGGTGGAGCGGTTATGGCAAGTGATAGCTTCAATGAAGAAAGCAAATCTTTGCGTCCTACAGTGCAAATTGGCGATCCTTTCAGTGAAAAACTTCTTATGGAGGCTTGTTTAGAGCTTTTTAAAACCGATTATATTGTGGGTATTCAAGATATGGGTGCTGCAGGGCTTACTTCAAGTTCTTTTGAAATGGCAGGAAAAAGTGGCAGTGGTATGAAACTTTACTTAGATAAAACTCCTATGCGTGAAAGCGGTATGACTCCTTATGAGTTAATGCTTAGCGAATCTCAAGAAAGAATGCTTATTTGTGCGAAAAAAGGCTATGAAGATAAGGTTATAGAAATTTTCAAAAAATGGGATTTAGATGCTGTGGTTATGGGTGAAGTTACCAATACAGGAAAAATGGAGCTTTTTTGGCATGATGAGCTTGTAGGGCTTATTCCTATCGAGCCTTTAAGTGAGAAAGCGCCGATTTTAAGTCGCCCTACAAGCGAGCCAAAATATTTAAGTGAAATTAAAGACTATAAATTTGAGTTAAAATCAAGTGTTCAAGAGCTTTTTATACAAATGCTTCAAAATGAAAATATTAATAATAAAGCTTTTATTTATGATCAATTTGATTCAAGCGTGCAAACCAATACCATAAAAGCTGATGGAAGATTGGGTGCTAGTGTTATTCGTATCAAAGAAAATGGTGCAAGTGTGGCTATGGCTATAGAATGTAATTCACGCTTAAATTATGTAAATCCTAAAATAGGAGCAGCTTTAGCAGTAGCTTCTGCAGGAAGAAAGGTTGCTTGCACAGGAGCTAAGCCTTTGGCAATAAGTGATTGTTTAAATTATGGAAATCCGCAAAATCCTGAAGTGATGTGGCAATTTGCACAAGGTTGTGAAGGTATTAAAGAAGCTTGCAAAGAGTTAAATACTCCAGTAGTAAGTGGCAATGTTTCACTTTATAATGAAACCGAAGGTGTGAGTATTTATCCAAGTCCTACTATAGTAAGTGTAGGGGTTTTAGAGGATGCAAATAAAACCTTAAAAGCTAGTTTTGAAAAAGAAAATTTAAGCGTTTATCTTTTGGGTGAAAGTTTAGGAGAATTTGGTGGATCTATGGTAATGAAAATCCAAGATAAAAAAGTATCAGGAAGCCTTAAAGAGCTTGATTATAAAGCTGAACTTGCACTTTGGGATTTGCTTTATAAGGCCAATCAAAATTCTTTACTTGAGTGTGCCAATAGCGTAGGAATAGGGGGTATTGCCATGACTTTGGCAAAAATGTTTGCTATTTCTAGTGTGGGTGCAAATTTAACAAGTGATTTTGATGATGAAAAAATGATTTTTGATGAGAGTGCAAGTCGTGCTATAGTAGGGCTTAGTAAAGAAAATGAAGAAGCTTTTTTAAATTTAGCTAAAGAATTTGGAGTAAAAGCTTATAAATTAGGTGTGAGTACAAGCCAAAAACATTTTAAACTTGATAGCATTGAGTTAAGCAAGGCTGAACTTGATAAGCTTTATTTTGAAAGTTTTAAAGAGCAAATCCAATGACTTTAGTTTTAATTATACTCGTTGTTTTGGTGTTTTACTGGTATTATAAAACTTGGGGAAAACAGGATTTTTTAAACTCAGCTACAAGAGGAGCTAAAGGCTTTGCTAAGGGTTTTGCTCGTGGGGTTATGGAAGAAAGAATGGATGAGTTTAAAAGGCGTATGAATTACTATGTTATCGCACTTTTGGCAAAAATTGCAAAAAGCGATGGCAGAGTAAGTGAAAATGAAGCTGAAATGATCAAAGATCTTTTAGATGCAAATGCCAAAGATGAAAAAGAAAGAGCTTTTTTAAAAGCAAGTTTTAACGAACATAAAGAAAATTTAAGCGATGCTTTTTATGTAGCAAAAGATTTTTTAAAAGAAGTGCCTTTACCTAAAAATGAGCGTTTTAATGTCTTACGTGTGCTTGTTTTTATGGCTTTAATCGATGCAGATTTTAATGCTAAAAAGCGTGAAATTTTAGAGCAAATCGCTAAAGCCTTTGATATAGCAAAAAGCGAATTAGATGCTTTTATTGCAAGTCTTTCAAATTTAAAAAGTTCTAAAAAAGAATTAAGTCTTGATGAAGCTTTTGCTATTTTAGAACTTCCAAATAATGCAGATTTAAATGCGGTAAAAAAACAATACCGCAATTTAGCAAAAAAATACCATCCTGATATTTTAAACGCAAACAATGTCAGCGAAGAAGAGCTTAAAATCGGCGTAGAGAAATTTCAAAAAATCAACGAAGCTTATGAAAAAGTTAAAAAACATTTAGAAAGGTAAAAATGAGAGCATTACTTAGTGTGAGTGATAAAGAAGGCATAGTAGAATTTGGCAAAGAGCTTGAAAATTTAGGTTTTGAGATTCTTTCAACAGGCGGGACTTTTAAGCTTTTAAAAGAAAATGGAATAAAAGTTATAGAAGTGAGTGATTTTACAAAGAGTCCTGAGCTTTTTGAAGGGCGTGTGAAGACTTTGCACCCTAAGATTCACGGTGGGATTTTGCATAAAAGAAGCGATGAAAATCATATCAAACAAGCAAAAGAAAATGAAATTTTAGGCATTGATCTAGTTTGTGTAAATTTATATCCTTTTAAAAAAACTACCATTATGAGCGATGATTTTGACGAAATTATAGAAAATATCGACATAGGCGGACCTGCGATGATAAGAAGTGCAGCAAAGAACTATAAAGATGTGATGGTGCTTTGCGATCCACTTGATTATGAAAAAGTGATTGAGACTTTAAAAAAAGGTCAAAATGATGAGAATTTTCGTTTAAATTTGATGATAAAAGCTTATGAGCATACAGCAAATTACGATGCTTATATTGCAAATTATATGAATGAACGCTTTAACGGAGGTTTTGGAGCGAGCAAATTTATAGTAGGACAAAAAGCATTTGATACAAAATATGGAGAAAATCCACATCAAAAAGGGGCTTTATACGAGTTTGATGCCTTTTTTAGCGCAAATTTCAAAGCCCTTAAAGGCGAAGCAAGTTTTAACAATCTAACCGATATTAATGCAGCTTTAAATTTGGCTAGTAGTTTCGATAAAGCTCCAGCTATTGCTATAGTAAAACATGGAAATCCTTGCGGTTTTGCTATAAAAGAAAATTTAGTACAAAGCTATATATATGCTTTAAAATGCGATAGCGTCAGTGCTTATGGAGGAGTGGTTGCAATCAATGGAACTCTTGATGAAGTTTTAGCAAATAAAATCAATGAAATTTATGTAGAAGTAATTATAGCAGCCAATGTAGATGAAAAAGCTTTAACCGTGTTTGAAGGTAAAAAACGCATTAAAATTTTCACTCAAGAAAGTCCGTTTTTAATCCGCAGTTTTGATAAATATGATTTTAAACATATTGATGGGGGTTTTGTATATCAAAACAGCGATGAAGTAGGCGAAGATGAGCTTAAAAATGCAAAGCTTATGAGTCAAAGAGAGGCAAGTAGGGAAGAATTAAAAGATCTTGAAATCGCTATGAAAATAGCAGCATTTACCAAATCAAACAATGTTGTTTACGTAAAAAATGGCGCTATGGTGGCTATAGGTATGGGTATGACAAGTAGAATCGATGCAGCAAAGGCAGCAATCGCTAAAGCTAAAGAAATGGGACTTGATTTGCAAGGTTGCGTTTTAGCAAGTGAAGCCTTTTTTCCTTTTAGAGATAGCATAGATGAAGCAAGTAAAGTAGGGGTTAAAGCTATAGTAGAACCAGGCGGAAGCATAAGAGATGATGAAGTGGTAAAAGCAGCCAATGAGTATGGTATGGCGCTTTATTTCACAGGCGTAAGACATTTCTTACATTAAGTTTAATGGAATGTTATGTTTTTTACACATAATTCAATAAAAATTAAATAAATTATGTGTAAAATATTTCTGAAAAATTTTATTTTTAGGAAATTGTGATGTTTAAAACTATAGGATTTAAGGTTTCTGCTGCAATTTTTGTGGTGTTGCTTATAAGTTTTATTGTTATGCAAGTGATTTTAAATTTGGATTTTAAAAATACTGCCAATAAAATGAGCAGGGCAAATTTAGATACCGTAAGTACTTCTGTTTTTCAAACAATGAGAATGGCTATGAATTTAGGAGATCCTGAAAAAATTAAAGAAGCTATTGAAGATGCAAAAAGTATAGAGGGTATTAGTGATATTAAAATTTATCCTTCAAAAGATACTATAGATCTTTTTGAGATGAAAGCCCCTCAAATTTCAAATGATAAGCGTATTATAGAACAATTTTCAAATCCTAAAATTCAAGCTTTAGAAGAAAATGTAAATGGTGTTGTGCATTTAAGATTGATACGCCCTTTGATTGCAGATGAAAGTTGTGTTGCTTGTCATGCAAATGCTAATATAGGGAGTGTGATAGGGGTTATGGATATATCGCATTCTTTAGAAGGTGTTCAAAAAGATATAAGTAAAACCAGTCAATCTTATATTATAATATTTACTATTGCTTTGATTTTTACCCTTTGTGTGGTTCTCTTAATGCTTAAAGTTGTTGTTGGAAAGCCTGTTTTAGAGCTTTTAAATCATGCTAAAGAATTAGCTCAAGGAAGTGGTAATTTAAAAGCTCGTATTTCAGTTAAAGGTCAAGATGAAATTGCTTTAGCTTGTGGATATATCAATCAATTTATCGAAAAAACTCACAAGGCAGTTAGCGGTGCAAGTCATAATTCAAAAAATGTAGAAAAACAAAGCAATCTTTTAAATTCAAATGCTATTTCTTTAAGTGATATCAGTTCACAAAGTCATAAGCAAATAGATCAAAGTTTTAAACTTGGTGCAAATGTTGGCAATGAACTTGGAGAACTTGCTAGTTTGTCAAATAAGGCAAATAGTGCCAATGAAAAATCCTTTTTATTATTAGAGCAAATGCTTAAATCTTTGTTTAATGTTGCTAATAAAGTATCAACAGTATCTCAAAATGAAAATGAATTGGCTAAAAAAGTTGAAAACATGGTTAATCAAGCAGGTAATATACAAAAAGCAACTCAAATGATGGATGAGATTGCAGATAAAACCAATTTACTATCCCTAAATGCTGGCATAGAAGCAGCTAGGGCTGGTGCATTTGGACGAGGTTTTTCTGTAATTGCTGAGGATGTTAGGCAGTTGGCTCAGAACAGTGAAGAATTTTTGGGAAATGTAGCTCAAATTACAAAAGAGCTTTTGCAAAGTATTAATGAGGTTAGCGCAGAATTAAAGAAAAATGCTCAAAGTATACAAGCTTTAAATGATGACACCACTTTATTGGTTGATGATGCTAATGAGGTTAAATTATGCAACGAAGATGCTAGGGCTTTGGTAACTCAATGTACTGAAAAAATAAAAATTTCCCAAGAGAATATACAAAATTTACTTTCTCGTATGCAAAAAAATGTCGAAGTAAGTGAAAAGAATGAAGAAATTTCTAAAATTCTGCTTCAAGTTGCAGATGAGTTAAAAATAGTGTGTCATAATCTCGAAAGCGAACTTAACCAATTTCAAATTTAAAGGAATAAAATGAAAAAAACGCTTCAAATTGCTTTAGCTGCAACTTTTTTTGCGGGTTGTGCTAGTACTTCTGTTACTTCATCTACTTCTAAAGGTAATAATGAACTTGTGCAGAACCAGCTTTTCAAAATAGAAAAAATTATAGTTAATGGTAAAACTTTTGATCCAAAAAACGCAGAGGAAAGTCCAAATATTAGTTTTGAAAATAATAAATTTTATGGTTATTCAGGATGTAATCGTTTTTTTGGTTCTTACCAAACTAAGGCAGATACTTTGCAAATCGAAGGTGATCGCGTAGCTTCAACTCAAATGCTTTGTCACCCAATGGATGTAATGGATTTTGAAAATTCTTTCCTTTCAAATTTCAAAGGAACTTTTAAAATTTCAAATGAAAATGGAAAACTTGTTTTAAGTAATGATGAAATGAAAATCTTTTTTAAATAATACACTAAAGCCTCGAAATATCGAGGCAATCTTCTTAAATTTGACAAAATTCCAAAAAATGATACAATTATAATTTTATTATCAAAAAAGGTAGTTAAATGATAAAATCAATTCCTGAATGGAGTGAGCAAGAATACCTCATGCTTTCTTTACCTCATGAAAAAAGCGATTGGAGTCCATATTTAGAGGAAATTTTGCAAAGTTATAAAGAATTTGTAAAAGTGGTAAGTGAATTTCAAAAAGTTTTACTTATAGCTCCTAAACAGAGTGATTTTGAAAATTTTAAAGATATAAAAAATGTTGAGTTTTTTAAATGTGATACAAATGATACTTGGATACGTGATTTTGGAGCTATAGATATAGTAGAAAATAATCGTTTAAAGGCTCTTGATTTTACTTTTAATGCTTGGGGAAATAAATTTCAAAGTGAGCTTGATAATGCTGTAAATTCTAAGCTTTTTAAAGAAAAATTTAAAGAGGAGCTTAAAAAGGTGGATTTTATTTTAGAAGGAGGAAGTATTGATTTTAATGGAGAGGATGTGATGCTTACAAGCTCTCATTGTCTTTTAAATGAAAATAGAAATTCTCATCTAAACAAAACTCAAATTGATACAAAATTAAAAGAAATTTTTGGCTTAAAACAAATTATTTGGCTAGAAAATGGTTTCATAAAAGGTGATGATACAGATCATCATATCGATACCTTAGCAAGATTTATAGATAAAAATACCATAGCGCATTGTATTTGTGAAGATGAAGAGGATGAGCATTATTTGCCTTTACAAAAAATGAAAGAAGAGCTTAAAAAAACAGGCTTTGATTTATTAGAACTTCCTATACCTAAGCCTTTATACTATGAAGGAAGAAGATTGGGGGCGACTTATGCGAATTTTGTTTTTATAAATAATGCTTTAATTGTGCCTTTTTACAAGGATAAAAATGATGAAATCATAGCTAAAAGACTTTCTAAAGCTTTACCTAGTCATAAAATTATAGGAGTAGATGCAAGAGTGTTTTTACGACAAAACGGTTCTTTGCATTGTTCTTGTCAAAATCGTTTCAAAGGTTTAAGATGAGTTTGCAAAAAAAAGCAACTCTTGTAGCAAGTTTATGTGCTATTGTTTTAGCCTTGGTTAAATTTATAGTAGGCTTAACAAGTGGTTCTGTTGCAGTACTTTCAAGTGCGATTGATTCTTTAATGGATTTTGCTATTTCTGCTTTTAATTTTTTAGCTCTTAAAAAAAGCTCACAAAAGGCGAATGAAAATTATAATTTTGGTTTTTCTAAAATTGAAGCTTTAATGGGTTTGTTAGAAGGTGTTTTTATAGTTGGCGTGGGGATTTTTATTTTTTATGAGAGTATTTTAAAGATTTATTATAAAGAAGAAATTAAAGATTTAAATTCAAGCATCTATGTGATGATTTTTGCTTTAATTATGACTTTTTTTCTTGTACTTTTTTTAAATTATGTAGCTAAAAAAACCAAAAGTTTGATTATAGAAAGTGATGCTTTGCATTACAAAACAGATTGCTTAACCAATGCTTGTACTTTAGGGGCTTTGGTTTTGATTTATTTTACAAATTTACATATTATTGATGCTATTTTTGGGATAGTGATCAGTCTTTATACGGCGTTTTCTGCTTTTAAAATCATTAAAAAAGCTTTGGCTTTTTTAATGGATGAGGCTTTACCTAAGGAACAAGTGGATAAAATTTGTACTTTGATTTCTAATAATCCTGAAATAATTTCCTATCATGAATTAAAGACGCGTAAAACTCCAAGTTGTAATTATTTAAGCGTGCATTTGGTTTTTTGCCCTATAATTTCGCTTTTAAATGCGCATAAAATTTCAGATGAAATAGAAGAAGGTGTGCGTAAGATGTTTGAAAATGAAAAATGGGATATACAAATTCATTTAGATCCTTATGATGATGCAGAACAAGAAAGGCAAAGACAATGAAAATCGCTTTAATACAACAAAAATTTCACTCAAACAAAGAACAAACTATAAAAAAAACTTGCGAATTTATAGAAGAAGCCTCTAAACAAGGAGCTGAGCTTATTTGTTTAGGAGAGCTTCATCAAAGTGAGTATTTTTGTCAAAGTGAAAATGTGGATTTTTTTGACTATGCTAATGATTATGAAAAAGATGTGAAATTTTGGGCAAATATAGCTAGAAAAAATCAAATAGTGCTTATTGCTTCATTATTTGAAAAACGAAGTGCCGGACTTTATCATAATACTGCAGTGGTTTTTGAAAAAGATGGTTCTATAGCAGGTAAATATCGCAAAATGCACATACCTGATGATCCTTGTTTTTATGAAAAATTTTATTTTACTCCTGGAGATTTGGGTTTTGAACCTATAAATACAAGTTTAGGTAAGCTTGGAGTGCTTATTTGTTGGGATCAGTGGTATCCTGAAGCAGCAAGAATTATGGCTTTAAAAGGAGCTGAGATTCTTATTTATCCCACGGCAATTGGTTGGTTTGATAAGGATGAAGATGAAGAAAAACAAAGGCAGCTCAATGCTTGGCTTGGTGTTCAAAAAGGACATGCTATAGCTAATGGTTTATATGTAGTAGCTATCAATAGAGTAGGTTTTGAAAAAGATGTAAGTGGGGTAGAAGAGGGCATTAGATTTTGGGGAAATTCTTTTGTTTTTGGCCCTCAAGGTGAAGAACTTTGTCTTTTAGATTCTCAAAACGAATGTGTAAAAATCATAGAAATAGATAAAAAAAGAAGTGAAAATGTGCGTCGTTGGTGGCCTTTTTTGCGAGATAGACGCATAGAATATTTTGCAGATTTAACTAAAAGATTTATTGATTAAATCAATAAATCTTATTTGTTTTGTATATTTTCAAGATAGCTTTTTATTTGCTCTTTTTCTTGTTCGTTTAAATTTATAAAACTTATTTCTTTAAGTCTTGATAAAAGCAAATTATCTTCTAAAATTTCATTTTTTCCTATTTCTAAAGAAGTGATGACGCTAGAACTTATGAGAAGTCTTTGGGTTGCATCTTTTCTTAAGCCCCATATATTATGTATGGCAATATTATTATCTGTAATTTGTCCTGCATAAAGCATAATATGTCCAGGTAAATAAAGTAAACTAAGATAAGCTTTCCCAAAGCGGTTTAAAAAATCTTTTTTTTGAGAATTGCTAAGAGTGCTTATATCAAAATGTTTAAAAGAATTTTTTTGTGCAGCTGAATTTCTTGGTAGATAAAGTCCAAAAGCTGAAAAGATATCACGAGTTAGTAAAGAACAATCTCTTTCCAAATTATAACCGCCCCAGCCATAAGGCAAATTTAAAACTTGTGAAAGTTGATTTTTTAAATTTTTATCATTGAATTGTAAAGGAAATTTAGATACATCTTTTTTAGAAATTTTATATTTTTTAGAACCTATTTTTCCATAAAAATAGTTTTTATCTTCTTTGTAGCAAGGATAAATAGCGCCAATTCTACTTTCAAAGAAAAATTTACCATCCTCGCTATAGATAGGAAATTTTTCTTTTAGTGGTGTGATAAAGTTGAGATTTTCATAGATTTTCGCTCTATCGTTTGAGAAAAATTCCAAATTTTTACTTTCAACAAATCCAAATCCAGCTTCACCTAAAACAAAAGCATAACGCTTATCTTTACTAAAATGTGAAATTAAGACAGGGGTTCCAGCATTTAAAATGCCATCGCTTGCATAGTCAAAAGGAATTCCTTCATTTTCAAAAAAAGGATTTTTTAAGATAGCTCTTTGGGTTGGAAGATTTTTAATGATTGTATTTTGGATAATTAAAGCTTTTTGATTAAGTTTACCGAATTCTTGGATATTTGCATTATTTATAGCGTTTTTAAACCATGAAAGTGGAATAATTTGTTTATTGAAAAAATAATAAGTATTTTTTGAATTTAAATATAAAGGAAAGGACCAAAAAATATTTTGTCCTTTGTAATTTTTAAACGAATCATGCCAAGGGTTAAAGAAATATTTTTTATATCGTTTTGCATCAAAATTAATATCGTAAGCAAATTGTGGCAAAATGCTTACATTTTGTTCGTATTCAAGTTTTGCATAATGTTGATTTTCATTTTTTTGTTCTAAATTTTCATGATGAAGTGAAGTTAAATTTTTTGTTGAACAAGCTGTTAAAAATAGCACTATAAAAGTAAAATATAAACAAGATTTCATAATCAACCTTTTAGAAAAAATAGTTATAATTAAAGCCAAGGAAATATAATGCTTGATAAACTAGAAAAAATTTTAGCTTATGATAATGTTTTTTTAAGTGGTGGTGCTGGAGTTGGTAAAAGCTTTTTGACAAATGAGCTTATCAAATCTTATAGAAAACAAAAAAAATTAGCCATAGCTCTTGGTTCTAGTGCTCTATCGGCGTTTAATATAGGCGGTGTTACTTTACACAGCTTTTTTTGTTTAGGGTATTGTGATGATATGATGAAATTAAGCACATTGGATCGCAATCAAAAACAAAAAGAAAAATTAACAAAACTTAAAGAGCTTTTAAAAACGATTGAGCTTATTATTATTGATGAAATTTCCATGGTTAGCGCAAGTGTTTTTGAAATGATAGGCTTTAGACTTAAAAATTCTCAATTTAATGGAAAAATTTTAGTTGTAGGAGATTTTTTTCAACTGCCTCCCGTAATTAAAGAAAAAAAAGAAACTTTATTTAATCATTCTTATTATGCTTTTTCTTCATTTTTTTGGCAAGATTTAAATTTTAAGAACATTAAACTTTCTCAACCTAAAAGAACACAAAATATGGAATTTTATAACTATTTATCTTTGATTAGACAAGGTTTTTTAGATGAAAAAATTTTAAGCTTTTTTGAATCTTTGCGAATTGATTATAAAGAATTAGAAAATTTAGAAGATGATTATACTTTACTTTGTGGTATCAATAAAAAAGTAAACAATATTAATCAAGAAAAATTAAGCAAACTTGAGACCCCACTTGTATGCTTTAAGGCTCAGGTTAAAAAAGAAGATAAGAGAATAAAAGATGAAGAACTTGATTCTTGGATTAGAAGCTTAAATATATTGGAAGAATTAAATATTAAAATAGGTGCTCGTATTATTTTTTGTGTAAATAATTGGGATAAGAATTATTATAATGGTGAGCAAGGCATTATAGAAGATATTCTTTATGAAGAGGAGAAAATTTATATTAGTATTATTAAAAATAATGGGATGAAAATTTTACTTGAACCTTATACTTTTTTCATGGAAGAACTTGAACAATCAGGTAAAGATCTTGTTGTTAATATTCTTGCAAGTGTTACACAGTTTCCTATTAAATTAGCTTATGCTATTACTATACACAAATCACAAGGTATGAGCATTGAAAAATTAGTGTGTGATATTGATCATATTTTTGAAAATGGACAGCTTTATGTCGCTCTTTCTCGCGCTACAAATCCAAATACTTTAAAAATTTATTCTACAAAAAAGATAAATTTTGGATTTTATTTTGCTAATATTTTAAAAATAGATTCTAATGTGATTGATTTTTATAAAAAACATAATTTTTTAGATCTTGAAATACAAGAACAAATCATTTAAAGGCATTAAATGAAAAAAATATTTTTAAGTGTTTTTTTGGCTTTGAGTTTAAATGCTCAAAATCTTGAAATAGATAAAATAAGAACAGATTTGTATTCTAAAAGTGGAGCAAATGTTCTTAAAAAAGTTGAAATTTCTTTGGAATTTGATGGGAATAATTTAAAAGAAAATGAAAATAAGTTGATTGATGCTGTAAATACAGTAATTTCAGGGTTTTTTTACGAAGATATTTTTACAGAAATTGGAAAAAATAATTTTAAAAAAACTTTAGAAAAATTTTTAGATAAGAAGTATAAGATTAAATTAGATGATATATATATCATATCTTTAAGCGGAGTGGAAAAATTTGATTTAGAGGAGTTTAAACGCTTTTTAGAAAGTACTGAGGCTAAAGAGAAAGGTATGGGCAGCGAGGTAAAAAAAGCACTTGAAAACTTAGAAGTTCCTAAAACTCAAGTTCCTGGTGTTGAAAAGATCCCAACTCCTAGTGTTCCAAATTTAGAAGCCAAGCAAGTTGAACAGCTTTTCAAAGATTCAGATGAAGAAAATAAAAATGACAATGGAGAAATCAATATAGATAATTTAAATACACCTAAAATGACTCCAGATATAGAAGAAAAAATTAAAAGAGATTTAATCGCCAATCCTCCACAAATATTCAAAGAAAATAACGTAAGCAAGCCTTATCATTTACCACAAACAGGTTATGATATAAAGCTTGATGAAAATACAACGCAAAATTAGCGAACTATATCATAATTTTGCGGAATTTTTGCCTTAAAAACATCGGAATTAATTTTTGGATTTTTAATTTGATTGTTTAGATTGATTATAACATCATTTTCAAATTCATCTTTATAGGATATGCTTTGAATTTGCTCTTGATTGAGTTTAATTGTATAATTTATATTATCATATTTTGCTACAAGTTTATCTTTATCTATAAGACTTGCTTTTTTGAAAATTTCATTAAGATTTGGAATGTTATCAAGATGAGAGAAAATGACTTGCTCTAGATCGTGCTCTATTATGGTTACTTGATTTTTGTTAATATAAATCTCTTTTTTACTAGGAGTATCATAACTCCAATATGCTTGATCTTTACTCAGTGTAAAATGTCCAGAATAAGAAAGTGTAGAGTTTTTGGATTTTACTATTTGGATAAAATCGCTTGAAAAGGTATTAAAATTAAGATCAAGGGCAAAAAGTTGTCCTATAAAAATAAAAAATATCAAGAATGTTTTTTTCATTTATTTTCCTTAAAAAAATTATATTTTTTATATCATTCTAGCTAATTTTAATTAAATAATCGTTATAATGGTAGTTTGAAAAATTTATAAAGGTTTAAAAATGTTTTTAAATACCTTAAAAGCCGTTTTTGGAACAAAAAATGATCGTGAAGTTAAAAAATACTTCAAGCGTGTAGCACAAATCAATGCTTTAGAAGGCAAATATCAAAATTTAAGCGATGATGAATTAAAAGCCGAATTTGCAAAATTTAAAGAGCAAATTTTAAGCGGAGAAAAAAACGAAAATGATATCTTAAATGATGTTTTTGCTATAGTCAGAGAGACAGGTAAGAGAACTTTAAATATGCGTCATTTTGATGTGCAGTTAATCGGTGGTATGGTTTTACACGATGGAAAAATCGCAGAAATGAAAACAGGAGAAGGTAAAACCCTTGTAGCGACCTTGCCTGTAGTTTTAAATGCCATGAGTGGCAAAGGCGTACATGTCGTTACAGTGAATGATTATCTAGCCAAAAGAGATGCTGAGCAAATGAGTGCGATTTATAATTTTTTAGGTTTTAGCGTAGGCGTGATTCTTTCTTCTCAAAATAGTGACATAGAGCACAAGCAAGCTTATGATTGCGATATTACTTATGGAACCAATAATGAGTTTGGTTTTGATTATTTGCGTGATAATATGAAATTTTCAAAAGTTGAAAAAGTTCAAAGAGAGCATAATTTTGTTATTGTAGATGAAGTAGATAGTATTTTAATTGATGAGGCAAGAACTCCGCTTATCATCAGCGGCCCTACAAATCGCACTTTAGATGGTTATATTAAAGCCAATGAAGTAGCTAAGCAAATGCAAAAAGGCGAAGCAGTTTTACCTCCTGCAAAACCTGAGGGTGATTTTGTGGTAGATGAGAAAAATCGTAGTGTTTTGATTACCGAAGCAGGTATTGCTAAGGCTGAAAAACTTTTTGGTGTAGAAAATTTATACAGTCTTGATAATGCTATCTTAGCACATCAGCTTGATCAAGCTTTAAAGGCACATAATCTTTTTGAAAAAGATGTGCATTATGTTTTAAGAAATAATGAAGTTATCATCGTTGATGAATTTACAGGGCGTTTAAGCGAAGGACGTCGTTTTAGCGAAGGATTGCATCAAGCTTTAGAAGCTAAAGAAAATGTAAAAATTCAAGAAGAAAGCCAAACTCTAGCAGATATTACTTTTCAAAATTATTTTAGAATGTACAATAAACTCGCAGGTATGACAGGAACTGCACAAACAGAAGCGACTGAATTTTCTCAAATTTATAGTTTAGATGTTATTTCTATACCGACAAATATTCCTATTAAAAGACAAGATAAAGATGATCTTATCTATAAAACTCAAAATGAAAAATTTAAAGCCGTAATTGAAGAGATTAAAAAAGCCAATGCTAAAGGTCAGCCTGTGCTTGTAGGAACCGCAAGTATAGAACGCAGTGAAGTTTTTCACAATATGCTTGTAAAAGAGAAAATCCCTCATCATGTTTTAAATGCTAAAAATCACGAGCAAGAAGCTTTGATTATCCAAGATGCAGGTAAAAAAGGTGCCGTAACTATCGCTACAAATATGGCAGGTCGTGGTGTGGATATAAAAATCGATGATGAGATTAGGGCTTTGGGTGGGCTTTATATCATAGGTACAGAAAGACATGAAAGCCGCCGTATTGATAATCAACTTCGTGGTCGTGCAGGAAGGCAGGGCGATCCTGGAATAAGTCGTTTTTATCTAAGTTTAGAAGATAATCTTTTAAGAATTTTTGGTGGGGATCGTATTAAAAGCATTATGGATCGCTTAGGTATAGAAGAGGGCGAAAGCATAGAGTCAAGAATCGTTACAAGAGCGGTTGAAAATGCGCAAAAAAAAGTAGAAAGCTTACATTTTGAAAGCAGAAAGCATTTGTTAGAATACGATGATGTAGCAAATGAACAAAGAAAAACTATTTATCGTTATCGTAATGAGCTTTTAGATGAAAACTATGATATTAGAGCTAAAATTTCTCAAAATATCGCTGAATATAGCGCAAATGTAATGAATGATTATATGCTTGATGAAAGCGGTTCTAATGTAAATTTTGAAAATTTGAAAGCAAAAATTTTATATGAGTGTTCAACTCAGATTAGTGAAAAAGATTTTGAAAATTTAAGCGTCATTGAAATGCAAGATAAGCTAAGTCAAATTCTTGAAAATTCTTATAACGAAAAGATGTCAAGACTTGAGATTAAAGAATTGCGTAATATAGAGCGTATTTTATATTTGCAAGTTTTGGATAATGCTTGGAGAGAGCATTTGTATCAAATGGATATTTTAAAAACAGGAATAGGACTTCGCGGATACAATCAAAAAGATCCTCTTGTGGAATATAAGAAAGAAAGTTATAATCTTTTCTTGGAGCTAGTTAATCGTATTAAATTTGATAGTATTAAACTACTTTTTAGTGTGCAATTTAATCAAGAAGAGGTACAAAATTTAGAAAATAAAGCCAATGAAGAAAATGAAAAGCTACTTCAAAGCTCAGTAGAAATGGGCGCAAGCGAAGATAATCTTGGCGAAGCTGAGTTTAAAAAAGTTCCACGCAATGCTCCTTGTCCTTGCGGAAGTGGAAAAAAATTTAAAGAATGCCATGGAAAAAGTGGTCCTAAGCAAGGAATTTTAGCTTGAATAAAAGCGTTTTAAAATATTTACTTTTTAAATATTTAAGATTTGATAAAGAACAACCCTTTATCAATCTTTCTATGCTTTTGGCCTTTTTAGGAGTTTGTGTAGGACTTTGCGTTTTGCTTGTAGCTATGGCAATTATGAATGGTTTTGATAAAGAATTTGAAAAACGCTTTTTTGTGATGAATTATCCTATTACTATTTTGCCTAAATTTTACGCTCCTGTAAATGATGAATTTATAGATGAGTTAAGAAAAACATTTCCAAATTTGTTATTTAGCCCTTATATAAGTACTCAAGTTGTTGTAAAGGGAGATAATCGTTTTGAAGGTGGTGTGCTTTTTGGCGTTAATTTTAATGATGAAAAAAAAATAAACGAAGTGGTTGCTAAAGCTTTAAAGGATGAGAATTTAAGTGGTTTTGATATACTTGTAGGATCAGCACTTATTGATGAATTTGGTTTGCATAAAAATGACAAACTTTCACTTATTTTTTCAAATCTTAATCCTAGTGGATTTTCTTTAGTACCGCAAACTAAACGTTTTGATGTTAAAGCGCGTTTTACTTCAGGGCTTGCATTTTATGATAAAGCTTATATGTATACAGATGTTGATGCATTGAAAAAAGTACTTGGAATGCCTAAAAATCCAAATTATGATGGAGTTCATGTATATAGTGATAATGCTTTTAAGGATGTTGAAAAAATTAAATCTTATTTAAAAGACGATTATGCTGTAGTAGGCTGGTGGGAACAAAATAAAAATTTCTTTTCAGCCTTAGAGCTTGAGAAAAGAGCGCTTTTTATAGTGTTGATGCTTATTATTTTGGTTGCAAGTTTAAATATAGTAAGTTCTTTATTGATGATAGTAATGAATCGTCGCAGTGAAATAGCACTTTTGCTTGCCCTAGGTGCAAGCAAAAATGAGGTAAAAAAGAGTTTTTTTGCCTTAGGCATGCTTATTGGCGGCGGCGGTATGATAGTGGGTGTGATGCTTGCATTTTTTGCTTTATGGCTTTTAGGAAATTTTGATATTGTAACTTTACCTGCTGATGTTTATGGAACCAGTAAATTACCACTTGATTTGTCTTTAATGGATTTTTCTTTAACCATTATAGGTGCTTTAATAATCATAGCTTTATCGTCTTTTTATCCTGCAAAAAAAGCAACTCAAATTAATATTTTAGATACTTTAAGAAATGAATAAATTGTAATTTTGGAGATTTTTATTGTCTTTGTTTATCCAAAAAAATAAGAATTTTAAACCTTTAAAACCTCTATCAAAGTCAAAAATAATCACTAATTTAATTCTTTTGATTTTATTTTTAATATTGTTTTGTTATTGTGGTTTTAGTATAAGTGCTTATCATTTTGATTTTAGTGCAATTGCGACCTATAAAGAAAAATTTCTTCAAGGTTTTTTAAATACTTTAATAATCAGTTTTTTTTCTTTATTGTTGAGTATAATTTTAGGTGGAGTTTTTTGTGCTTTTTCTTTAAGTTCGATTGTTTTTTTAAGATTTTTATCTACATTTTACATAGAGCTTGTCAGAGGAACCCCTTTACTAGTGCAGGTATTATTGATATATTATATCATTGCAAATAATTTAGGACTTGATAATCGATATGTGGCTGGAGTTATTATTTTATCATGTTTTTCTGCTGCTTACTTAGCTGAAATATTTAGAGCTGGAATTTTAAGTATTTCTATATCTCAGCTTGAGAGCGCTAGGGCTTTAGGGT
Organism: Campylobacter sp. US25a; assembly: GCF_004379075.1. Classification (NCBI taxonomy): domain Bacteria; kingdom Pseudomonadati; phylum Campylobacterota; class Epsilonproteobacteria; order Campylobacterales; family Campylobacteraceae; genus Campylobacter; species Campylobacter sp. US25a. Next base: position 355,015 of record NZ_RYYM01000001.1, read on the forward strand.
TAAAAGAGATGCAGGTTTTTGCGTATGTAATTTTTCCCCAAGCTTTAAAAAATATTTTAGCACCGCTGAGTGGACAATTTGCAAATTTAATTAAAGATAGTTCATTATTAAGCGTCATTGCTGTAAATGAATTAACCCAAAGTGCACAAGAGATAAATTCTTATACTTTTGCTACTCTTGAAGCTTATGTAATTTTGGCTATTACATATCTTGTTTTGACTTTACCTATAAGTATATTTTCTCGTTATTTGGAGAGAAAATGCCAAAAATGATTTAAAAAAGCTTGACAAATAGAGCTAATTTTGGCATAATCACATTTTTATTTCAGAAAATGTCTCGTTAGCTCAGTCGGTAGAGCATCTCCCTTTTAAGGAGGGGGCCGTTGGTTCGAATCCAACACGGGACACCATTATAAAGGTCGCTTAGCTCAGTTGGTAGAGCGCCACCCTTACAAGGTGGATGTCATAAGTTCGAGTCTTATAGTGACCACCATTTTATAAAATCATAAATAGGTTTTATAATCTCTACTTCTTTACTTTGGATGCAGCGGTAGTTCAGCTGGTTAGAATGCCGCCCTGTCACGGCGGAGGTCGCGGGTTCGAGCCCCGTCCGCTGCGCCATCTTGTCTCGTTAGCTCAGCCGGTAGAGCATCTCCCTTTTAAGGAGGGGGCCGTTGGTTCGAATCCAACACGGGACACCATTTTTATTGTTAGGGTTATGACCCTTTCGTCTAGTGGCCCAGGACAACACTCTCTCTGTGTGGAAACAGAGGTTCAAATCCTCTAGGGGTCGCCAATCATAGGTCGCTTAGCTCAGTTGGTAGAGCGCCACCCTTACAAGGTGGATGTCATAAGTTCGAGTCTTATAGTGACCACCATTTTATAAAATCATAAATAGGTTTTATAATCTCTACTTCTTTACTTTGGATGCAGCGGTAGTTCAGCTGGTTAGAATGCCGCCCTGTCACGGCGGAGGTCGCGGGTTCGAGCCCCGTCCGCTGCGCCATCTTGCTTGGTAACAATTTTATAAGTATAATTTGCAAAATAATAAAAAATAGAGCTAAGGAAAAAAATGCTTATTATTGGACATAAATTATTAAAAAATTTAGATTTTTCTTTTATTGAAAGTGTTGAAGAAGTTAAAGATAATAAAGTTTATTGTATTGTTTATGATGAAAAATTGATTTCTTATTTAAGTCAAAATGATTTTGAATTTGCTATTTTAGCGCAAAATAAAGACGAGATATTTTTAGCCAATGCTTTAGGAGCTAAATTTTTGCTATGCAATGATAAAAAACTTGCAAAATTTGCTAGCAAGGTTGCAGAATTTTATGTTTTTGATAGTAGGGTTTTAATGATTGTTGATAAATTAGAGAATTTTAAAAAATTTTATAAATTAAAAATCGATGGAATTATTTTAAAAGATAATATAGATAATTTTCCTAAATTTGTAAAATAAGTGCTAATTGACGAGGTTTAAATAATGCAAAAAAAATCTTTTTTGAAAATTTACGGATTAATTCCTTTTTTACTTATAGCATTCATCAATGCTTTTGTGGATTTGGGACATAAAATTATTATTCAAAATACTATTTATAAGGCCTATGAAGGAAGCGAGCAGTTATTTTTAAATGCTATAGTTAATGCTTTGATTTTACTTCCTTTTATTCTTATGCTTTCTCCTTCGGGTTTTTTAGCGGATAAATATCCAAAAAATATTGTAATGAAAATTTCAGCAATTTTCAATGTTATACTCACTTTAATAATTTGCATTTGTTACTATAGCGGTGCTTTTTGGATGGCTTTTATTTTTACTTTTATAATGGGAGCACAAGCAGCGATTTATTCACCAAGCAAATACGGTTTTATCAAAGAACTTGTAGGAAAAGACTTTCTTGCTATGGGCAATGGTGTAATTAATGCAGTAAGCATTATGGCAATCTTAGCAGGAATGGCTTTATTTTCTTTAAGTTTTGAAAGTCTTTATAGCTCTACGTATAATCAAACAGATGAAATTTTAAAAGAAGTAGCGCCTTTAGGAATTGTGCTAATTTTATTTTCTTGTATCGAAGTATTTTTTGCGTGGCGTTTACCTAAGCTCAAACAAACAAATAAAGATTTAGTTTTTAATAAAAAAGACTATATTCATGGAAAACTTCTAATAAATAATCTTAAGCTTGTTTTTAAAAATAAAACTATTTGGCTTTGCATAATAGGAATTTCATTTTTTTGGGCTATATCTCAACTTTATCTTGTTAGCTTTCCTGTCTTTGTCAAAAATGAACTTTTCATAGAAAATACTTTTTATGTGCAAATTTCACTCGCTTTTTCTGGTATAGGAGTGATTTTAGGCTCTTTAGTAGCTGGTAAATTTTCAAAAAATTATATAGAACTTGGACTTATTCCACTTGGTGCATTGGGTATGTTTTTAATGGCTTTTTTAATGCCTTATTTTGTAAGTTTATTAAGTTATAGTTTTTTATTTTTCTTTTTTGGATTTTGCGGAGCTCTTTTTATCATTCCTTTAAATACTTTAGTCCAATTTCATGCCAAAGAAAATGAATTGGGACAAATTCTTGCAGGAAATAATTTTTTTCAAAATATTGCCATGTTAGGATTTTTACTCTTAGCAACTTTATTTGCAAAATTTGAAATCAATGTAGTTTATTTGTTTTATTTTATTACTTTAGTAACCTTTATAGGAAGTTTTTATATACTTTTAAAACTCCCCTTTTCTTTAGTGCGTATACTTTTAAGCATAGCTTTTTTGCAACGATACCGCTTACTTGTAGAAGGTTTTGAAAATATACCAGAAAAAGGTGGAGCTTTGCTTTTAGGTAATCATATTTCTTTTATTGATTGGGCTGTTGTACAAATGGCAATTCCAAGAAAAATTTATTTTGTTATGGAAAGAAGTATTTATTCTAAATGGTATATTAAAATTTTTCTTGATAAATTTGGTATTATTCCTGTATCAAGTACAGGAAGTAAGACGAGTTTAGAACTGATAGCAAAGCATATCAAAGAAGGTAATTTAGTTTGCTTGTTTCCTGAAGGTACGCTTTCAAGACATGGACAATTAAATGAATTTAAAGCAGGATTTGAATTAGCTTGTGAATATTTAAGCGAAGATGATGGAAAAATTATTCCTTTTTATATAAGAGGACTTTGGGGTAGTGCTTTTTCAAGAAGCGATGAAGAATTTTCAGCAAGAAACCGCACTTTAAATAAAAGAAAAATTGCTATAGCTTTTGGTAAAGCTATGCCTTTGCATTCTAAAAAAGATGAAGTTAAAGCTAAAGTTTTTGAACTTTCTTTTATGGCTTGGAAATCACAATGCGAAGCTATGCATACTATAGCAAGAGCTTGGATAGATACAGCTAAAAAAAATCTAAATCAAATAGCTATTATCGATACACTAGCTGGAGATATTTCTTATAGAAAAATGTTGAGTCTTAGTTTAATTCTTAATTTTTTTATTAAAAGAAAATCCAAAGAATTAAACATTAACTCTCGGCGTGGAAGTTACGCTCCTAAAGAGGAAGCTATAGGAATTTTATTACCTGCTTCTTTTGCAAGTTCTTTAACCAATCTATCTGTTTTAATCGCAGAAAAAATTGCAGTAAATCTTAATTTTACGGCTGGAGAAAAAGCTCTAAAAGCAGCTATAAAAAATGCGCAAATTTCACAAATTTATACTTCTAAAACTTTTTTAGAAAAATTAGCAAATAAAGGTATAAACCTAAATTTCGATACAAATATACATTTAATTTATTTTGAAGATATTGTAGAAGATTTTAAAATGCAAAAAACTAAAATTTTTAGCATGATGTTAGCAGTTAGTATTATACCTAGTTTTATACTCAAAAGCATCTTCACTCCTTCAAAAAACAATCTTGCCATCGCAGCTATTTTGTTTAGTAGCGGAAGTGAGGGTTCTCCAAAAGGTGTTATGCTCAATAACCGTAATATTTTAAGCAATATAGCACAAATTTCTGATGTGCTTTGCACAAGAAACAATGATGTCATTCTCTCATCTTTACCACCTTTTCATGCTTTTGGACTTACCGTAACTACATTTTTGCCTTTGCTTGAAGGTATTAAAAGTATCACTTTTGCAGATCCAACTGATGCCTTAGGGGTTGCCAAAACTGTTGCTAAAAATAATGTCACTATTATGTGTGGAACTTCAACCTTTTTAGGAATTTATGCAAGAAATAAAAAACTTGATGCTTTAATGTTTGAAAGCTTAAGAATAGTTGTATCAGGTGCTGAAAAACTAAAAAATGAAGTAAGAACTGCTTTTGAAATGAAGTTTAAAAAAAGCATTTTTGAAGGTTATGGAGCTACGGAAACTACACCTGTAGCGAGTGTAAATTTACCAAATCGTTTTGATGCGGATTATTGGCTTATACATCGTGCCAATAAAGAAGGAAGTGTAGGAATGCCTCTACCTGGAACTGCGGTACGTATTGTTGATCCAAATAATTATGAAAATTTAAAAACAAATGAAGATGGACTCATACTTATAGGCGGTCATCAAGTTATGGTAGGCTATCTTAATAACAAAGAAAAAACCGATGAAGTTATTAAAGAAATTGATGGCATAAGATGGTACAACACGGGAGATAAGGGACATTTGGATGAAGATGGTTTTTTATATATTGTCGATCGTTATTCTCGCTTTGCAAAAATTGGCGGAGAGATGATTTCTTTGGGTGCAATAGAAGAAGAAATTGCCAAATTCATAGATACTGAAGTGGTTAAATTTTGTGCCACATCTTTAGAAGATGAGAAAAAAGGGGAACAAATTGCTTTACTCATAGAATGTAATAATGAAATTTTTGAAAGAGTATGTGAGATTATAAAAAATTCTAATATACCTACACTTTTTAAACCTAGATATTATTTTCAAATAGAAAAAATTCCCCTCCTAGGTTCAGGAAAAGTTGATCTTAAAAAAGTTAAAGAATTAGCTAAAAATTTAGCCATATAATTTGAGCTTATAACAAAGCCCAAATTAAAATTGGCATAGAAACAAAAGCAAAAAGAACTCCAAAGGCTACAGCACTTACGGCTAAATTGCTATCTAGTTTAGCTTTCATTACCATAGCTCCTGCTAAGGTCATAGTAGGAGCTGCGCTTTCTATAATAGCAACAATGGTAGAATTTTTTAATTCTAAATTAAATATTTTTAAACAAAATACAAAAAATAAAGGAGCTAAAATCATTTTAGCAAAGATGACAATTACTGTAGGTTTGTAAGAGGTTTTAATCGCCATAAAGCCAAGTCCTAAACCTATGGCAAAAAGTGCAACAGGGGTTGCAGAAGCGCCAAATAAACGAATAGGAGAGAAAATAAATTCAGGTAAAGTAATTAATTTGCACAAAAAACCAAAAAGCAAAGCTAAAAAAGGTGGAAAACTAAGAATTTTTTTAACATTAGCAAGTAAACTGACTTTTTCTCCATTTCCCAAAGAAAGTATAAAAGGTCCAAAAAGTGATATAGGTAAAGTTGTGGCTAAAGCATCGTAAAATATAACTTCAGCGCTAAATTGTGGGTCATTAAATATACCAGCAACAATAGGCATACCCACAAATATAGTATTTCCAAAACAAGAAAGCAAAAACATACTGACTAAAGTTACTTTAGAAAAATGAAAAACTTTTCCAATAAGAATAGCAAAAAAAGCTGCTAGTATACAGCTAAACAATCCAATAAAAATAAAAATAATCAATGAAAAATCAAAATTTAAATGATATGCTTTATCGAAAATCAAACAAGGTAAAGCAAAAATAATAGCAAAATCTAAAAAAGTCCTAGCTTGTTTTTGCTTTAAAACGCCAATTCTTTTGGCAAAATATCCGCCTGCAAGTAAAATAAAAATTGTAAATAATGGTATAAAAACAAACATTGAATAATCCTTTTTAAGGGATGGTTTTTGAAAACGGATAGAATTATATTCTTTATACTTAAAAAAAATCTTAATATTTTTTAAGTTTTTTAAAAAACCAATATTTTTTATTTTTTGTAACTTTAAGAAATTGTAAGTTGAAATTTGATTTTGAATAGTTGGTATTTTAAGTTGAATGATTATAATTTTAAATAATGGTGCGGTTAGCGAGATTTGAACTCGCACACGCGGAGCGCACCACCCCCTCAAGATGGCGTGTCTACCAATTCCACCATAACCGCATAAAAAAAAGCCCAAAAAAGGGCTTTAATCAGTTTTATTGTAAAACTATAAAAGGATTTGCATAAAGTGCTATTAGCGCGATAACAAGAGCATAGATAACTTGTGCTTCAATCATCGCTAAAGCGATAAACATAGTTGTCATTAATTTTGGCCCAAGACCAGGGTTTCTAGCTGTTCCTGCAATTGTTGCCGCTGCGGTATTACCCATACCGATAGCACCACCAAGTGCTGCAACACCAAGACCTAAACCTGCTGCAAGAACTGAAAATGCTTTAATCCATATATTGATAGCTTCTTGCTCTACTGGAGCGTTAGTTTCAGCTGCAAAAGCTACTGCTGCACATGCTAATAATAAAAAAAGAACTTTTTTCATTATCTTAACCTTTCTATAAAAAATATTTTTCAATTTTTAAATCAGTTCGGCTTGCGTATCCCTACTTAAGACTTAAAAATAAAGCCGAATTATAACCAAAAGTATCTTTATTTTTATTGAAATTTACAAAAATTCACATTTTTGATTTAAATTTGATTGTTTTTAATAAAGCTTAAAAGTTTTTTTGCTTTAATAATATTTTAAAATAATTTTTAAATTAAGGTTGTAACATTGAGTTCTAAATTTTCAAAAATAGGTTTCATTTTAGCGGTAGCAGGTTCAGCAGTGGGCTTGGGTAATGCTTGGAAATTTCCAACACTAGTAGGTCAAAGTGGTGGATCTGCTTTTATCTTGCTTTATATAATTCTTACTTTAGGTGTAGGTTTTGTGATATTTTTAGCTGAGCTTAGCATAGGAAAAATTAGTGAAAAAGATCCGGTTAATGCCTATGAAAAGTTAGCACCTTCAAATAAAAAAACTTGGTCTTATGTTGGTTTTACTATGGTGGGGGCGATTTTAATAGTTTCTTTTTATACCTTGGTGATTGGCTGGATAGTTAAATATGTGTTTTTAAGTATCACTGGAAATTTGCCTATGGATCTAGAAGTAAGTAAAGCGCAGTTTGGATTTTTTACAAGTGAGGATTTTTTAAGTCAGTTTATTTGTTTTACTTTAGTTTTTTTATGTGTTTTTTATATTGTTTCTAAAGGTGTTAAGAATGGGATTGAAAAGTTAAATGTTTGGATGATGCCTTCATTGTTTATTTTACTTATTTTGATGCTTGTTTATGCTATTAGTAAAGATGGTTTTATGATGGCGGTTAAATTTCTTTTTGTGCCTGATTTTTCCAAAATCAACACTTCAAATGTTCTTGAAGCCTTAGGGCTTGCCTTTTTTAGTCTTTCTTTGGGCGTTGGAACGATTATTACTTATTCTGCTAGTCTGCCTGATAAAACTAATTTTATTACCAGTACTTTAAATATTATTTTTATCAATCTTTTAGTTGGTTTATTAATGGGTTTGGTTGTTTTTACTTTTATCTTTGAATTTGGTTACAATCCTAATCAGCAAGGACCAGGACTTGTTTTTATTTCCTTGGCTACTTTATTTGAAAAAATTGGGGTGATTGGTTGTATTTTTGGAGCAGCATTTTTTATTTCTTTAATCTTTGCTGGTATTACTTCAGCTGTTTCAATGATAGAGCCTTTTGCTTTTTACCTTATTAATACTTTTGGTATGAGCCGTAAAAAAGCTTTGATTTTAATAGGAATTGTTGTTTATATTTTAGGAATGTTGTGTATTTTATCTTCTTTAAAAAGTACTCAGTTTGGATTTTTTGGAATGAGTTTTTTTGATTTGCTTGATAGTATTTCAAGTAAGGTTATTATGCCTTTAGGTGGAATTTTGGCAGCTATTTTTGTGGGATTTGTGATGAAAAAAGAAGCTTTAAAAATTTTATTTGAACCTTATATGAGGGGTATATTTTTTGAACTTTGGTATGTGTTTTTGAGATTTATTTCCCCTTTGGCTGTTGTTATAGTTATGATAGCCGCTTTTTTAAAGTGAGTTTGAAAAATAATGAGAACATATTTTTCAAAAATCGGTTTTGTATTGGCTGTTGCTGGTGGAGCCGTTGGTTTAGGTAATGCTTGGAAATTTCCAACTTTAAGTGCAGAAAATGGTGGTTTTGTTTTTGTGCTTTTATATTTGTTTTTTACTTTAACCATAGGATTTAGTATTTTTTTGGCTGAAGTGGCTATGGGACGTTTAAGTAAAAGTGATCTTGCAAATGCTTATTCAAATCTTGCCATAAAATATGGCAATAGATGGCGATATGGCGGCGTTTTTATGTTAGGTGGTATTTTTGTTCTCTCTTTTTATCTAGTTATCATGGGATGGGTTTTAAAATATACTGTAGTTAGTCTTTATTATCTTCCTAAAACTTTAGATGAAGCAGCAAGTAATTTTCAGAATTTAATTACTGCAAATTTGACAAGTTCTGTTTTTTTCTTCATTTTATCTTTTTTTCTTACTTTATTGATAGTATCTAAAGGTTTAATCAAAGGGATTGAAAAATTAAACGTTGTTATAATGCCTAGCTTATTTTTAATGCTTGTTTTTATGTTGTTTTATTGTATGGGATTTAAGCAAGGTTTTGCAAATGCTTTTTCTTATTTATTTTATCCTGATTTTTCACATTTTAAATTTAGCTCTATTGCCGAAGCTTTAGGGCTTGCATTTTTTACCTTATGCTTGGGAATAGGTTGTATAGTTACATATTCATCAGCCTTGGATAAAAAAACAAATTTTATAAAAAGTTCAGTGTATATTGTTTTGATTAACTTATTGATTTCTTTTATCATGGGACTTATTGTTTTTACTTTTATCTTTGAATTTGGAGCCGATCCGCATACTCAAGGAGCAGGAATTGTTTTTGTATCCTTGATGAGTTTGTTTAATCAACTTGGAGCTTTAGGCTATATTTTTGCATTTTGTTTTTTCTTAGCACTTTTTTTTGCTGGTATTACTTCAGCTGTTTCAATGATAGAGCCTTTAACTTTTTATATGATTAATAACTATCAAATTTCTCGTGTTAAAGCTCTATTTTTAATAGGTTTATTTGTTTTTGTTTTTGGAATTTGTTGTATCTTGTCGTTAAATTTAAATTTTTTTTCTATGTTTAGTTTTTTTGGTAAAGATTTTTTTACTTTATTGGATAAATTAACTTCAAATTTTTTACTTCCACTTGGTGCTATAGTATGCTCTATATTTGTAGGTTTTTTTATGAATAAAAAACAAATTTATAAAATTTTTTCTAAATTTATAAGTCGAAAAATTTTCTTAATTTGGTTGTTTTTTATTCGTTTTATATCGCCTATAGCAATAATTTTGGTAATGTGTTATCAAATTTTTGTATAATAATGAAAAAATATTTTTTTAAGGAAAAATAATGGCTAAAAAATTCATCGATGTAATGGATACAAGCTTTAGAGATGGTTTTCAGTCTGTTTATGGAGCTAGGGTTTTAATGGATGATTTTTTTCCTGCAGTAGAAGCAGCAAAAGAAGCAGGAATTACACATTTTGAATTTGGCGGTGGTGCTAGATTTCAAAGCTTGTATTTTTATCTTAATGAAGATGCTTTTACCATGATGGATAGATTTAGGGCTATTGTAGGAAAAGATACCAATCTTCAAACTTTAGCAAGAGGGGTTAATACTGTTACTTTAGATACTGGAAGTAGTGAACTTATTGATTTGCATGCAAAACTTTTTGCAAAACACGGTACTACAACGATAAGAAATTTTGATGCCCTTAATGATGTAAATAATTTAAAATTTAGTGGTGAATGTATAGTAAAACATGGGTTAAAGCATGAAATTACTATTACTTTAATGGATTTACCGCCAAATTGTAAAGGTGCTCATGATGTGCCTTTTTATGAAAAAATTTTAAAAGAAATTTTAGCAGCAGAAATTCCTTTTCATAGTATTTGTTTCAAAGATGCAAGTGGGACTTCTAATCCAAATAAAATTTATGAAACCATTAAAATGGCAAGAAAAATTTTACCTCAAGATATGCATATTAGACTTCATACGCATGAAACTGCAGGGGTGAGTATAGCCTGCTATCTTGCAGCACTTGAAGCAGGGGTTGATGGTATCGATTTGGCTGCGGCTCCAGTAAGTGGCGGAACCTCTCAACCTGATATTTTAACCATGATGCATGCTTTAAAAGGCAAAGATTATGATTTAGGCGGACTTGAGGAAGAAAAAATTCTAAAATACGAAGAAGTTTTAAAAGATTGTTTAAAAGAATATTTTTTACCACCTGAAGCTACTATGGTAAATCCACTTATTCCTTTTTCTCCTATGCCAGGAGGAGCTTTAACAGCAAATACACAAATGATGAGAGATAATAATATCTTAGATAAATTTCCACAAGTCATTCATGCTATGAGAGAAGTTGTAGAAAAAGGTGGATTTGGTACTTCGGTTACTCCAGTTTCTCAATTTTATTTTCAACAAGCTTTTAATAATGTGATGTTTGGACCTTGGAAAAAAATAGCAGAAGGTTATGGAAAAATGGTGCTTGGTTATTTTGGAAAAACTCCTGTTACACCCGATGCAAATATTGTTGAACTTGCTTCAAAACAACTTAATTTAGAACCTACTACAGAGCTTGCTATTAATATAGCTGATAAAGATGAGAGTAAAAGTATAGTTTATACTAAAACCTTGCTTGAAAAAGAGAGTATAGAAACGAGTGAAGAAAATATATTTATTGCAGCAGCTTGTAAAGAAAAAGGTATAGCATTTTTAAAAGGAGAGGCAAAGGTAAATGTACGCAAATTAGCTAGTATGCCAAAGCCTATGAGTGTAGATGAAAACAAATTTACCGTAGCTGTAAATGGTAATAAATATCATGTAGAGGTAAGCTATGGTTTTGATAAAGATGTTAATGTTAAAAGTGTAAAAAAAGTAGAAGAAAATAAAAATATTGTTTCTTCAAATTCAACAAGTTCTGTAGATGCTGAAAATGAAGTTTTAGCAGGTATTTCAGGTAATGTCTTTAAAATTTATGTTAACGAAGGTGAAGAAGTAAAATCAGGTCAAGCCATCATGGTTTTAGAAGCAATGAAAATGGAGATTGAAGTTAATGCCCCAAAAGATGGAATTATTTCAGAGCTTTGTATTAAAATAGGCGATACTGTTAACGAAGGTGAAGTATTAGCTATCTATAAGAATTAAAGTGAGGGAAAGATGAAAAAATTTGATAATTTAGGCTTGGACAATATAAAAGAAATTTTTCATAATTTAAGTTATGATGAATTAAATGCTCATGAAAAAGCAAATAATGAAGGTTTAAGTACGGATAATGATACTTTTTGTGTGGATACAGGAATTTTTACAGGTAGAAGTCCTAAAGATAAATATTTTGTAAAACAAGATCCATCTAGTAAGTATATTGCTTGGGGAAAGGTAAATCAGCCCATTACAAAAGAATTATTTGATAAGCTTTTGACTAAAGCAAAACAAGAATTAAGTGGAAAGAAAATTTATGTTCAAGATGCTTTTTGTGGCGCTTCTTTGCAAAGTCGCAAAGCAGTAAGATTTGTTACTGAAATTGCATGGCAAGCACATTTTGTTAAAAATATGTTTATTCGCCCAAGTCAAGAAGAACTTGAGAATTTTAAAGCAGATTTTATTGTTTATAATGCTTGCAAATGTATCAATGAAGATTACAAACAAGATGGTTTAAATTCAGAGGTTTTTGTAATCTTTAATGTTGAAGAAAATATAGCGGTTATTGGCGGAACTTGGTATGGCGGAGAAATGAAAAAAGGTATTTTTTCTATGATGAATTATTGGTTGCCACTAGAAAATAAACTTTCTATGCATTGTAGTGCAAATGTCGGAGAAAAAGGTGATGTAGCACTTTTCTTTGGACTTAGTGGTACTGGAAAAACTACACTCTCAACCGATCCAAAAAGAAAACTTATAGGTGATGACGAACATGGTTGGGATGATGAAGGTGTATTTAATTTTGAGGGTGGTTGTTACGCAAAAACAATCAATCTCGATCCTGAACATGAGCCTGAAATTTATAGTGCCATTAAAAGAAATGCACTTTTAGAAAATGTAGTTTTAAGAGCCGATAAGAGTGTTGATTATGCTGATGCTTCAAAAACAGAAAATACAAGAGTTTCTTATCCTATAGAGCATATTGAAAATCATGAGCCTAGTCTAAAAGCAGGGCATCCAAAAAATATTATATTTTTAAGTGCAGATGCTTTTGGAATTTTACCTCCAGTAAGTAAACTAAGCAAAGAGCAGGCTATGTATTATTTTTTAAGTGGTTATACAGCAAAAGTAGCTGGAACTGAGCGTGGTATTTTAGAACCTCAAGCAACTTTTTCAGCTTGTTTTGGAGAACCTTTTATGCCTTTGCATCCAACGGTTTATGCGAGATTACTTGGTGAAAAGATTGAAAAGCATGAAGCTAATGTTTATCTTGTTAATACAGGCTGGAGCGGTGGAAGCTACGGTGTGGGTAAAAGAATGAGCATTAAGGCTACTAGGGCTTGCATTAATGCTATTCTAGATGGAAGTATTGCAAAATGCGAATTTGAAAATTTTGAAGTGTTTGATTTAGCTATTCCAAAAGCTTTAGAAGGTGTAGAAAGCACGCTTTTAAATCCTATAAATACTTGGTCAGATAAAAATGATTATATTGCAACAAGAGATAAATTAGCACATATGTTTATACAAAATTTTAAACGTTATGAAGATGTCAAAGAAGGCATTGAATTTAGCAAATTTGGACCAAAAATTTAAGGCATTTAAATGAAAAATGAAATGTGGTCAGGACGTTTTAGTGGTGCAAGTGATGAGCTTTTAAAAGAATTTAATGCAAGTTTAAATGTAGATAAAACTTTGTTCAATGAAGATATACAAGGTTCTATAGCACACGCTACAATGCTTGAAAGTTGTGGTATTTTAAAAAAAGAAGAATTAGATGCTATTATAAAAGGTTTAGAGCAGGTTAGAAGTGAAATAGAGCAAGGCAAATTTATTTTTGATATTAAAGATGAAGATATTCATATGGCTGTAGAAAAGCGTTTAAGCGAGCTTATAGGTAGTGAAATTGGTGGAAGACTTCATACTGCAAGAAGTAGAAATGATCAAGTGGCTACTGATTTTAAACTTTTTGTCAAAAAATCTCATATTGAACTTATAAAGCTTTTAAAAGAATTGATTCAAACCATGCTCGAACATGCCAAAGTGCATAAAAAAACTATTATGCCAAGTTTTACACATTTACAACACGCTCAGCCTGTGAGTTTTTCTTTTTATATTTTAGCTTATGCTTTTATGCTAATGCGAGATATTAAGCGTTTGCAAAATAGTCTAAAACTCGCTGATTTTTCGCCACTTGGGTCTTGTGCGTGTGCAGGAACAAGCTATGCTACCAATCGTGAGTTGAGTGCTGAAATTTTAGGATTTAAGGAGATTATGCCAAATGCTATGGATGGAGTGAGTGATAGAGATTTTGCTCTTGATTTACTTTATGATATAGCAGTTATTTTTACACACACTTCAAGACTTTGCGAGGAAATGATTTTATTTTCAAGTTCGGAATTTTCTTTTATATCCATAAGTGATAGTTTTTCAACAGGAAGTTCTATCATGCCTCAGAAAAAAAATCCCGATGTTTGTGAACTTATACGCGGAAAAACAGGGCGTGTCTATGGAAATCTGATTTCTCTTTTAACTATAATGAAAGCTCTACCTTTAGCTTACAATAAAGATATGCAAGAAGATAAAGAAGGGCTTTTTGATAGTGTAAAAACCGCTAAAGATAGTTTAATCATCTTAAATGCAATGTTAAAAGAAATACGAATTGATAAAGAAAATATGCTTAATGCTTGTAAAAAAGGTCATTTGTTGGCTACCGATTTGGCGGATTATTTGGTGCGTGAAAAAAATATTCCTTTTAGAAAAGCACATTTTATAGTGGGAAATGTTGTTGCACAAGCTGAAGCACAAGGTATTGATATAAGTGAAATTAAAGATCTTTCAAAAATAGATCCTGTATTTGATGAAAAAGCTATGGAACTTTTAAATTTTGAATTTTCTTTAAATTCTAAGCAAAGTGAAGGCTCAAGTTCTATTGCAAGCGTAGAAAAGCAAATTCAAATTTTGGAAGGTTTTATTCAAAATTTATAAATATTGTTTAGGCTATTTTGCCTAAACATTGAATCTAAAATGCATTACATCGCCGTCTAAAACGATATAGTCTTTTCCTTCAAGGCGTAGCTTTCCTACTTCTTTGGCACCATTTTCGCCTTTGTATTGGATATAGTCTTCATAGGAAATAACTTCAGCTTTTATAAAGCCTTTTTCAAAGTCATTATGAATCACGCTCGCTGCTTTTGGTGCTTTCCAGCCTTTTTTGATTGTCCAAGAACGCACTTCAACTACACCAGCGGTAAAATAACTGATCAGTCCAAGCTTAGTAAAAGCAGTGCGTATGATTTGATCAAGACCGCTTTCGTTAACTCCTAGAGAACTTAAAAATTCATGGCTTTCTTCATCGCTTAATCCTACTAATTCTTCTTCGATTTTTGCACAAAGCTTGATAACTTCATGATCATTTTTTTTAGCATATTCTTTTAAAGCTTTTACATAATCATTATCTTCACTAATACCATTTTCATCAACATTTGCACCATAAATCACTTCTTTAGCAGAAAGCAGTCTTAATTCTTTGATTAAGGCTTGATAAATTTCGTTTTCTTTTTCAGGATAAGAACTTGCAGCTAAGCCTTTGTTTAAATGATCAAGTAAAGAATTTGCAAGTTCGAGGCTTTCTTTAGCACCCTTTTGGTTGGCTTTGGTTTCTTTGGTGAGTTTTTCTATTTTTTTACTAAGTTGTTCAATATCTGCTAAAATAAGCTCTGTATTGATAATTTCTACATCACGCAAAGGATTAACTCCACCTTCAACATGGGTGATATTTTCTTCATCAAAACAACGCACTATGTGTAAAATAACCTCAGTTTCGCGTATATTTGAAAGAAATTTATTTCCTAAGCCTTCACCCTTACTTGCGCCTTTAACAAGTCCAGCGATATCTACAAATTCTATTAAAGAATGCATAATTCTTTCAGGTTTTACGATTTTAGCAAGTTCATTAAGTCTTAAGTCAGGAACTTCAACCATGGCTTTGTTAGGCTCTATGGTACAAAAAGGATAGTTTGCACTTTGGGCATTTTGTGCTTTAGTTAAAGCATTAAAAGTCGTTGATTTGCCAACATTTGGAAGTCCTACTATACCTACGCTTAAACTCATTTAGCTTTCCTTAAAATTTGAATTAGATAATTAACACACATTCTAACTCCAGCTCCACCTGCACCAAAACTAGAATATCCCCAAGATTTTTCCGTATAAGCAGGTCCTGCTATGTCAAGATGTAACCATTTGTCTTTATATTCTTTACGAATAAATTTATCTAAAAATAACCCCGCGGTAATTGCGCCTCCATAGCGACTAGAGGCAGTGTTGCTAATATCGGCAATATTTGATTTTATAAGTTCTCTTAAGTGGGGGTTAAAGTGTAAGATTGTAGTATATTCTCCACTTTTTTTAGAGCTTAGATAAAAATCATTTTGCAATTCTTCATTGTTTCCCATAATAGCACTTGTAAATTCTCCAAGTCCTACAACACAAGCTCCAGTAAGTGTTGCCATATCGATAAGTAAATCAGGTTTTAAATCTTGTGCAAAAGAAAGACAATCAGCTAAAACCAAGCGTCCTTCTGCATCTGTATTTCTTACTTCTATACTTACGCCTTCGCGACTGATTAACACATCATCAGGCTTATAAGCATTGCCGCCTATCATATTTTCAGTTGCACCTAAAATACAATGCACTTCTAAATCTAAAGCAAGCTCGGCTACGGCTTTTATGATCCCCATTGCTGCTGCTGCACCGCTTTTATCAGCTTTCATTGTAAGCATAAAATCAGCTGGTTTTAAGCTTAATCCACCGCTATCGTAAGTTAAGCCTTTTCCAACAAATACAACACGTTTTTTTGCATTTTTGGCTTTATAGCTTAGATGAATGAGGCGTGGTGGATGTACCGAGGCACGATTGACTGCCAAAAAAGCATTCATTTTTTCTTTGGCCAAAAATTTTTCATCATAAATTTTACAAATAATGTTTTTATTTTCTTTAGCTAAATTTTGCGCATCTTCTGCCATTTTTAAAGGGGTGTAAATTTCAGGAATTTCATTGACTATATTTTTAGTAAAATTTGTGGCATTAGCTAAAATTTCTCCACGCTCCAAGCCTATCTTAGCTTCATCTTTATTAAATTTCTTACCATTTAATTCTTCGCTTGAAATAATAAATTTTTCCAAAGTGCTTGTTTTTTTCTCGCTTTTATATTTATCAAATTTATAAGCTCCAAAAAGTACGCCTTCAACTAAAGATGTAAAACTTCTAACTACACAATCTCCTATTATGCTAGGAAGTTTTACGCTTTTTATATTAAGCTTTTCAAGAGTTTTATATGCTGTGCAAAGACTTAATCTTATATCCTCATAAGCAAGGCTTTTAAGCTCTAAATAAAGCTTTTTATTGTTTAAGTCTAGTAATACACCTTCGCCTTTGTAATTATTAAGTTTAAAAAAATCTTTTTCTTTGTTAAAATTTTTTAAATTTTTATCCTGTATAAAAATAAGTTCAAAGTCTGCTTTTATAGCATCTAGTTTTTTATCGTTTAATTCAAATTTCATGATTTTTTCCTTTTATCTTTAAGTATAGCTTTTTCCATTTGTTTAAAACCAAATAATAAAAGGGATAAAAAAGCTATAATAATAATGGCTGCATAATACCAATGTTCTTCAGCCCAAGTCACCATCTTCCAAATTTGTTCTCCAAAATACCAAGCTAAAAGTATAGTGATTGATGCCCAAACCCAAGCACTAAAAAGATTGATAATAGCAAATTTTTTTGCACTATAACGCGTGACTCCTATACTCATAGGTATAATGGTTCTAAAGCCATACATATAGCGTTGTATAAAAATAATAGGCCAACCAAAACGTTGTAAAAGTAAGTGTGCTACTGCAAATTTACGCCTTTGGGTTTTTAATTTTTTTTGTATGTAGCGTTTATTATATCTTCCTATATAGAAATAAATTTGATCGCCTACAAAACCACCAAGTCCTGCTATAAATATAACAAAGCCTAAATTTACATGTCCTTGATGGGCAAAAATACCTGCCAAAATTAAAGCCAACTCCCCTTCTAAAATACACCATAAAAAAATAATAATATATGCTAGATCTTTGTATTGGTAAAGTAAATTTTTTAAAAATTCTTCCATTTGCGCCTTTCTATAGTTTTAAATTTCTAAAACACTATAAACTGAAGTAAGTTTTTCAAGTTTATTTGCTCCATTTAAATCTTTAAGATTCATTAAAAAACAAGCTTCAACGCATTTTGCTCCAGCTTTTTGAATGAGTTCATACGAAGCTATAGCTGTTCCGCCAGTTGCTATTAAATCATCTACAAGTAAAACCTTTGCATTTTGAATATTTTTAAATGCATCTTTATGAAGTTCTACTTTATCGCTGCCATATTCAAGATCATATTCGCAGCTAAAGGTTTCAAAAGGGAGTTTTCCAGGTTTTCTAATAGGCACAAAAGGAAGATTAAGTTTTGCACAAATCATAGATGCAAAGATAAATCCTCTGCTTTCTGTTCCTGCTATGAAGTCTAGATTGTAATCTTTGTAGCGTTCTTTTAAATGTTTAAGTAGAAAATTTAAAGCCTCTTTGTTATTTAGTAGAGTGGTAATATCTCTAAAAATAATTCCTTTTTTTGGAAAATCAGCAATAATTCTAATGCTATCAAGCAGGTATTTTTGTTCTTCTTGTGTTAGTTTTATCATAATAATGCCTCGATTTTTGCTTCTAATTCTTTAATTCTTTGTCTTAGTTTGTCATTTTCTAAACGATATTGAGAATTTCTAGTTCTTAAAGATGTAAGGTCTGCTTTGATTTTATTAAGCTCTTCTGTGAGTATATCTATATTTCCAAGACTTCTTTGAAGTTGGATTTGTAGTTTTCTAATAACAATCTCAGTATCATCAAGATTGTTTTTGATAAAATCTTTTGATGTTTTTTCTTTATTAAGTAGAGTTTTATAGTAAAACAACATTACAATCAGATAGATAGTTGCACAAATTAATATAGTTAAAACAAGCCAGTTTGTAAACATTATATTTTTACCTCAATTTTTTGAATTCTTTGCATATGTCTCCCTTCTTCAAAAGGAGTTTGAATGAATTTTTCTATAATATCTGTAGCTAATTCAATCCCGATTAATCTTCCACCTAATGCCAAAACATTGGCATCATTATGTCTTCTTGCAAGTTCCGCACTTAAGCTTTCATGGCATAATGCGCAGCGAATGTTTTTATGACGATTTGCTGCAATAGAAATTCCAATTCCACTTCCACAAATAAGAATGCCAAAGCTTCGTTTGTCTATTTTTTCGGCAAGTAAATGTGCATAATCAGGATAATCACAGCTTGCGCAAGTGTTTGTTCCTAAATCGTTAAAAATTATATTTTTTTCTTTTAAAAATACGCAAATTTTTTCTTTTAATTCAAAACCAGCATGATCGCTAGCAATATAAATTTTTTCCCTAAGCATTGGTTTCCTAATTACTATATAAAATAAGATAAAAATCTAATCTTATCATATTAAATCATAAAAACAGCTTTTCTTTTTTTAAAAATAAGCTTTATTTTTCTTTATATATGTTAGAATTTACGACAAGAAAAATAAAATTTCAATAAATTAAGGGGAGAAGAAAATGAAGCTCATACTCATAGGATCTTCAACAGGTGGTCCTAATCAGCTTAAATTTCTTTTAAAGGATATTGATATAAAAAATACTTGTGTAGTTATAGCTCAACACATGAGTGTTAGTTTTATTCCATCTTTTGTGAGGCAATTTAATAAGGAGGCTTTTAGTGAAGTGTGCTTATTGAACGATAAAGAGATATTAAGCAATAAAATTTATATTTGCCCTAAAAATACTATTTTATCTGGAAATTTAAATATTGTAGCCTCTTGGCAAGATGTGGTATCAAGTTTTAAGCCAAGTGTAGATTTGCTTTTTCATTCCGCTGTTTCTTTGGCAAAAACAAATAAAATACTTGCTATTATTTTAACGGGTATGGGAGATGATGGCGCAAAAGGTTTATTTGAGCTTTATAAAACAGGGGTTAGATGTTTATGTGAGAATGAGGCAGATAGCGTCGTTTATGGTATGCCAAAAAGAGCAAAAGATATGAATCCACATTTAAAACCTATGAGCTTAAAAGAAATTAAAAAAGAAATTATAAATTTTATTGATCAGGATTAATAAAAGGAAAATTACATGGAAAAAAAAATAACTCCTAGCGAATTAGAACTTAATGAATTTATAAAAATTATCAACGAAATGAGCGGTATTGATTTAACCGATAAAAAAAATATATTAGCTTTAAAGTTGAATAAATTTCTTGAAGGAACTAATACTAAAAATTTTTCCGAATTTTTGGGAAAATTAAAAAGTAATAGACAACTTAAACAAGAAACTTTAGATTTTGTAACCATAGGTGAAACTTATTTTTTAAGAGAATTGGCTCAATTGAAAGAAATAATTTATTATGCCAAAAGCTTAGAAAAGAGAGTAAATATCCTAAGTGCCCCTTGTTCAAGTGGAGAAGAAGTATATTCTTTAGCGTTACTGGCTGCACAGAATTTTATTAAAGATATGTATATTTTAGGCATTGATATTAATTCAAGCGTGATTGAAAAAGCAAAACTTGGAAAATATCAAGGAAGAACTTTACAGCGATTGAGTGAGAGTGAAAAAAGAAGGTTTTTTTTAGAAAGCGAAGATAAATTTTATACTATTAATAAAAATGAGCTTTGTACCTGTAAATTTGAACTTTGCAATGTTTTTGAAGAAAAATTTTCAAGATTGGGAAAATTTGATATTATAGCTTCTAGAAATATGATTATTTATTTTGATCATGAATCAAAACTAAAACTTATGGAGAGATTTCATAGAATTTTAAATGACAAAGGAAGGCTTTATATTGGCAATGCTGATTTGATTCCAGAGACTATTTATTTTAAAAAGATTTTCTCTCCAAGAGGTGTTTACTATGAAAAAGTATAAATTCTAAAAATTACTAAAAGTTACACTTTGGAAATTTATTGGTAAAAATAAGTTACATTTTGAAGTAGTTTTCTTTATTTAATGATAAAATAATTTTAATTAATTTTATATTTAGTTAGAAATAAAGGAAAAAACTTGATTGAATTAAAAAATGTAAATAAATACTACGGAACTCATCATGTTCTAAAGAATATCAATCTTTCTGTTAAAGAAGGTGAGAAGCTTGTTATTATAGGTCCAAGTGGAAGTGGAAAAAGTACAACTATCCGTTGCATGAATGGGCTTGAAGAAGTTAGTTCAGGCGAGGTAGTAGTTAACAATCTTGTTTTAAATCATAAAAATAAAATTGAAATTTGTCGAAAATATTGTGCAATGGTTTTTCAGCATTTTAATTTATATCCACATATGACGGTTTTGCAAAATTTAACCTTAGCTCCAATGAAACTTCAAAAAAAATCTAAAAAAGAAGCTGAAGAAACAGCTTTTAAGTATTTAAAAGTCGTAGGTTTAGTGGATAAAGCAAATGTTTATCCAGCAACCCTTTCAGGCGGACAACAACAACGCGTTGCTATAGCAAGATCACTTTGTACTAAAAAACCCTATATTTTATTTGATGAACCTACTTCAGCCCTTGATCCAGAAACCATACAAGAGGTTTTAGATGTAATGAAAGAAATTTCACGCCAAAGCAATACTACCATGGTGGTTGTTACACACGAAATGGGTTTTGCAAAAGAAGTAGCAGATAGGATTATTTTTATGGAAGATGGCGCTATTGTGGAAGAAAATATTCCTAGTGAATTTTTCTCAAATCCAAAAACCGAAAGAGCGCGACTCTTTTTAGGGAAAATTCTTAAAAATTAACCAAAATTGAAAGGAGAAAAAATGGTTTTTAGAAAATCTTTATTAAAGTTGGCAGTTTTTGCTCTAGGTGCTTGTGTTGCATTTAGCAATGCTAATGCAGCAGAAGGTAAACTTGAGTCTATTAAATCTAAAGGACAATTAATAGTTGGTGTTAAAAATGATGTTCCACATTATGCTTTACTTGATCAAGCAACAGGTGAAATTAAAGGTTTTGAAGTAGATGTTGCCAAATTGCTAGCTAAAAGTATATTAGGTGATGATAAAAAAATAAAACTAGTCGCAGTTAATGCTAAAACAAGAGGCCCTTTGCTTGATAATGGTAGTGTAGATGCAGTGATAGCAACTTTTACTATTACTCCAGAGAGAAAAAGAATTTATAATTTCTCAGAGCCTTATTATCAAGATGCTATAGGGCTTTTAGTTTTAAAAGAAAAAAATTATAAATCTTTAGCTGATATGAAAGGTGCAAATATTGGAGTAGCTCAAGCTGCAACTACAAAAAAAGCTATAGGTGAAGCTGCTAAAAAAATTGGTGTCGATGTTAAATTTAGTGAATTTCCTGATTATCCAAGTATAAAAGCTGCTTTAGATGCTAAAAGAGTTGATGCGTTTTCTGTAGACAAATCAATATTGTTAGGTTATGTGGATGATAAAAGTGAAATTTTACCAGATAGTTTTGAACCACAAACTTATGGTATTGTAACCAAAAAAGATGATCCAGCTTTTGCAAAATATGTTGATGATTTTGTAAAAGAACATAAAAGTGAAATTGATGCTTTAGCGAAAAAATGGGGTTTATAATATGAATGAAAGTGTAGGTTTTGTTGAACATTTAAGACAAATTCTTACTTCTTGGGGTTTATATGATGAAAATAGTATAAGCCCTTTTGCGGTATGGAAATTTTTAGATGCTTTGGATAATAAAGATGCTTTTATTAATGGTTTTATTTATACTTTAGAAGTAAGCATTCTTGCTTTGCTTATAGCTACAATTTTTGGAACTATAGGCGGAGTTATGGCTACAAGTAGATTTAAAATTATCAGAGCCTACACTAGAATTTACGTAGAGCTTTTTCAAAATGTTCCTTTGGTAATACAAATTTTCTTTTTGTTTTATGCCTTGCCTGTTTTAGGTATAAGACTTGATATATTTACTATTGGTGTATTGGGTGTTGGGGCTTATCACGGAGCTTATGTAAGCGAGGTGGTTAGAAGTGGAATTTTGGCTGTACCAAGAGGTCAGTTTGAAGCTTCTGCGTCTCAAGGGTTTACTTATATTCAACAAATGCGTTATATTATAGTACCTCAAACCATTAGAATTATTTTACCACCGATGACAAATCAAATGGTAAATTTAATCAAAAATACCTCTGTATTGCTTATTGTAGGTGGAGCTGAGTTAATGCATTCTGCTGATAGTTACGCAGCTGATTATGGAAATTATGCGCCAGCTTATATATTTGCAGCGGTTTTATATTTTATAATTTGTTATCCTTTGGCTTATTTTGCAAAGGCTTATGAAAATAAATTAAAAAAAGCACATTTAACGAGATAAAGGGTTGTTAATGGAAAATGTTTTTAATGCACAAAATATTGAATTTTTAATGCAAGGTTTATTTCTGACATTAAAAATAGCCTTAGCAACTTGTATTATTTCGATTATTTTTGGAACTTTTTTAGCTATAACTAAAAATTATGGGGATAGATTAAGTAAATTTTTAGCAGCTTGCTATATAGATATTTTTAGAAATACTCCTTTATTATTATGGATGCTTGCAGCTTGTTTTGTTCTACCTGTATTTTTTGGACAATTTCCTCAAGCTTTTTGGGGTACTATAGGATTTTCACTTTATACGAGTTCGGTTATGGCTGAAATTATTAGAGGTGGATTAAATTCTATACCAAAAGGTCAGTTTGAAGCAGCTTATTCTCAAGGTTTTGGTAAATTTTTTACTCTTTTTTATATTATTTTACCACAAACTTTTAGAAAAATAATACCTGCTTTATTATCTCAAATTGTAACCACTGTAAAGGATACAGCTTATTTAGCGGGTTTAGGTATAGCTGAACTTACTTATAATTCAAAAACTATATTGGCAAAACTAAGAAGTTTTGAAGAAATTTTAGCGATGATAGGTGTTGTTGCGGGAATTTATTTTATAATATGTTTTTCACTTTCTATGTTAGTAAGATATTATGCTAAAAAGACAGCTTACATTTCTTAAAAAAGCTTATATTTTTATATAAGCTTTTTAAATTTACAGCAGTTTTTAACATTTTTTTTATTAAAATCTTTTGTATTAATTCATAATTTTATTGATTAAGGTTTTTTATGCGAGGTTATAAAATTTTTTCAGGCTCAGCTAATGTGGAATTTGCAAGACAAGTTTCTAAATATCTTTCCCTGCCTTTAAGTGATGCTGGAGTAAAACGATTTAGTGATGGAGAGATTAGTGTTCAAATTGATGAGAGCGTACGCGGAAAGGATGTTTTTATTATTCAAAGTACTTGCGCTCCTACAAACGATAATTTAATGGAACTTTTAATTCTTACAGATGCTTTGCGTCGCTCAAGTGCAAATTCGATTACGGCTATTATCCCATATTTTGGCTATGCGAGACAAGATAGAAAAGCAAATCCTAGGGTGCCAATTACTGCTAAACTTGTGGCTAATTTGATTCAGGCAGCTGGGATTGATCGCGTAGCTACGATAGATTTGCATGCAGGGCAAATTCAGGGTTTTTTTGATATTCCAGTAGATAATCTTTATGGAAGTATAGTTTTTAATGATTATATTAAAGCCAAACATTTTAAAAATGCTATTATAGGAAGTCCAGATATAGGCGGTGTTGCAAGAGCTAGGAGTGTTGCAAAGCATTTAGGACTTGATATAGTTATAGTTGATAAGCGTCGCGAAAAAGCCAATGAAAGTGAAGTAATGAACATCATTGGAGATGTAAAAGATAAAGAAGTTATCCTAGTAGATGATATTATTGATACTGCTGGCACTATAGTTAAAGCTGCAGAAGCTTTAAAAGAAAAAGGTGCAAAATCTGTTATGGCTTGCTGTACTCATGCAGTTTTAAGTGGAAAAGCCTATGAGAGAATAGCAAGTGGAGCTTTAGATGAGCTTGTAGTAACAGATACTATACCTTTAAAAGAGCAATTACCAAATATTAAAGTATTAAGTGTTACATCTGTTTTTGCTGAAGTAATACGTCGTGTTTATCATAACGAAAGTGTAAATTCTCTCTTTATTTAGATTAAAAAAGCTTAAAGATTGTTTTTAAGCTTTTCATTTTTATGCTACTTAAAGAAACAAAAAACATATATTTTTTTAAAAATGTGAAAAAACTAAACATCTTTCTATACAATTTAATCTATAAATCTGTTATTCTTTGAAAATATTTTATTTTCTTAGGAGAAATTATGACTCAGTTAAGTACTAAAATTTTATGGTTGCTTGTTGCAACTTTAGGCGCTATTTGTTTTGGTTATTTAGCTTTACAAAATGGAGAAAGTGTATCAGCGATTTATTTGGTGGTTGCTGCTATATGTATTTATATGATAGGATATAGATTTTATGGGCATTTTGTAGCTTATAAGGTTTTAGAACTTGATAAAAATCGCGCAACACCAGCACTTGTAGAAAATGATGGGCGTGATTTTGTGCCTACAAATAAGGCTGTATTATTTGGACATCATTTTGCTGCTATTGCAGGAGCAGGTCCATTAGTAGGACCTATCTTGGCTGCTCAAATGGGATATTTGCCTTCTATGCTTTGGATTTTAGTAGGAGGAGTTTTAGCGGGTGCTGTGCATGATTTTGTTGTTCTTTTTATATCTACTCGTAGAAAAGGTAGAAGTCTTGGCGAGATGATTAAGGATGAGATGGGTAAATTTACAGGTGGAGTTGCTATGGTGGCGATTTTTGGCATTATGCTTATTATTATTGCCATTTTAGCTATGGTGGTTGTAAAAGCTTTAGCAGAATCTCCATGGGGTTTATTTACTATCGCAATGACTATTCCTATAGCAATATTTATGGGAATTTATATGCGTTTTATCCGTCCAGGTAGAGTAGGGGAGGCTTCTATAATAGGTTTTGTGCTTTTAATTTTGGCTATTCATTATGGTAGCGTTATAGCTGCTGATCCTTATTGGGCTAAAATATTTACTTTAGAAGCTCCAACTTTGGCAATTGTTATGATGGCTTATGGTTTTATTGCTTCTGTTTTACCTGTGTGGTTTTTACTTGCTCCAAGAGATTATCTTTCAACTTTTTTGAAAATCGGTGTTATTGTGGTAATGGCTGTAGCTATTGTTTTGGTTGCTCCTGATTTGCAAATGCCAAAAGCAAATACTCAGTATTTTGATGGAACAGGTCCAGTATTTGCAGGTGGAGTATTTCCATTTTTATTTATTACCATTGCTTGTGGTGCGATCAGTGGTTTTCATGCTTTGATTTCTAGTGGAACTACTCCTAAAATGCTTGAAAACGAAACTCATGCCTTAGCTGTTGGATATGGCTCTATGCTTGCTGAAAGTGCTGTGGCGATTATGGCTTTAATTTGTGCTTGTATTTTACATCCAGGTCTTTATTTTGCTATAAATTCAAGCTCTGCTTTGATAGGAACAGATGTTGTAAGTGTAGCGCAAACCATTTCAAATTGGGGATTTAGCATTACTCCTGAAGAAATTACTACTTTGACTACAAATATAGGAGAGCATACTATACTTTCAAGAACAGGTGGAGCTCCAACTTTTGCTATAGGTGTAGCTTTGATCTTGCATGAACTTTTTGGCGGCGTGGATTTGATGGCTTTTTGGTATCATTTTGCTATATTGTTTGAAGCTTTATTTATTTTAACAGCGGTGGATGCTGGGACAAGGGCTTGTCGTTTTATGGTGCAAGATATATTGGGTAATGTTTATAAACCTTTAGGAGATATTCATAATTATCCAGCTGGACTTTTGGCTACGGCTTTAAGTGTTGCAGGTTGGGGATATTTTCTTTATCAAGGTGCCATTGATCCTAAGGGAGGAATTTATACGCTTTGGCCTCTTTTTGGCGTGAGTAATCAAATGCTTGCGGGTATGGCTTTGCTTCTTGCTACAACTATACTTGTAAAAATGGGCAAGGCAAGATATACTTGGGTTACTTTAGTACCTGCGGTATTTGTCTTAGTGGCAACTCTGTATGGAGGAATTCAAAAAATTATGCCTTATGAAGAAGGCAATAAAGTAGCAAATGCGGTAAGTCATGTAGCCGCCGTTAGCATACAAAGTCAAAAAATTAAAGATTTAGAATTTAAATTAAATAATACTAAAGATGAAAAAGAAATTTCTACAATTAAAAAAGAAATTTCAATAGCCACTCAAAGTAAAGTTGGAAATTTACTTAATGCAATTCTTTGTGTGTTCTTTATGATAGCTACTTTGCTTGTTATAATTTCTTGTATAGGAATTTGCTTAGGTAAAATTAAAATTCCTCTTAAAGAAACTAAGTATATTAAGATTGATGAATTTCAAAAAATTTAAGTATTATTATGAAAAAGCCGAAAGGTTTTTTCATCCCTTGGTGGGACTTTCTAGTTATGATAAGTATTTAGAACACATGAAACAAAAACATCCAGGAAAAATTCCAAAAACCAGAGGGGAATTTTTCAAAGAATGTCTAGATAAAAAATATAATAGTGGCGGTTTAAATAAATGCTGATAAGCTTAAAGGATAAAGTTTTATCATACAAAATAAGCTTTAAGCATTTAAAAAGCCATGAATTCTTTTAAGTTCTTCAGTAATAGGCTTTTTCTTTCCATCTCTTGTAACACTTACGTAAGTTACTAAAGCCGAAGTTACATTAATGCAAGAAGTACAACCTTGAGAATCCACTCTTTGAGCTGTGACTTCTACTTCAACGCTGATTGAAGTGTTGCCCACATTTACAACTTTAGAGTAACAAGAAATTATATCACCTATAAAAACAGGTTCTTTAAAAACTACTTTATCCATAGAGATGGTTACAACGCGTTCAGGAGAAAGTTCTCTTGCTGCGATAGCTCCTGCTAAATCGATTTGTGAAAGTATCCATCCGCCAAAAATATTTCCTGCCGGATTTGTATCGCTTGGCATGGCTACAATTTTTAATTTTGGTTCTCCCATATCTCTCATTTTTACTCCTTATTTTAAAAAATGAATTATAATTAAAAAAGTTAAAAAGGAGAATAAAAGTATGAATAATTTTAAAGAAATAGCTAAATTGGTTAGAAAATACAAAGAAAGAAATAATGCGTTATATGAGTTTTTAGACAAAGAAGATGTGGGCGAGTATTTTAGATCTTTGATTTCTTTAAGCGAATTAAAACAAGATAAAACAACTATGCTAGCCATACTTAGGCGTTTGGTTGATTTAAAGGAAGAAAATTTAGTTCAAGAGTGGAAAAAAAACAACTTTAAGGAAGATAAGATTATAGAGTTAAAACATAAGTTCTATGAAGAGATTAGAAAGTTTTATGAAAAAGAACATCAAAATTTAATTAATGAAATAAAAGAGAAAAAGCTTTTAAATAATTTTTATCAGTCCATAATACAAGGAGTGCATAATATAGGTTTAATTATGAATATTTTTGAAATTTCTTGGACTAAAGAAATTATAGAAAAAAATAATAAAATTTTATCTACTCAATTTCCAAATTTAGATGATGCAATGGAATTTTTGCGTAAAAATCATTTATATCAAAAAACTTCAGAAGGAGAAATTTGTGAGCGAAGTTATGGTGTTTTAGTTAGAATAGGAAATTTATGGAAATTTGTTCCTTATGCGAGATTTTTCGAGAATGAAATTTTAAAATTAGAATTTGCTTTTGAAAATATGATTGATCAGCTTAAAATATTTGCTAGCAACGAAGAGGAAAAAGCTTATATAGAATATTTTGAAAAGTTAAAATTAGCGTTTTGCGAAAAAGATGAAGATAGAGTTATAAAAGCTTGGCAAGAGGCTGAATTTGCTTGGATGAAAGTAAAATCACCTTTACAAGTGGGACATCCTTTAGAATATTATGAAGATAATTATACTCATGCGGTGGCATTAGAATGGGATATAAGAATAGAAGATGAGAATGATTTTGATGTTTTGAAATTTGGTAGTGAGATTAAGGAAAGTTTTGAATATGTTTATAAAAATATAGGACTTGAAGATTGTGACTTGGAAAAAGAAGTTTTATCTAATATAGAAAAAACTCAACTTTATATTTGCACTCCGATGATATTTTATGGTGCTGAACTTAAAGGTTTATTTTCAGCTCAAGTCGTTCCAAATGATGAGTTTGTAAGTTCTAAGGCGGGTAAAAAAATATTTGCCTTTATAAATTTTGTATATGAAAATGCCAAAACAAAGCCTTTTATGAAAATTTCTAGCGAGGTTTTTGATAAAGAATTTTTGGATTTTGGAAGAAATATTTTATTTTATCAGGAAAAAATTTGGAAAAGGGTTTATGAAGTATCGACCATAGGCCATGAATTTGGTCATATATTTTTTATTGCTAATGATACTGAAAAAACAATGAATCAGAGTGGTTTTTTTAAAAATATAGAAGAATATAAAGCTACTACAGGTGGACTTATAAATTTCTTTTATCACGAACAAGATGACTTGATAATGCCTGTTTTTCATGAACTTATAAAAAGAGCTATTGGACTTATTTCTTGGCAAAGAGTTGATGAAGTTAGACCTTATTATACAGAAGGACTTATTCATCTTAGTTTGCTTTTTGAAAGTGAAGTATTGATTTTTGAAAATAATAATTTGAAGATAAATTTTGATTTAGGACATTATGAAAAATTTAAAGAACTAACTTTAAAAAATTATCATGAATTGGCAAAACACTATGCTTTAAGACTTGATGCAAAAGAGTTTTTAAGTAGATTTTGTGAAATTGAAGATAATATTTTTCTTCCTATTATGCCTAAGTGTAAAGAATTTGTTAAATTTTATTATGATTTATACGAGAAAATTGGTAATGAAATTGATAATAGCGGAGAATTTGAAAGATATAAGAAAAAATAATAAAGTTTTTTGAAAAAAACTTAAAAAAAGCTGTTTTTTACTTGATATTGTTTTTTAAATATGCTAAAATTAGGCGTTTCAATTAAAACAAAGGAGCTTTTATGACTAAAGCAGATTTCATTTCATTAGTTGCTCAAACAGCTGGGCTAACAAAAAAAGACGCTACTACTGCTACTGATGCAGTTATTTCTACTATTACTGATGTTTTAGCTAAAGGTGATAGCATCAGTTTTATTGGTTTTGGTACTTTTTCAACTCAAGAAAGAGCTGCTAGAGAAGCTAGAGTACCAAGCACAGGAAAAACAATTAAAGTTCCTGCTACAAGAGTTGCAAAATTTAAGGTAGGTAAAAACCTTAAAGAAGCTGTTGCAAAAGCAAGCAACAAAAAGAAAAAATAAAACTTCGGCTAGATAAATTCTAGCCTTCTTTCTTAATTAATTCAGATATTTTGTATCTTTTATTTACTTTATTTTTTTAAACTTTTATAAAACTATCATTATTAAACAAAAAAAGGATTTTAAAATTATGAAAGTGCATGAAAAAGTAAGTGAGCTTATAGGAAATACTCCTATTATACATTTGAAAAAAATTGGTATCAATGTTTTTGCTAAATGTGAATTTTTAAATCCTAGTCATTCTATAAAAGATAGAGCAGCTTTTGAAATGATTAAAGATGCTTTAGATAGTAAAAAAATTAATCAAGATACTACAATAGTTGAAGCAACTAGTGGAAATACTGGAATTTCTTTGGCTATGATTTGTGCAGATTTGGGACTTAAATTTATTGCTGTAATGCCTGAATCTATGAGTTTAGAAAGAAGAAAAATGATAACACTCTTTGGCGCTAGGTTAGAATTAACTCCTGCAAATTTAGGAATGAAAGGAGCGGTTGATAAAGCAAATGAAATATTATTAAATACTCCAAATTCTTTTATGGTTTCTCAATTTGAAAATATTTCAAATAAAAATGCGCATCGTAAGAATACGGCTTTAGAAATTTTAAGAGATTTGGATAATGAACTTGATATTTTTGTAGCTGGTTTTGGAACTGGCGGTACTATTAGTGGAGTTGGGGAAATACTAAAAGAAAAATTAGAAAAAGTGCATATTGTTGGAGTCGAGCCTCTAAATTCTCCATTGCTTAGCAAAGGTGAAGCGGGAAGCCATAAAATACAAGGAATAGGGGCGAATTTTATACCTGCTATTTTAAATAAAGAAATTATAGATGAAGTGATCACGGTAAGTAATGAAGATGCTATAAATACAGCCAAAGAACTTGCCAAAAGTGGTTTAATGGTGGGTATATCAAGTGGAGCAAATGTATTTGCCGCAAGTATGCTAGCAAAGAAATTTCCAGATAAAAGAATTTTAACTATGCTAAACGATACGGCTGAAAGATACCTCTCAACTGATCTTTTTGCTTAAGTATAATTATTGAGAATTTAGAAAAATTCTAAGTTCTCTTAAAATTTCTTGTGGATTTAAATCACTAATTTCTTTATAAAAATGACCTTTTTCATCAATAAGATAAAGCATATTGCTATGTGCTATAGAATAACCCATAAAAGAATCATTTAGATCTATTTTTTGATATTGAACATTATATTGTTTTGTTATTTTTTGAAGAGTTTTTTCATCTTTTGCAATTAAAGCATCTGCTTTTGGGTAAAAGTATCGTAACCATTCGTTTGTATTACTTAAGTTATTATCTCTATTTAGATCTAAAGAAATAAAAAGAAGGTGAGCCTTAGGATTATTGATTTGCTTTAAGGCTTTGCCTACTAAACTAAGAGTTGCCGGACAAACATCAGGGCAATAAGTGTATCCAAAATAGATAATAAGCTTATCTCCTTTAAAATCTTTTAGGGTGGTTTCCTCTTTTAAATCTGATTTCAAGATAAAATCATAAGAATTTTGATGATTTTTAATAAAAAATATTACACCTAAAATAATGGCAACTATAACTATAAACAAAATAATATTTTTTTTCATTTTTTTAGCTCAAAATCAAAATAAAACCCTATGGGTTTATTATTATCCATAAATTCTACCCTAAAACGCATAGTATCTAAAACACAAGTAGCAAGAACTATTTTGCTTTCATAGTCTGTTGAATTTAATCGATGTATTTTAGGCTTAATTTCACCCATATACATATTTAATCCATAAATTTTAATTCCTAAGTTGTTATAATTTCCTAGATTTACAATCTTTAGATTTGTAACATCTAAAGATTGTAAGGGTTTGGGATTTAGGGAAATTAAGACTTCTTTATTGTTAAAACTATATGTGCAGTCTTTAACATTAAGATCGCAAGCTAATGGGGTGGAAAAATCAGCTTTTGTTATTTTTTGAGAATCTTTTATTATATAAAAATCAAAAATAATATATAAGGTAGCAATAACAAAAGCAAAAGCTAGGATAAAAATAATTTTTCTCATTAATTAAAATTCTTTAGAATCAATATTTTTTAACTCTATGGTTTTGTGATTATTAAATTTTAAATCTAAATTTACCTTCGTATCTTTAATAATAGGTTTTTTTAGTTTTAAAAGCATTATATGGTAACCTCCTGATTTAAGTTCTGTGCTTGAATGAGCTTTTATAATAATTTCAGGAATTTTTTGCATCATCATTTTTCCATTTTTATGTACATGTGTATGCAGTTCACTTGCTTCACTGATATTGCTTTTGACGCCTATTAAAGCAATATCTTTATCAGTATTATTAAAAATGGTAAGAAAAATAGCACTATTTTGCGCATGAGGTGGAGTTTGTTTTACAAAGGCATTTTTTACCTCTATATCATTAACAGCCCAAAGATTTACAGCAAAAAGAGCGCCTAAGAGAAGAATTTTTTTCATATTGCATCCTTATTTTTATAACATTAAACATTTGTTCATTATATCAAAAAATATTTTTATTTGAATATAAAATTTTTAAAATTTTTCAATGTGTGTTACCTGTTTGAAAATTTTTTGCATAGCAACATCACAATCAAAGAAAAAACCAGTTGGAGTATTATTGTTTAAAAATTCAATCCTAAATCTAGAATCATCGGTAATACTTCTATCTATAAAATTTATAAGAATATCACCATTAACTATATTAAATTTTTAGGAATGATATCGTATATATTAGGAATTTAAACTATAAATTTTAATCTTTAAATTAGAATAATGAGGAGAATTTTTAATTTTTATAGTAGTTTTATTGAAAATTTTTATAGGTTTTGGGTAGGCTGAAACTTCAATATTTTTTTATTAAAAGAAAAAACACAATCTTGTAAATTTAAGTCACAAGCTAGATCTTGGCATGTATTTGAGCTAAATACACTTTCTTTTTATCATATAATGCATAAAAAGCTAAAAACAAAATACCTAAAAAAGACATTTCTATAAAAAAATTCTTATCACTATCAACCTTTTAAAACAAGCCTTTATGATTTATTAAAAATAATATCATAAATAAGGTCACATTATTAATATAATTAATATTTTTTAAGAAAAAAAATATTATAATCACAAACATTTTTGACTTAAAAAAAATTTTGAAATAGCTAAGGAAAAACATTGTTAAAACGACTTACTTTATTAATTACACTTTCTTCGTTGATGTTGCATGCCTCAGATCTTGTTAAAATTTATCTCAATCAAGGATTAGATGCTGTTGGCGTAGCGATTGAAAAAGAATTAACTCAAAAGGATTTTTGGTTAAGTGAAATAGGAGATAAAAATATTTCACTCGGATATTATGATGATAATGTTGCTATCGTGCTTGCAAATAAAACAGATAAAATTCTCCGTGTTTATTCTTACGAGGATGGAAAAATAAGAAAAGATTTTGAACAAAAAGAAATAATAACTGGGTTAATGGGCGATAAAAAAATAGAAGGAGATTTGAAAACGCCAGTAGGTTTTTATGAGTTAGGTCGTAAGTTTAATCCAGGTGATCCTTATTATGGTCCCTTTGCTTTTGCTACAACTTATCCAAATTTACTTGATAAAGTACAAGGAAAAACAGGTGGTGGTATTTGGATCCATGGCTATCCTTTAGATGGTTCTAGACTTGATGAATTTAAAACAAGAGGGTGTATTGCTTTATTTAATAACAATTTGGAGAAATTTGCACAAGTTGTGCAAGACAAAAAAGTTTTTGTTATGACAGAAGAAAAAGAAAAAATTAGAGCTAAAAAGGATCAAATAGCTAGTTTATTGGCTGATCTTTTTACATGGAAGCTAGCTTGGACAAATAGTGACATTAATACCTATTTAAGTTTTTATGATGAGCAAGAATTTAAACGTTTTGATAAAATGAAATTTGAACAGTTTGCTTCTATGAAAAAATCTATTTTTTCTCGTAAAGAAGATAAAAAGATTAAATTTTCAGATATTAATATCAGCCCTTATCCGAATTTAGAAAATGAAACTATGTATAGAATTTCATTTTATGAGGATTATTACACTAAAAACTATCAGTTTAGAGGCGATAAAATTTTATACGTTAAGATAGATAGTAAAGGTAAAATGAAAATTTTAGCAGAGCAATAAATGTCTTTAATAAAAATTGATCAAAAAGCTTATGAATATAATTTAAGACATATTGCTAAAAAAATAGGGAGTTTTCAAAGATTAATTTGTGTTTTTAAAGATAATGCATATGGACATGGAGCTAAGCTTTTAGCTCCATTAGCTAAAAATTTAGGAGTTTCTTTTGTTGCTGTTAAGAGTGAAGAAGAAGCTCAAGAAATCGAAGAATTTTTTGAGAATATATTAATACTATCACATCGTCCTCATGGTAATGAAAATTCTCGATTTATTTATGCTTTAAATGATATTTCCCAAGTAAAAAAATACAAGCAAGATATAAAAATACATCTAAAAATAGATACAGGCATGCATCGCAACGGAATTTGTGTAGAAAATTTAGAGCATGCTATAAATCTTATTCGAAGTAGTGATTTAAAACTTACTGGAATGTTTACACATTTTGCTAGTGCAGATGAAATGGATGGAAGTTTTTTTGTTCAAAAAGAAAATTTTCAAAAAGCTAAAAAGATAGTAAAAAAATATTTTTCAAATTTATTATTTCATTCGCATAATTCTGCAGCATTATTTAGAGGGAAAATTCCTGAAGATGAATATTGTAGAGTTGGGCTTGTTCAATTTGGATACGGGGAATCAAATTTAAAAAGAGTTTTAAGTTTGTATGCTCATAGATTAAGTCAAAGGATTTTACAAAAAGGACAGAGTATAGGATATGGAGGCATTTTTACTGCTGCAAAGGATATGGAAGTAGCAACTTATGATTTGGGTTATGCTGATGGTCTTTTCCGTTACAATGGAAAAGGGGAGTTAGTGCTTGGAAATGGAAAAGTAATACTTGGAAAGATGTCAATGGATAGTTTTTCTTGTGAAAATTCTGGTGAGGAAATTTGCGTGTTTAAAGATGCTGATATTTGGGCTGATTTTTTTCATACTATTAACTATGAAATTTTAGTAAAATTAAACCCTAACATTCAAAGAGTTCTAGTATAAACATGTTTAATATAGTTTTAGTTCACCCTAGAATACCGCAAAATACAGGTAGTATAGGTAGAATGTGCTTTAATGCTGGTTTTAAACTTCATATTGTTAAACCAACTGTTTTTGATATTTCTCAAAAGGCTGTTAGAAGAGCAGGGCTTGATTACTGGGATAAATTAGAGCCTATTATTTGGGAGAATCTTGAAGAATTTTTAAATGAAAATATTATTTATAAAAATCGCTTTTTTTTCGCAACAACTAAGAGTCAAAAAGCTTATTTTGATGCAGAATTTCAAAAAAATGATTTCTTATTCTTTGGAAGTGAGAGTTATGGCTTACCTATGGAATTAATGCAATTAAATTGGGAAAATGCTATAACTATACCTATGAAATCTTATGGAAGAAGTTTAAATTTAGCTACAAGCGTTGGTATAATCTCTTATGAAGCTTTAAGACAAAATTTTAGCAATTTTGTTTCTTAAAAGTTTCAAATTTACACAATAACTTAAAACAAATAAAATCATAAAGTCCTTTTTATAAAAATTATGTTAAAGTAAAATTTAGATTATTTTTTGAGGAGTTTGGATGAATTTAGATATTATACTAGATTTTGCCAATAAAGCGTCTGATATTATAGCTAATAAGATTGTCCCAAATACAGACATTATTATGGTAGTTTTACTTATTGTTTGTGGGCTTTATTATAGTTTTTTAACTCGCTTTGTTCAGTTTCGTATGTTGAGTTCTGTATTTAAAATTCTTACAGAAAAAAACGAAGGACACACTAAAGAACATATTTCACCTTTTCAAGCATTGATGATCTCAACTGCTTCTAGAGTTGGTATAGGAAATATCGCTGGAATTTCTTTGGCATTGGCTACAGGTGGAGCTGGTGCTTTATTTTGGATGTGGGTTATGGCATTTTTTGGTGGTGCCTCAGCATTTGCTGAAAGTACCTTAGCTCAAGTTTACAAATCAAAAGATGATACAGGCGGGTTTAAAGGTGGTCCAGCTTATTATATAAAAAAAGCCTTAGGCTCACATTTTTTTGGAGCTTTTTTTGCTTTTATTCTTATTATTACTTATGCTTATGGATTTAACGGACTTCAAAGTCAAACAATGACTTCGTCTTTTAAAGTTTATTATGATATGTTTAATCCAAATGCTGCTGTAGATTTTGCATCAAGTTCTTGGCCAATGATTATTGGTATTGTTTTAACTATTTTTGGTGCATGGATGTTTTTTTCTCACCATACTAAAATAGGTAAAATTAGTTCTTTAATTGTTCCTTTTATGGCTTTAGCTTATGTTTTACTTGCCGTGATTGCTGTTTTAATGAATTTTGATAAAATTCCTTCTGTGGTTCATATGATTTTACAAAGTGCTTTTGATTTTAAAGCGATTTTTGGTGGTTTTGCTGGTTCTGCTTTAGTTATAGGGATTAAAAGAGGACTTTTTTCAAATGAAGCAGGTATGGGCTCGGCACCTAATGCAGCTGCAGCAGCTTTGACAAGTCATCCAGCTAAACAAGGTGTTATACAAGCCTTTTCAGTTTTAATTGATGTTGTTGTTTGTACAAGTTCTGGATTTTTAGTTCTTTTTTCTATGGCATATTTAGGACTTGGAGAAAGTAAAATCGATGGTGGAATGCCTTTAGTTCAAGAAGCTATGCGTGAGTATTATGGTAGCTTTGGAATCCATTTTATTACTATAGCTATTGTTCTTTTTGCAATAACTTCTTTAATAGGAAATTATTATTATGCTCAAGCTAATGTTAAATATTTAACAAATTCCAAATTTGTAATGAATTTGTTTAGAATTACAGCTGTAGCTATGATTTTTATAGGCTCGCAAATGAATTTAAAACTTGCTTGGAATTTGGCTGATTTGACTATGGCTTTCATGGCAACGACAAATATTATATCTTTATTGCTTTTAGGTGGTATAGTAAATAAAGTTTTAAAAGATTTTAATACGCAACAAAAATCTGGTATAGATCCTAAATTTAACGCTAGTAAACTTGGAATTAAAAACGCTGAATGTTGGGATTAAAATTCATAAGCCTTAATGGCTTATGAATGATTTAAAACCTTGTTTAAAAATTCTCTCAATCTTTCATTGCTAGGATTTTCAAATACTTCTTTAGGGCTTGCATCAACAGCAATTTTTCCTTTATCCATAAAAAATATACGATTGGCAACATTTCTAGCAAAACCCATTTCATGGGTTACCACAAGCATAGTTAAACCTTCTTTTGCAACATCTTTCATAATGCTTAGAACCTCGCCTATCATTTCAGGATCTAGAGCTGAAGTAGGCTCATCAAATAAAATAACATCAGGATTCATCATCAAGCTTCTAGCAATAGCTATGCGTTGTTTTTGTCCACCAGAGAGCTTATGGGGCATTATATTTTCTTTGTCTGCTAAACCCACCTTAGCAAGAAGTATTTTTGCTTTTTTTATGGCTTCTTCTTGACTTAAAATTCCTGTTTTAATGGGCGTTAAACATAAATTTTCCATAACATTTTTATTGGCAAAAAGATTAAAATGCTGAAATACCATGCTAACTTTTTGCCTGATCTTATTAATATCAATTTCTTTATCAAGTATGTTTTGCTTATTGATTAAAATTTCCCCACTATCAGCTAGTTCTAAGCGATTGATGCAGCGTAAAAATGTACTTTTTCCGCCTCCACTTGGACCTATGATAGCTATTACATCGCCTTTTGAGATTGTAGTGTTAATATTTTTTAAAACTTCTAATTCTCCATATTTTTTTTGTAAATTTTTAACTTCAATCATTTTTATTCATCCTAAGTTCAAGTTTTTTTGCAAAATAACTAAAAATTTTTACACTTACGTAATAAACAAGTCCAGTGAAAATAATAGGTTTTGGATTGTAAAGTACGGCTTGTAAGCTTTGACTTTGCATGGTAATATCAACAACACTAATAAATCCTACAACAGAAGTTTCCTTAAATAAAGAAATAAATTCATTAGCTAATGCAGGTAGAATGTTTTTAGTAGCCTGAGGAAGAATAATTTCTTTCATTGAAGTTTTGTAATCAAGTCCCATTGCTCTTGCAGCTTCCATTTGTCCTTTATCCACACTATTAATGCCACTTCTTACAATTTCTGCTATATAAGCCGAGCTATTAAGTCCTAGTGCAAGAATGGCTGCATAAAGGTTATCTATAAAAGTAAAAATTACAAAAGCAAAAATCATCAATTGTAAAATTACTGGTGTTCCTCGTATAATGTCTATATATTCATCTATAATAAAATTAAGTGTTTTAAATTTAGAGAAGCGTAAAATAGCTAAGCTAAAACCAATAATCACTCCGATAATAACAGCACAAGCAGTTAATAAAAGCGTAATAAGATAACTTTTTAAATAAGCTTTTGCATTTTCTGTATAGCCATAGCTTACAACTCCACTAGGATCTTGAATTTTTAATATTTCTATCGGGAAAGAAAAATAGCCCCATAAAATAATAATAACAAAAAAAACAAAAATTCTTATATTTTTCTGATTCAATTTGTAAACCTTTTCAGAGAAATTATTTAAAAAAAGATTTTATAGAAATATCTTTGAATTTTCTCTAAAGATTTAAAAAAATGTGTTAGAATTTCCCAAAAATAAGGTTGTATTTATGGAAATTTTAGATTTCATTCTAATAGTTATTTTTGTGTTTTTAATGATTGTTTTGGTCATAGGATTCAATCATCAAATGATGCAAAAAAACAAAGAAAGAGAAGAAAGATTTAAAAAATATAAAAAAGGAGAACAAAATGAGTAAAAAAGTATTAATTCCATTGGCTCAAGGTTTTGAAGAAGCTGAATTTATAGGAATTGCAGATGTTTTAAAACGAGCAAGAGAGTTAAATCCGGATTTGGAAGTTGTTATAGCTTCGCTAAATAGTGAGTTATTAGTAAAGGGTGCTAATGGCATTAGTATAAAAGCAGATTGTTCTATAGAGGATGTTGATATAGAAAATTTAGATGCCATTGCTTTGGCGGGTGGCTTTGAAGGTATGATGAATCTTAAGAATTCAAATATTATTTTAAATATCATTAAACAACTTCATAGCAACAATAAAATTGTTGCCGCAATCTGTGCTTCTCCTATAGTCTTAAATGAAGCAGGTGTTTTAGAGGGCGAGTTTGCTTGCTATCCTAGTTGTGAAGTTGGACTTAATGGAAATCGTGTTAATAAGGCTGTAGTTGTAAATAAAAATGTTATAACTTCAGCAGGTCCAGCTACGGCAATTCTTTTTGGTTTAGAACTAGCTAAAAAGTTATGCGGTGATGAAATTTATCAAAAATTATACGAGGGAATGTTGCTACCTCTGACAAAATAATTTAAATGGTAGTTTTTCTACCATTTAAATTAAAATAAAGCTTGAGGATTTTCTTTTTTTGTTTTTTCCTTAGGCAGTTCAAAACCTCCAAGCATATGAAAATGCAAATGAAAAACTTCTTGTCCGCTATTTTTTCCACAGTTTGTTACCAAGCGATATCCACTTTTATCTACGCCTAAAAGAACAGCTAGTTCTTGTATGAAACTTGTCATTTTGGCCATAAGTTCAGGATCAAATTCTTGAAAGTCTTTAAAATGTTTTTTAGGGATTATAAGTATATGTATGGGTGCTTTGGGTGCAATATCATGAAATGCTAGAAAATCGTCACTTTCAAGCACTTTATTGCATGGAAGTTTACCTTCAACTATGAGTTCAAAAATTGTTTTTTCTTGCATTATTTATCCTTTTTTATTGTTGGTTTGATACAATTATATCTTTAAAGTTTGGTTTTTATGCTGAATTTAAAATAGTTTTTAATAGAATTAGAACTTGAAATATTTTATTTTAAGGTAAGAAAATTGCAAAATTTTATAGAACAGATTCAAAAATGTGAGAATTTAAATGATTTGGAAGCCATTAGGATTTCCGTTCTTGGAAAAAAAGGTATTTTAACAGAAGGCTTTACAAAGCTTAAAGAGTTAGAAGATGAGGCGAAAAAAGAATTTGCTGCTAAACTAAATGCACAAAAAGAAATATTTAATGAGGCTTATTTAGCTAAATTTAAAGATTTGGAAAATCTTGCTTTAGAAGAAAGAATGAAACAAGATGCTTTAAATTTTAACTATTTTGATGAAAGTATTACAACAGGTGCCTTGCATCCTGTTATGAGCACCATGGATAAAATCATAGAGTATTTTATAGCTTTGAATTTTAGCATAGAAAAAGGGCCTTTAATAGAAGATGACTTTCATAATTTTGAAGCGTTGAATTTACCTAAATCTCACCCTGCAAGAGATATGCAAGATACCTTTTATTTTGATGATAAAAGGCTTTTAAGAACACAAACTTCGCCAGTGCAAATACGGACAATGCTTGCACAAAAACCTCCTATTAGGATGATAGCCCCTGGTGCTGTATTTAGAAGAGATTTTGATATTACGCATACTCCTATGTTTCATCAAGTTGAAGGCCTTGTAGTGGAAGAAGGGCAAAAGGTTAGCTTTGCAAATTTAAAAAGTGTATTGGAAGATTTTTTGCGTTATATGTTTGGAGATGTGAAAGTTCGTTTTCGTCCAAGTTTTTTCCCATTTACAGAACCTTCTGCTGAAGTTGATATTTCTTGTGTATTTTGCAAAGGAAAGGGTTGTAGAGTTTGCAAACATACAGGTTGGCTCGAAGTTTTAGGATGTGGAATAGTTGATCCTAATGTTTATAATTTTGTTGGTTATGAAAATGTAAGTGGCTATGCTTTTGGATTAGGAGTAGAGCGTTTTGCAATGCTTTTGCATCAAATTCCAGATTTAAGATCTTTATTTGAAGGTGATTTAAGATTATTGGAGCAGTTTAGATGATAATTACTAAAAGTTGGTTGAATGATTGGTTAGAACTTGAAGAAATAAGTTCAGATAAAATAGCTAAAACTTTAAATTCTATAGGTATAGAAGTTGATAGGGTTGGCGTTTTAAAGGCTCCAGATAAAGTTGTTGTAGGCTATGTTGAGGAAAAAATTAAACATGAAAATTCAGATAAATTAAGCATTTGTCAAGTTGATATCGGAAGTGAAACCTTGCAAATTGTCTGCGGTGCTGCGAATGTTGATGTAGGACAATTTGTAGCTGTTGCAACTAAAGGTGCTATCATGCCAAACGGTATGGAAATAAAAGAAGCAAAATTACGAGGAGTGGATTCTTGTGGTATGCTTTGTTCTAGTTTAGAATTGGGTTTTGAAAAAATCAATGAAGGAATTATGCTTTTAGATGAGAGTATAGGGAAATTAGAACTTGGGAGAGCTTTAAATACTTATGAAATTTTTAATGATGAGCTAATAGAAGTAGAACTTACTCCTAATAGGGGTGATTGTTTAAGTATTTATGGTATTGCTCGTGATTTAGCTACAGCTTTAAATTTAAATTTAAAAGAACCAAAACCATTCAAAGAAAGTGAAAATGTTTTGGGTATCGGTAGAATTTTGCGCTTAGCAGCTGAGAAAGAACTTAACGGACTTTATAATTATCGAGCTATAGAGCTAAAAGAAGAAATTCAAACAAATTTATTGCTTAGTTTAAGACTTGCTCAAATTGAAGGTTTGGGAAAAAATTCCATAGAAAATTTATTAAATTATGCAACGCATTCAACTGGTGTTCTTTTTAATGCTTATGATTTAAGTAGTTTTTCTGAAAAAGATGAAGAATTTACCATCAATTTAAGCAAGCAAATGCATGGAGAAACAAAAGTATCTTATAAAGATAAACTTTTAAGCTTTAGCGGAATTTTCCAAAATAATGAAAGTAGATGCAAAGATGATTCTAAAATAATTATTATTGAGGCTAATTATACCGATCCATTGGTAATTGCAGATGCTAAAATATATCATAAAGATCAAGATGAAAAAATGCTTTATAGAAGTTTTAGGGGAAGTGAGCCTAAATTAAATTTAGGAATGGATTTTTTACTTAGTATTTTTGAGCAGATTCCAAATCTTGTTATTTATAGTTCTTCTCAACAAATTTTAACCGACAAAGAATTACCAATCATACCAATAAGTATTGAAAGTATTGGCGATATAATAGGGCAAAATGTTGACAAAGATGAAGTATTAAAAATATTGAAAAAATTAGGTTTTGAACTCATACTTTCAGGCGAAGGGCTTATAAATGTTAAAGCACCTTTACATCGTCCTGATATTAAAAATTTATCAGATATTTGCGAGGAAGTTGTAAGAATTATAGGTATTGATAATATTGCTTCCAAGGGTTTAGAATTTGTAGAAAAAAATCGTTTAAATTTTACATATAAAAATTATATTGAGTTTTTAAATTTAAGGAAAAGAGCAGTAGCTAGTGGTTATTTTGAAAGCTTACATTATGTTTTAGACAATGAAGAAGAACTTAAAAAATTGGGTTTTGATTCTGTTAAATTAAAACTAATCAATCCAATTACAGCAGAACTTAATACTTTAAGAACAACCCTTTTAAATCATTTATTGAATGCAGCAAGTTTAAATGCAAAAAATTCTAAAAAAATTATTAAACTTTTTGAACTAGGGGTTGTTTTCAATGTCAATAATCAAGAATTAAATCGTATCGCATTTATCCATTCTGGCTTAAAAGAAGAAGCTAAAATTTCTAATAAGGCAAAACCTGAATCGGTGCAATTTTATGATTTTCTTTTAGACATTAAAAATATTATAGGCGATTTTAAACTAAAATCATCAAAATATAATATTTTAAGCCCTTATGAACAAGCAGATATTTATCTATCGGATATTAAAGTAGGTTTTATAGGCCGTTTGCATTTAAAAATAGAAAATGAGAGGGATTTGCCAAAAACATATATTTGCGAACTTGATTTAGATTTAATTAAGCAAGATTTTAAAATAGCTAAGCCTTACTCCAAATTCCCAGCTATCACTAGAGATCTTAGCGTGTTAATACCTAAAGGTTTTGAATACAATCAGATTAAAAATTGTATCGAAGAATTGAATTTAGAAATACTTGAAAATTTTCGTTTAGTTGATATTTATAGTGATGAAAACCTTAAAGAATTTTATAGCATTACTATGAGTTTTTCTTTTAGA
Organism: Campylobacter sp. US25a; assembly: GCF_004379075.1. Lineage (NCBI taxonomy): Bacteria > Pseudomonadati > Campylobacterota > Epsilonproteobacteria > Campylobacterales > Campylobacteraceae > Campylobacter > Campylobacter sp. US25a. The sequence continues at coordinate 397,889 of NZ_RYYM01000001.1, forward strand.
GATATAAATAAAACTCTAGAAGATAATCAAGTAAATGAATGCATGGGTAAAATTTTAAATACTCTTAAAAATTTAGGTCTTGATTTAAGATGAAAATTTACAAATTGCAAACCTCTATAAATGCTATACTTGAAAATATAGCAGCAGATAAAAGCATATCTCATCGTTTTGCTATATTTTCGCTTTTAACACAAGAAGAAAATAAGGCTCAAAATTATCTCTTAGCTCAAGATACTTTAAACACTCTTGAAATTATAAAAAATCTTGGAGCTAAAATTGAACAAAAAGATTCTTGCGTCAAAATTATACCCCCTAAAGAAATTTTATCTCCAAATTGTATTTTAGACTGTGGAAATTCAGGAACCGCTATGCGTTTGATGATAGGATTTTTAGCAGGAATTTCTGGTTTTTTTGTTTTAAGTGGAGATAAGTATTTGAATAATCGTCCTATGAGAAGGATAAGCAAACCACTTACTCAAATAGGCGCTAGAATTTATGGAAGAAATGAGGCAAATTTAGCTCCACTTTGTATAGAAGGTCAAAAATTAAAAGCTTTTAACTATAAAAGCGAAATTTCTTCGGCTCAAGTTAAAACAGCTATGATTTTATCTGCTTTTAGAGCTGATAATATATGCACTTTTAGTGAAATTTCTCTTAGTCGAAATCATAGTGAAAACATGCTAAAGGCTATGAAAGCTCCAATAAGGGTTAGTAATGATGGCTTAAGTCTTGAAATAAGTCCTTTAAAAAAACCTTTAAAAGCTCAAAATATAATCATTCCTAATGATCCTTCTTCGGCTTTTTATTTTGTTTTAGCAGCTATTATTTTGCCTAAATCTCAAATTATTTTAAAAAATATTTTACTTAATCCTACTCGTATAGAGGCGTATAAAATTTTGCAAAAAATGGGTGCCAAACTTGAAATGACAATAACTCAAAATGATTTTGAAACTATTGGTGAGATCAGGGTGGAGTCTAGCAAGCTTAATGGCATAGAAGTTAAAGATAATATCGCTTGGTTGATAGATGAAGCGCCTGCTTTGGCTATAGCTTTTGCTTTGGCTAAGGGTAAATCTAGTTTAATAAATGCTAAAGAATTACGCGTTAAAGAAAGCGATAGAATTACTGCGATGGTTGAAAATCTAAAGCTTTGTGGTGTTGAAGCTAGAGAACTTGATGATGGTTTTGAAATAGAAGGTGGATGCGAACTAAAATCTTCAAAAATTAAAAGCTATGGAGATCACCGTATTGCTATGAGTTTTGCTATTTTAGGTTTGCTTTGTGGAGTTGAAATTGATGATAGTGATTGTATAAAAACTTCTTTTCCAAATTTTATAGAGATTTTATCAAATTTAGGAGCTAGGATTGATTATTGAATTAGCAAAAAACTATGGTTTTTGTTTTGGTGTTAAAAGAGCTATTAAAAAAGCAGAACAAATAAAAGATGCCGCAACTATAGGTCCTCTTATTCATAATAACGAAGAAATTTCTCGTTTACAAAAAAATTTTAATGTCAAAACTTTGGAAAATATAAAAGCTTTAAGCAATGAAAAAAAGGCTATTATAAGAACTCATGGTATTACAAAGCAAGATTTAGAAGAATTGAGAAAAAAAGATATAGAAATTTTTGATGCCACTTGTCCTTTTGTTACAAAGCCACAACAAATTTGCGAGCAAATGAGCAAGGAGGGTTATGAAGTTGTTATTTTTGGAGATGAAAATCATCCCGAAGTTAAAGGAGTAAAAAGTTATGTAAGCACAAAAGCTTATGTAGTTTTGGATAAAAAAGATCTTCAACATATAAAACTTCCTAATAAAATAGCTGTAGTAAGCCAAACAACTAAGAAGCCTGAACATTTTATGGAGATAGTAAATTTTTTAATACTTAAAACCAAAGAAGTAAGAGTTTTTAATACTATATGTGATGCAACTTTTAAAAATCAAGATGCTATTAAAGAACTCTCGCTTAAAAGTGATGTTATGGTTGTTGTAGGGGGTAAAAACTCAGCCAATACAAAACAACTTTTTTTGATTGCAAAAACTAATTGTGAAGATAGTTATCTAATTGAAACCGAAGAAGAGTTAAAAAAAGAATGGTTTTTAGATAAAAAACATTGTGGTATTAGCGCAGGCGCTAGTACTCCTGATTGGATCATACAAAAAGTTATCGCCAAAATAGAAAATTTTAAAATTAATTAAAAAATGTTTTCAATATAGAATAAAAAAGTCAAAAATTTAAAAAAAATTAATAAAAATAAAAAAACTTAACACTAATTAAAGAAAAATAAGGTAAAATCAATCAATTTCTAAAAATTATTTTAAAGGACCATAATGAGCGAGGTGAACAAAAAAGTTCAAGGCGGCGTAGATGATTATCTTGAGGAAGAAGATTTTGGACTGCTTTTAGAGGCTTTCGATAAATCAAGAGAAGAGACTACAACAGAGGGTGTGATTGTAGAGATTAAAAATGATGAAGTTTATGTAGATATAGGCAAAAAATCTGAAGGTATTTTAGCTCTTAGTGAAATACAAGATGATAATTCTAAGCTATTATTTAATGTAGGCGATAGTATTAAAGTTGCTGTTATGGGTTCTCGTGGTGGCAGATCTTTACTTTCTCATAAAAAAGCTTTGAGAAAAGAAAAAGTTATTGAATTTATTAAAAACTATCAAGAAAATCAAGATGATATTTTTACCGTAAAAGTAGTTGGAAAAAATAAAGGCGGATTGATAGTTGTTGATGAAAATGATGTTGAATTTTTCTTGCCAAAATCTCAATATGGCTTCAAAGAAACAAATAACATTATAGGCAAAACGTTTAAAGTTAAAATTATTAAAATCGACAAAGATGAGCAAAGTATCATTGTTTCTCGTAAAAAAACTTTAGATGAGGAGAGAAGAAAACGCAAAGAATTGATCAATAATGTAGCACAACAAGAAGATTTAATTGAAGGTATTGTGAAAAAAATTACCACCTATGGTATGTTTGTAGATGTAGGAGGTGTTGATGGCCTTGTTCATTACAGCGAAATTTCTTACAAAGGACCTGTAAATCCTGGAACACTTTATAAAGAGGGTGATAAAGTTCCAGTTAAAGTTATAAAGTATGATAAAGAACGCAAGCATTTATCCTTATCTATAAAAGCGGCTTTACCTGATCCATGGAGTGAGATAAAAGATACTCTTGATGTAGGTGATACCATTAAAGTAATAGTATCAAATATAGAGCCTTACGGTGCTTTTGTGGATTTAGGAAATGATATAGAAGGATTTTTACATATCAGTGAAATTTCTTGGGATAAAAATATTAAAAATCCAAAAGATTATATCAACAAAGGCCAAGAAATTGATGTTGAAGTAATTGAAATCAATCCAAATGAAAGACGCTTAAGAGTTTCTTTAAGAAATTTACTTTCTAGACCTTTTGATGAATTTATGAAATCTTACAAAATTGCAGATGTGGTTGAGGGAGAAATTACCTCAGTAACTTCTTTTGGTGCGTTTGTTAGACTTGGCGGTATTGAAGGTTTGTTGCATAATGAAGATGCTTCTTGGGATAGAAATGATAAATGCAAAGACAAATTCTCTCAAGGGGATAAAATCAAAGTAAAAATTATCAAAATAGATGAAGAAAACCAAAAAATATCATTAAGCACAAAAGAATTAAGTAGCTCTCCAGTTCAAGAATATGCCAAAATTCATAAAGTCGGCGATATTGTAAAAGGCACTATCCGTGATATTAAAGATTTTGGCGTTTTTGTAGAGCTAAGTAAAAATGTTGATGCTTTAATTCATAAAGAAGATATAAGCACTTCTATGCTTGAAAATTTAAAAATTGGCAACGATATTGAAGCTGCTATAGTTTTTATTGATGAAAAGAAAAATAGAATTCGCCTAAGTGTTAAAAATCTTATTAGAATGAAAGAAAGAGAAGTTCTTAATGAAATCAATAATGATGATAAAGTAACCTTAGGTGATATCATTAAAGATCAACTAACTTAATGAAAAAATACTTTACAATAAGCATTTTGAGTATTTTATTACTCATTTTGCTTGCTGTTGTTTTTACATTACTTTGGCAATTTAAAGCTAATGTAAATTTCATTCCACAATTTGCTAAAGATACAAATACGCAGCCAAGCATTCAAGCTCAAAATCAAGATCTTTCATGGCAAGAAGAATTAGCAAAATGGCCTACAAGAGATTTTACCCCAGCAGCAGAAAAATTTACCTTATATTTTAATGTGGATACTAGCGAGCTTAAGGAGAAAAATAAATATTATCAACTTATAGTTGGAAAATATGATATTTACTCTATGTTTTGCTTAAGACAGACTTTAAATTCTTTTAATGTGAAGTATTTTCTTCTTAAATCAGGCGATAGTCCAGAAATCTTTTTGGATACAGGTAATGAAAAACTTATAGATGATATTATCAAAGAATTAAAAAAATATAAAATAAATACAGAAGTAAAGGAAATTTGGCTATGAAAAAAAAGATTATAGTATGTGATGCTATTTTGGATAAAGGTGTCGATATTCTAAGAAAAGCTGAAGATATTGAGCTTATAGAAGCTGCAAAAGTTCCAAAAGATGAACTTATGCAAATGCTAAGTGATGTTGAAGTTGCTATTACTAGAAGTTCTACGGATATAGATGTAAATTTCTTAAATCATGCCAAAAAATTAAAAGCGCTTGTGCGTGCTGGGGTGGGCGTAGATAATGTTGATATTCCAGAGTGTTCTAAAAGAGGAGTGATTGTGATGAATGTCCCAACTGCAAATACTATTGCCGCAGTTGAACTAACAATGGCACATCTTTTAACATCAGCTAGAAGCTTTGTCAATGCTCATAATTTTTTAAAAATTGAAAGAAAATGGGAAAGAGAAAAATGGTATGGCATTGAATTGATGAACAAAACGCTAGGGGTTATAGGTTTTGGAAATATAGGTTCAAGAGTGGCTATCCGTGCTAAAGCATTTGGTATGAAAATTTTAGCCTACGATCCGTATATTTCTGCTTCTAAGATTACAGATTTAGATATGGAGCAAGCAAAAAATTTGGATGAAATTTTAGAAAAAAGTGATTTTATTACCATTCACACACCAAAAACCAAAGAAACCAATGGTATGATAGGAAAGCAAGAAATTGCAAAAATGAAAGATGGAATAAGATTAATAAATTGTGCTCGCGGAGGATTGTACACAGAAGAGGCTTTATATGAAGGTTTAAAAAGTGGTAAAATAGCATGGCTTGGTATAGATGTATTCGATAAAGAACCTGCGACTAATCATCCTCTTTTAGACTTTGAAAATATTTCAGTTACTTCTCACCTAGGAGCAAATACTTTAGAAAGTCAAGACAATATCGCAAGAGAAGCTTGTGAGCAAGCGCTAAGTGCAGCACGAGGCGTAGCTTATCCTAATGCCTTAAATTTACCAATTAAAACTGAAGATTTACCACCTTTTGTGGCTCCTTATATAGAACTTGTTTCTAAAATGGCTTTTTTAGCTGTTCAAATTGATAAAAATCCGATAAAAAGTATTAAATTAGAGGCCGAAGGAATTATTGGCGAGTATGCAAATTCTATGCTAACCTTTGCAGCTGTTGGTGCTTTGGGTGGAATTTTAGGAGAAAAAATTAATTATGTTAATGCAGAATTTGTAGCCAAGGAAAAAGGAGTTGAATTATCTTGCGAAACTCTTCCAAATAGTGGTTATAATAATAAACTTAGCGTTAAAATTATCACCGAAAATTCAAATATCAGTGTTTCAGGAACAGTGTTTAATGAAAATGAACAACGTATAGTTGGATTAAATGGCTTTAAAACTGATTTTAAGCCAAAAGGGAAAATGATTATTTTTAAAAACAAAGACATACCAGGAGTTATAGCTAAAATCAGTTCTGTCTTGGCAGCTAAAAATATCAACATAGCTGATTTTAGGCTTGGCAGAGATGGTTTTGGGTATGCTTTGGCTGTTGTTTTGATTGATGAAAAAGTTCAAAAAGAAGTATTAGATGAACTAAAACAATTAGAGGCGTGTGTATTTGTCCAATATGTTGAAATTTAAAATTTTAATTATAGAAGATGATATAGATTTAAACGAGCTGCTTGTTTTAAAGTTAAAATCTAGTGGTTATGAAGTTATATCTTTAGTAGATTTTTTTGGAGTTGAAGATTTGCTTGATAATGAGCAAATCGATCTTTTAATAGTCGATAGAAATTTGCCAAGTGGAGATTCTTTAGAAAAAATTCAAGATTTAAGAGAGCAAGGATACAAAGAAGCAGTTATTTTTCTTACAGCCAAGGCTTTGCATCAAGATTTGCTCGAAGGCTTTGAAAGTGGTTGTGATGATTATGTTTGCAAACCTTTTGATTTTAATGAGCTTTTGCTTCGCATTAAAGCAATTTTAAAACGCCATAAAAAAGAAGAAGAAAAACTATCTTTTGGTGATTTTATTTTGGATTTACCCAATTATGAATTTTTTTATAAAAATCAAAAATTAGAAATCTCAAATCTTGACTATGAGCTTTTAAAATGTTTTTTTGAAAATCCAAATACCTTGCTTGCTAGACAATTTTTAAGCGAAAGTGTTTGGAAAGATGATACTACAAGTGATAAAACAATCAATATAGCTCTAACAAGACTTAGAAATAAATTTCCAAAACTAAAAGATCATATTATAAGTGTTAGGGGTGTTGGCTATAAATTATGCTAAAAACTAAAAATATTTTTATAGTTTTTTTTGTTGTATTGGCTTTGATTTTTGGGTTTATTTTTTATACTTTTACTAACTCTTATCTTAATTTCTTGCTTACAAAACAATATGAACAAAAAATCAAAAGCCTTGATGATGTTTTAAAATTTTCTCTCTTAGAGCATTTAAATGATGCTAATATCAAGGATTTTGCTAAAGATACTAGGGCTGATTTTATTATCCTAAACAATGATATGAAAATAAGTTCTGTAAAAAATCCTAATTTTTTTTCTAATCTTAAAGAAGGAGAAATTTTAAATTTTAATTCAAAAAAAATTCTTACTAAAAGCTTTATTTACAAAGGATATAAATATATTATTATTGTTTATCCTCGTTTTTTAGATTTAGAACTTTTTTGGACAAAAATAGCAATCGGTTTTGGAGTGTGCTTGCTGTTTGTTTTTATTTTAATGTTGTTGTTAGGTAGAAGAATAGAGAAAAATTTTAATAAAATTTTGGATTTTTTGGATTCTATAGGGGATCATAAAGTTGTTATATTAGAAAAAGGAATGTTTAAAGAATTTAATTTGCTAAATGAGAAACTTTTAAAAACTAAGGAGAAAATTCTAAAGAATACCCAAAAAAATAAAAAACAAAGCGATAAAATTACTTTAAAAAATACTCAGCTTGCTAGCGTGATTTCTGCTATTTCTCATGAGCTTAAAAATCCATTAAGCGTGATTGATCTTAGCTTAGAGATGCTAAAAGACGAGGAATTGGAAGATAAAAAATTAAAAAAGGAATTGCTAGAAAAAATTTCGCGCCAAAGCATTAAACTTAATGCTTTGACCCATAAGCTTAATTTTGTTTTTAATCTTAATAGTGAAGCCTTGCAAATGCAAGAATTTGATCTTTTTTCTCTGTGTGAAAAAATTACTAAAAACCCAGGCTTTGAAAGAGTTGTATTGCAAGGTAAAAGCACGAAAGTTAAGGCTGATGAATTTTTAATCGAGCAAGTGATTATAAATTTGCTTTCCAATGCTTTAAAATATAGTCAAAAAGAAGTCATTTTAACAGCAAGAGATCAAAAGATAATAGTCCAAGATTTTGGAAAAGGCATAGAAGAAGATAAAATAAAATTGATTACAAAAAAATTTTATAAAATTGATGTAAAAAGTGATAATTCTTTTGGTTTGGGACTTTTTTTAGTAAAGAAAATTTTAAATATACATAAAAGTTATCTTGAAATTTCTAGCACTTTAGGCTATGGTTCTAGTTTTAGCTTTAAACTCAGTCAAGGATAAAAAATGGCTCTTATAGATTTAATTGAAGCTTCAAAAAAATTTGGAGACAAAATAGTTTTAAATGAAGCAAATTTTAGTGCAAACGAGGGAGAAAAGATTGCTATTATAGGGAAAAATGGAGAAGGAAAATCTACTTTTTTAAAAACGCTTTTAGGCACACTTCCTTTAGATAGCGGTAGAGTAATAAGACAAAATGGAAAAAGCATAGCCATGCTTTCACAAACCGTTGATTTTAATGCAAATTTAAGTGTAAAAGAAGCTATCAAGCAAGAGCTTGCAGAAATTTACAATGCCTTAGAAGAATATGAAATACTGCATAAAAAATTAGAAGAAGATCCTAATAATAAAGATCATCTTAAAAAAATAGATACACTTATGACTTTGATTGATAGTAAAGATGCTTGGAATATAGAATCTAAAATAATACGCGTTTTAAAAGAATTTAGTTTGCTTGAGTATGAAAATCGCATTATATCTACTCTAAGTGGCGGAGAGATACGCCGCGTTGGACTTTGCATACTTTTACTAAAAAATCCTGATATTTTATTGCTTGATGAACCAACTAATCATTTAGATGTATATATGACAAGCTTTTTGGAAGAATTGCTAAAAAATTCAAAGATGTGTGTGATTTTTATTTCCCATGATAGATATTTTATTGACGCTATAGCGCACAAGTGTGTAGAAGTAGAGCAGGGTAAACTTAGTATTTTTAAAGGCGGATATGCAAACTATTTAGAGAAAAAAACACAAATTTTGCAAAGCCTTGCTAAGAGCCATGAAACTCTTTTAAAGCAATTAAAAAGCGAAGAAGAATGGCTTAGAAGAGGGGTTAAAGCAAGACTTAAAAGAAATGAAGGACGAAAAGAACGCATTTTTAAAATGCGTGAAGAAGCGAAAAAAAATCCCGGAGCAATCAAACGCTTAAAACTTGAAATTTCAAGAGCGGCTTTAAATTTTAATGGAGAAAAAACGATCAATCGTAAAAAAATGCTTTTTGAGCTTAAAAATATAAGCAAAAATATAAACAATAAAAATCTTTTTAAAGATTTTTCAACGCGTGTTTTACAAGGTGAACGCATAGCTATCGTAGGAAGAAATGGTTGTGGAAAATCGACATTGTTAAAAATTCTTATAGGGCAAATAAAACAAGATAGCGGTGAAATAAAACGCGGAGAGCTTAAGATAGGATATTTTGATCAGGCTAGAAGCTTGGTAAATTCTGATAAAAGCTTGCTTGAAATTTTTTGTCCCAATGGAGGAGATAGGGTTGAAGTTCGTGGTAAAAATATGCATGTTTATGGATATTTGAAAAATTTTTTATTTCCTAAGGAATTTTTAGATAAAAGCGTAGCTCTTTTAAGTGGCGGAGAGAAAAATCGCGTTGCTTTAGCCTTGCTTTTTACTAAAGAATATGATGTTTTGATTTTAGATGAGCCAACTAATGATCTTGATATAGCTACGATTAATATATTAGAAGAATATTTACTCAGTTTTGAAGGGGCTATTTTGCTAGTATCACACGATAGATATTTTGTTGATAAAATCGCAACAAAACTTTATACTTTTGAGGGAAATGGATATATAAATATTTTACACACTCTTTATACTGAATATCTTGAAAATGAAAAAGAAATTGAAGAATTGGATAATTTTGCTTTAGAGCTTCAAACCCAAGAGCAAAATAATAACCAAAAAGAAAAAAGCTCTAAAAAATTGAGCTACAAAGAAAATGAGATATTAAAAAACCATCCTGAAAAAATAGATTTTTTAGAGCAAAAGATAGCTAAATTAAATCAAGATTTATCCGATCCAAATGTATATCAAGAAATAGGTATTAACAAGCTTTATCAAGAACTTGAAGTAATGCAAAAAGAACTTGAAATTCTAGAAAATGAGTATTTTTTAGTATTAGAGAAAAGCGAGAATTTATAATTAAAAAAAATTTTATATTTTTTTACTCTATGGAGCGGGAAACGAGATTCGAACTCGCGACCCCAACCTTGGCAAGGTTGTGCTCTTCCCCTGAGCTATTCCCGCAAAAAATAAGTGGCGCCCGAGGTCGTAGTGTGATTTATAGTTAAAATACCTAAAATAACATACTTTAAAAATTAATAATACAAATAACATATACTTTAACATATACTTTTTAAATAATAAAATTTTTCAAATATAGAAATTCAATAGAAAGGAGAGAAGTTTAGTTAAAAAGTTTGTTGGGTAAGCCACAAGGAGAAATTCACCCCCAAAGGGGCAAGGCTAATAAGCCTTGACAGTAATTATACAAATTAGTATAATTATAAGTATGAGTCGTGT